>NZ_JBIUBW010000002.1:200773-229260 GCF_044548465.1 Streptomyces sp. NPDC052023 | reverse complement strand
CACCGAAGCCCGACCGGTCGCCGGGCCCGCCCCCCGGCCCGTCGCCCGGTCCGAAGTCAGCCCGGTCACGTGGACCCGAGCCGGATCCGCCACCCATGCCCACGCCACTCACGCCGCTGCCACCTACACCCATGCCGAAAGCGCCACCCCGGCCACGACCCGGAGCATTCCCTTGCCCGATGCCAGGAGCGGCACCACCCCGGCCACCGCCAGGAGCGTCCCCCCGCCCCGCCCCGGGCGCACCTCGACCCGCATCCGGCCCTCTGCCCGGAGCGGTGCCACCCCCGACCACGCCCGAGCCGCGTTCCGACCCCGTGCCGGAGCCGGTTCCGCGCGGCGGTTCTTGCGGCGGGAACGGGGGCTGCTGATTCGTGGTCACCGACCGATCATCGCAAGAACGGCGGGGCCCCTCTGTTCACCGCGCCCGAATTGACGCTAGCGTGGGGGCACCTTTGTAAACGCGGGAGCTCGGAGCACCGGGCTGAGAGGGCGCTGACCTTCGTCTTCGCGATGTTTCACGTGGAACGTGACTCGGCACGAGTGATGTTTCCCATGAAACGCCGGCAGACGGAAACCGCTGCGTCGACCGCCGAACCTGTTACCGGGTAATGCCGGCGTAGGGAGATCGGTCTCATGGCCAACAAGGACGCACGCACGCCTGCCTCCACCCAGGACGCGACCGAGGACGCGATCAACGGGGAGGCCGGGAAGTCCATCGGCTGGCACAAGGCATACGTCGAGGGCTCCCGCCCCGACCTGCAGGTGCCGGTCCGTCAGGTGCACCTCAGCAACGGGCAGTCGGTCACGCTGTACGACACATCAGGTCCGTACACCGATCCACTCGTCGAAACCGACGTCCGCCGCGGTCTGTCACCGCTGCGGGAGAACTGGATCATCGCCCGCGGCGACACCGAGGAGTACGCGGGCCGTCCCGTCCGTCCCGAGGACGACGGGATCAAGCACACCTCGCCTCGCGGCGGGCTGCGCAACCTCGACGCGGTCTTCCCCGGCCGCCCGCGCCTGCCGCGCCGCGGCCGGGACGGCCAGGCGGTCACGCAACTTGCCTATGCCCGACGGGGGGAGATCACGCCCGAGATGGAGTACGTGGCCATCCGGGAGAACGTCTCGCCCGAGGTCGTGCGCGAGGAGATCGCGGCGGGGCGGGCCGTTCTGCCCGCGAACGTGAACCACCCGGAGATCGAACCGATGATCATCGGCAAGCGGTTCCTGGTGAAGGTCAACGCCAACATCGGCAACTCCGCGGTCACGTCCTCCATCGAGGAGGAGGTCGAGAAGATGACCTGGGCGACCCGTTGGGGTGCCGACACGGTCATGGACCTGTCCACGGGCCGCAACATCCACACCACACGCGAGTGGGTGCTGCGCAACTCCCCCGTCCCCATCGGCACGGTGCCGCTCTACCAGGCGCTGGAGAAGGTCGACGGCCGGGCCGAGGAGCTGACCTGGGAGATCTACAAGGACACGGTCATCGAGCAGGCCGAGCAGGGCGTGGACTACATGACGGTCCACGCGGGCGTCCGTCTGGCGTATGTGCCGCTGACGGCGAACCGCAAGACCGGGATCGTCTCGCGCGGCGGCTCGATCATGGCGGCATGGTGCCTGGCGCACCACAAGGAGTCGTTCCTCTACGAGCACTTCGAGGAACTCTGCGAGATCCTCGCCGCCTACGACGTCACGTACTCGCTGGGCGACGGCCTCAGGCCGGGCTCGATCGCGGACGCCAACGACGAGGCGCAGTTCGCCGAACTGCGCACGCTCGGGGAACTCAACCGGATCGCGAAGCGCTGCAACGTACAGACCATGATCGAGGGCCCGGGACACGTCCCGATGCACAAGATCAAGGAGAACATCGACCTCCAGCAGGAGATCTGCGAGGAAGCTCCGTTCTACACGCTCGGCCCGCTGACGACGGACGTCGCCCCGGCGTACGACCACATCACCTCCGGCATCGGCGCCGCGATGATCGCCTGGTGGGGCACGGCCATGCTCTGCTACGTCACGCCCAAGGAGCACCTGGGCCTGCCCAACCGTGACGACGTCAAGACCGGCGTCATCACGTACAAGATCGCTGCCCACGCGGCCGATCTCGCCAAGGGGCACCCTGGTGCGCAGGAATGGGACGACGCGCTGTCCGACGCCCGGTTCGAGTTCCGCTGGGAGGATCAGTTCAACCTCGCCCTCGACCCGGACACGGCCCGTGAGTTCCATGACGAGACCCTCCCGGCCGAGCCCGCCAAGACGGCACACTTCTGCTCGATGTGCGGGCCGAAGTTCTGCTCGATGAAGATCTCCCAGGACATCCGCCGTGAACACGGCGGCACCCAGGCGGAGATCGAGCAGGGCATGGCCGAGAAGTCGAAGGAGTTCGCGGCGGCAGGCAACCGGGTGTATCTGCCGATCGCGGACTGACCCGGCCGAGGGGACGGGGGCGCAGGCCTGCGGCCCCGTCATCGTCTCGGTCCAGCCCGCATACGACAGCACACCGCGCCGGACCTGCGGCTTGCGCACCACGGGGGGCGCAAGCCGCAGGTCATTCCGGCTTGTGGTCCGGGCCTCCGAAATCCGGGCTGGAATAGTCCGGGCTCGTGAAGCTCGGGCGCGAGCCCGACGGGCCGTCACCGGGACTGGTGAAGCCCGGACGGTCGTAGCCCAGGTGCGGCATACGACTGGTCGGGATCTTCGGGGCCGCACGCTGCAGCGCGGCCGGATCAGGGGTGGCGAGGGCTTCCCGGAGGAACGGCAGGATGCCGTTCTCCAGCAAGGCCCGGCGCCAGGCCTCCCTGGCGCCTGCCACCTCTTGGCTGAGTTCGTCGTACGGTCCGGAATTCAGGGCCGGCCTGTTGCTCAAGGCGGTGAGCAACAGACCGACGGCGGCGAGCAGGATGGCGACCGCGGTCACGGCGCCGAACACCCACCCGGTGGTGACCATCGTCTGAGCGATGCCCGGCTCGGGGTCGAGCATCTTCAGCGTGTAGCCGACGAGCAGGAAGATCGCCGCGGCCGTTCCGGCCAGGACGGGTGCCAGGACCGCGATGATGGCCACGGCGCCCGCGCCGACGGTTTCGGCGGCGGCCTCTCCCATGGTGGTGGCGAGCCCCACGGCACCCGTACCCGGCTCGCTGGAGCCGGATTCGCGGGTGGTCGCCGGGGTGGACGGCGCCGGGCGGCGCAGTTCCTCGCGAACCTTCACGTAATGCTGGTACTCGGTCGCCGCGGCCGCCGTGATGAGTGCGGTGGCGTTGAGCGCCATGGTGCGCAGCTGTTCCGGGTTGAGCCGCTGTCCCACTGCGGCCAGTTCGGGCCGGTGGTGTGCGGAGCGCAGCGCCTCGTCGAGGAGCCGCTCGTAATCCTGGCGGTCCTCGCTCAACAGGTGCTGCGGAACGCTGTTCATGTGCATCCCCCGATGCTCCGTAGGGCTTGGGGCTCGCACGCTGACGAGCCGTCGGGCAGAAACGGAGGGGAGCCTGCTACGGATAAGGCGATGGTAGAGCGGTGACGGTGCGCCGTGACAGGGGGTTTCCAGAAATTGGCACCTGGCCTGCGCCGTAGTGCGCCGGCCGCCGTCCGGGTACGCCTGCCCCGGGAACGCTCAGTTATCCAGGGGCAGTTGCTGGACCAGCAGCTTTCCGGCCATGGTCACCCCGCCGTCCATCGCGATGGCCAGGCCGTCGGCGTACACGTGCGGCCCGTCGACCACCGGACCGGTGCTGTCCTCGCCGTCCTCGGAACCGACATCGCCGAGCAGATAGGGAATGGGGCTGTGGCCGTGAACGATGCGGGTACCGCCGTACGTATCGAGCAGTGAGCGCACGGCGTCGGCGCCGCCCTCGTCGCGGAAGGAGAAGCGTTTGGTGAACTTGCGGAACAGGTCCCAGACCTCGTCCGCGTCGTTACGGGTGAGGGCCTCGCGGACGTTGTCGTTGACGGCCTCGATGGAGTCGCCGTAGTCGAGGTACGCGGTGGTGTCCGAGTGCACGAGCAGGTGGCCGTCGGTCTCGGTGAGCGCGTCCAGGCGGGCCATCCACTGCAGATGGTGGTCCTGGAGGCGGTCCATGTCGGTCTTCTGGCCGCCGTTGAGCAGCCAGGCGGCCTGGAAGGTGGCGGTGCCCGCGCCGGAGTTGACGGGCGTGTCCCCGAACCGCTTGGCGCCGAGCAGCAGCAGCTCGTGGTTGCCCATCAAGGCCTTGCAGTAGCCGCCGGCCGCGGCGGCCTCGGCGGACAGCCGCATCACGAGGTCGATCACACCGATGCCGTCGGGGCCGCGGTCGGTGAAGTCGCCCAGGAACCACAGTCGCGCGGTGCCGGCGCACCATTGGCCGGCTTCGTCGATGAGGCCCTTGGCCCGCAGGGCGTCGAGCAGCTCGTCGAGATAGCCGTGCACGTCGCCGACGACGTACAGCGGGCCGGGACCGGTGGTGGACTGCGGCTGCTGCTCCGGCAGGGCTGACGGATCGACCGTCACCTGCACCGTGTCACCTCGGTTGATGACGGGCAGGTCGCGCTCCGTGGGCGTGTACGCCTCCGGATGCTCCACCGGCTCGGTGACGGGGCTCGCGACCTCACCGGGGTGCGCGCCGTCGACGTACGGACCGGTCTCGTGGACGTAAGCGGGCACCCGGAAGTCACGCAGCGTTGCCGTCCGCTCCACCTCGGGTCCCTGACCGGCCCCCTGAGTCATCGACCCCTCCACCATCGCGCCGCATCTGCACCTCGTCGGACTGCCTGGTCGCAGCGGCCCGCGGTGTCGTGGGCCCATCATAGGAATGCGGATCGCGCCGTGTGATGACCCAGGGGTGGTGAATCGGAACAGGGCGCAGGATCATCGCGGCTTTCACCCCGTTTGGGCCGGGCTATCCCTTGTCCGGTGGCCGTTCGACGTCACCCCGGCGTGGTGCGCTAGCCCTCCTCGGGCGCACGCGGCGGGCTGACGGTGGTGCGCGGGGCACGCCGCTGCGACGAGGTGCGCACGATCAGCTCGGTCGGTATGACCTGCTCGACCGACTGGTCCGAATCGACGCCTTCGATGGCGTCGATGAGCAGCTGGACCACGGCCGTGCCGATCCGGCGCGGCTTCAGGGAGAGCGTGGTGATGGGCGGCTCGGTGTTGGCGTACACGGTGGACTCGCTGCAGCACACGAGCAGCAGATCGTCGGGTACGCGCAATCCGTAGCGGCGGGCGGCGGCGAGCAGGTCGGTGCCGTTCGGGTCGAACAGGCCGTAGACGGCGTCCGGCCGGTCGGGCCGGGCGAGCAGACGGTCGGCGGCGACGGCGCCCGCACAGGGGTCGTGCGCGGGGTACGCCTCGTACACGGGGTCCTGCCCCACACGCTCGCACCAGCGCAGGTACGCCGTGGTGGACAGGTGGGTGTAGGTGTCAGTGGTGGTACCGGTCAGCAGGCCGATCCGGCGGGCGCCGGCCTCGGCGAGGTGGTCGAGGATGCCGAGCACCGCGGCCTCGTGGTCGTTGTCGACCCAGGCCGTGACCGGGAGCGCGCCGGCCGGGCGGCCGTCGGACACGACCGGTAAACCCTGTCTGACCAGTTCGCTGACGACCGGGTCCTGGTCGGAGGGGTCGATGACAACGGTGCCGTCGAGGGCGACGTTGGACCAGACGTCGTGACGGGAGGTCGCGGGCAGGATGACCAGGGCGTAGCCGCGGGCGAGCGCGGCTGAGGTGGCGGCGCGTGCCATCTCGGCGAAGTACGCGAACTCCGTGAAGGTGAAAGGTTCATCCCCGTACGTGGTCACCGTCAGACCGATCAGTCCGGACTTGCCGGTACGGAGGGTTCGGGCCGCGGCCGAGGGGCGGTACCCCAGCCGGTCGGCGACCTCGCGGACATGGCGCCGGGTGGCGTCCGGGAGCCGCCCCTTGCCGTTGAGGGCGTCGGAGACGGTCGTGATGGAGACCCCGGCGGCGGCGGCCACGTCTCTGATGCCCGCCCGGCCCGGCCGACTGCCTCGACGAGAGGTTTCCGCGCGGCTCACCTGGTGCTTCCCTGCTGCTGTCATGGCGAGCCGATAGTAGGGCTCATGCGGTGGGGTAGGGCGGACGCATATGCACCCGTTGACAGGCACGTTTCTGCAAGGTCAGAGGGCGTTAAATGCCTTTAAAAGTAAGGGAGTTGGCTTCACTCATTGAGGGACGTGACGTGTCGGCACGCACCGGCCTGCCAAGACCTCGATGTTTCGAAGAGGTCTCAACTCACCTGACCGGGCGATGCGCGCCAGGGCGTGAGCCACCGGCGCGTAGATATATGTGCGGCGCGCCCCCTGTTTCGTACGCCTTCATGCGGTGATGCCCCTGATGCCGTTGGGACGGATGTGGTGCGGACTCACCCATTCGCAGCCGCGCCGAATCCTCATAAGGTGAGAAGCATTGGAAGCCGGCGGCAGTCTGGGGCCGCCGGTGGTCGCGAGGAGGACTGCGGTGAGCGAGACGAGCCCCAAGCTGCGCGCCGAGCTGGAGGGGATTCCCACCTACAAGCCGGGGCGGCCGGCCGCGGCCGACGGCCCGGTGGCATACAAGCTGTCCTCCAACGAGAACCCCTATCCGCCGCTGCCCGGCGTGATGGAGCGCGTGACGGCCGCCGCCTCGTCCTTCAACCGCTACCCGGACATGTTCTGCACGGACCTGGTCAACGAGCTGTCCGACCGTTTCGGGGTCCCCGCCTCGCACCTGGCCACCGGTACCGGCTCCGTCGGTGTCGCCCAGCAACTCGTGCAGTCCACCAGCGGGCCCGGCGACGAGGTGATCTACGCCTGGCGCTCCTTCGAGGCGTACCCGATCATCACGCAGATCAGCGGCGCCACGTCCGTTCAGGTGCCGCTGACCCCGGGGGCCGTGCACGACCTGGAGGCGATGGCGGACGCCATCACGGACCGGACCCGGCTGATCTTCGTCTGCAACCCCAACAACCCCACCGGCACGGTCGTACGGCGGGCCGAGCTGGAGCGCTTCCTGGACCGGGTACCGGGTGACGTGCTGGTCGTGCTGGACGAGGCGTACCGCGAGTTCATCCGCGACCCCGAGGTGCCGGACGGCTGTGAGCTGTACCGGGAGCGGCCCAACGTCTGTGTCCTGCGGACGTTTTCCAAGGCGTACGGCCTCGCCGGGCTGCGCGTCGGGTTCGCCATCGCGCATGAACCGGTGGCCGCCGCGCTGCGCAAGACGGCGGTCCCGTTCGGGGTGAGCCGGCTCGCGCAGGAGGCGGCGATCGCATCTCTGCGTGCCGAGGACGAACTGCTCGGCCGGGTCGGGTCGCTGGTGTGCGAGCGCAACCGCGTGGTCGAGGGGTTGCGCGACCAGGGATGGACGGCACCCGAGACCCAGGCCAACTTCGTGTGGCTGCCGCTGGGTGAGCACACGGTCGCCTTCGCGGCGGCATGCGAGCAGGCGGGCGTGATCGTGCGGCCGTTCCCTGGTGAGGGCGTGCGCGTGACCATCGGGGAGGCCGAGGGGAACGACATCTTCCTGAAGGTGACGGAAGGGTTCCTCAAGAACCTCTGAGGCCGGGGGAGGCGGCGACCGCGACGGCACGGCCGGGGGCGGTCGCCCCTACCTTGGCTTGAATCCCGCCCTGCCGACGCTGCATGGCGGTGCGTGCATGCCGGCTCTCGCCGATTACCCGGCCGTCGGCGATCAGCCGAACCGTCACAGCACCACCCGACTCAGAAATCCCCCGCCCCGAGCGGGCCGCAGTCCAGCCCCTGGGCAATCAGACCTCCACAAGCTCCACCCGAATCGGGTCGCCGTTGTGGACCGTCGCCAGGATGCGCGGATCGCCGTCGACCCGGCCGAGGACATTGCACGGGCTGGCGAGGCGGCACTCGCCGCCCTGGGAGATGGGCGTGGGCCCGTAGGGGAGTGCCAACGCGTCCCCGTCGGTCCAGAACGCCACCGTGCCGGGCTCGACCACCTGCCGGGCGTCCGTTTCACGTGAAACGGCGATGCCCGTGTCGAAGTAGACCTCCTCGCCCCAGGTGCGTGCGGTGGAGGCGAGCGGCAGTGTCTTGGTGAGGGCCTGGGTGGTCGCGGTGTCGTCGAGTGTCGCGGTCAGGTGTCCAGAGGGCCAGGAGATGCGGATCTGTGTCCGCTGCGTCTTCATGCTGTCAATTCAACAATATGTTGAAGTCGCCGCCAAGGGGTTGACGCGGAGTAGGGGGACCCCCCTTCGGATGTCGGGCATCTGTGCGTCATAATGGCTTGTGAATGTGAACGCGTTCACAAGCTCGCCTCGGTTGCCTTGGATGTGTAGGGCAAAAGGGGCAAACTGCCGCAGTGTCCACGGCGATGTAAGGAGAGACGACGTGGAATTGGCTTTGGCGCCGGAGACCTTGGCGCGATGGCAGTTCGGCATCACCACCGTCTACCACTTCCTGTTCGTTCCCCTGACGATCTCGCTTGCCGCCCTCACGGCCGGCCTGCAGACCGCCTGGGTGCGCACCGAGAAGGAGAAGTACCTCAGGGCGACCAAGTTCTGGGGCAAGCTCTTCCTGATCAACATCGCCATGGGTGTCGTCACCGGCATCGTGCAGGAGTTCCAGTTCGGCATGAACTGGTCCGCCTACTCACGCTTCGTCGGAGATGTCTTCGGCGCGCCCCTCGCCTTCGAGGCCCTCATCGCCTTCTTCTTCGAGTCCACCTTCATCGGTCTGTGGATCTTCGGCTGGGACAAGCTGCCGAAGAAGATCCACCTGGCCTGCATATGGATGGTCTCGATCGGCACGCTGCTGTCGGCGTACTTCATCCTCGCCGCGAACTCGTGGATGCAGCATCCGGTCGGCTACCGGATCAACGAGGAGAAGGGCCGGGCTGAGCTCACCGATTTCTGGGTCGTGCTGACCCAGAACACCACGCTCAACCAGGTCTTCCACAGCTTCTCGGCGGCCTTCCTGACGGGCGGCGCCTTCATGGTGGGCATCGCCGCCTTCCACCTGCTGCGCAAGAAGCACATCCCGGTGATGCGGACCTCCCTCCGGCTAGGGCTGGTCACCGTGGCGGTCGGTGGCCTGCTCACCGCGGTCAGCGGAGACACCCTGGGCAAGGTCATGTACGAGCAGCAGCCGATGAAGATGGCCGCTGCCGAGGCGCTGTGGGACGGCGAGGAGCCGGCGCCCTTCTCCGTGTTCGCCTACGGGGACGTCGACAAGGGCCACAACAAGGTCGCCCTGGAGATACCCGGTCTGCTCTCCTTCCTGGCCCACAGCGACTTCGAGTCGTACGTGCCGGGCATCAACGACACCAACAAGGCCCTCCAGGAGAAGTACGGCCCCGGGGACTACAAGCCCATCGTCCCCGTCGCCTATTGGGGCTTCCGCTGGATGATCGGCTTCGGTATGGCGTCGTTCTCCATCGGGCTGCTGGGGCTGTGGCTCACGCGGAAGAAGTTCCTGCTGCCGGCCGCGTCGCGGACCGGGGAGGACGAAGTGCCGCATCTGGTGCTGCTGAGGAAGCCCCTGCGGCCGCGGCTCACCCGCCTGTACTGGCTGGTGGCGGTCTGGACGATGGCCTTCCCGCTGATCGCCAACTCCTGGGGCTGGATCTTCACCGAGATGGGCCGCCAGCCGTGGGTCGTCTACGGCCTGTTCCAGACCCGCGACGCCGTCTCGCCCGGCGTCTCCCAGGGCGAGATCCTCACCTCGATGATCGTCCTGACGACGCTCTACGCCGTCCTCGCCGTGATCGAGGTCAAGCTGCTCGTGAAGTACGTCAAGGCCGGCCCGCCCGAACTCACCGAGGCCGACCTGAACCCGCCCACGAAGATCGGCGGCGACGCCCGTGACGCCGACAAGCCGATGGCCTTCTCGTACTAGGCCGAGGGAGCTGCACAGTCATGGAACTGCACGACATCTGGTTCGTCCTGATCGCCGTCCTGTGGACCGGCTACTTCTTCCTGGAGGGCTTCGACTTCGGGGTCGGTGTCCTGACAAAGCTGCTGGCCCGTAACCGGCCTGAGAAGCGGGTGCTGATCAATACGATCGGTCCGGTGTGGGACGGCAACGAGGTGTGGCTGCTGTCGGCCGGTGGTGCCACGTTCGCTGCCTTCCCCGAGTGGTACGCGACGCTCTTCTCGGGCTTCTACCTGCCGCTGCTGCTCATTCTGGTCTGCCTGATCATCCGGGGCGTCGCCTTCGAGTACCGGGCCAAGCGCCCGGAGGAGAACTGGCAGCGCAACTGGGAGCACGCGATCTTCTGGTGCTCGTTGATTCCCGCGTTCCTGTGGGGCGTGGCCTTCGGCAACATCGTCGGGGGTGTGAAGATCGACCAGGACTTCGAGTACGTCGGCAGCCTCGGGGATCTGCTCAACCCCTACGCGCTGCTCGGCGGCCTGGTGACGCTGACGCTGTTCACCTTCCACGGCGCGGTGTTCACGGCGCTCAAGACGGTCGGGGACATCCGGGAGCGGGCCCGCAAGCTGGCCTCGGGGGTCGGTCTGGTGTCGGCTGGGCTGGCGCTGCTCTTCCTGCTCTGGACGCAGGCCGAGAGCGGCAACGGCAAGAGCCTGGTCGCCCTGGTGGTGGCGGTGGCCGCGGTGGTCGCCGCCCTGGTGGCGAACCAAGCCGGGCGCGAGGGCTGGTCGTTCGCGCTCTCCGGCCTCACCATCGTCGCCGCCGTCGCGATGCTCTTCCTCTCGCTGTTCCCGAACGTCATGCCGTCCTCGCTCAATGCGGACTGGAGCCTCACGGTCACCAACGCCTCGTCGAGCCCGTACACCCTGAAGATCATGACCTGGTGCGCGGGGATCGCCACACCGATCGTCGTGCTGTACCAGTCGTGGACGTACTGGGTGTTTCGCAAGCGGATCGGCACGCAACACATCGCCGAACCCGCACACTGAGTCCGGCTGGGGTGTGTTTCACGTGAAACACACCCCATGGGCCTGAAGGGCATGTTTCACGTGAAACCCATCGATCCGCGTCTCCTGCGTTACGCCCGCGCCACCCGGCTCTTCCTGGTTGCGGTCGTCGGCCTGGGTGCCCTCGGCGCCGGGCTCGTCATCGCTCAGGCCATGCTCATCGCCGAGTCGGTCGTGGGCGCGTTCCAGCATGGGATGTCCGTCGCCGAACTACGTACTCCCCTGCTTCTGCTGGTGGCCGTTGCCTTCGGCCGTGCGTTGGTCTCCTGGCTCACCGAACTCGCCGCGCACCGCGCCAGCGCGGCGGTGAAATCGGAGCTCCGGGGACGGCTGCTGGACCGCTCCGTGCAACTGGGCCCCGGCTGGCTGAGCGGGCAGCGCACGGGATCGCTGGTGGCCCTTGCCACGCGCGGGGTCGATGCTCTCGACGACTACTTCTCACGCTATCTGCCGCAGCTGGGCCTCGCGGTGGTCGTGCCGGTGGCCGTGCTGGCGAGGATCGTCACCGAGGACTGGGTCTCCGCCGCCATCATCGTCGGCACCCTGCCGTTGATCCCGGTCTTCATGGTGCTGATCGGATGGGCCACCCAGTCCCGGATGGACCGTCAGTGGCGGCTGCTCTCCCGGCTGTCGGGGCACTTCCTGGACGTCGTCGCGGGACTGCCGACCCTCAAGGTCTTCGGCCGGGCCAAGGCGCAGGCCGAGTCGATCAAGCGGATCACGGGCGAGTACCGGCAGGCCACGATGCGAACGTTGCGCATCGCGTTCCTGTCGTCGTTCGCACTGGAACTGCTCGCCACGATCTCGGTGGCGCTGGTCGCCGTGACGATCGGCATGCGGCTCGTGCACGGCGAGATGGACCTGTACATCGGCCTGGTCATCCTGATCCTCGCGCCGGAGGCGTATCTGCCGCTGCGGCAGGTGGGCGCGCAGTACCACGCCGCGGCCGAGGGGCTCGCCGCCGCAGAGGAGATCTTCGCCGTCCTGGAGACGCCCGTGCCGGCATCGGGGTCCCGGACCCCGCCGGAGGGTGCGCTGTCCTTCGAGGGCGTGACGGTCCGGTACCCGGGGCGGCGCAGGGACGCTGTGTCCGACGTGAGCTTCGACGTCGCGCTCGGGGAGACGGTCGCGCTCGTCGGTCCGAGCGGTGCGGGCAAGTCGACGCTGCTGAACGCGCTGCTGGGGTTCGTACGTCCGGCCGGGGGGCGGGTGCGCATCGGGGGAGTGGATCTCGCCGAGGTCGACCTGGAGCAGTGGCGGTCGCGGATCGCCTGGGTGCCACAGCGTCCGCACCTGTTCGCGGGGACGATCGCCGAGAACGTACGGCTGGCCCGCCCCGACGCGGATGACGCGGCCGTACGCCGGGCGCTGGGGGAGGCGGGAGCGCTCGCGTTCGTGGAGGCCCTCCCGCAGGGCGCCGAGACCTTGCTCGGCGAGGGCGGGGCCGGGCTGTCCGCAGGGCAGCGGCAGCGGCTCGCGCTCGCCCGGGCCTTCCTCGCGGACCGGCCTGTGCTGCTGCTCGACGAGCCGACGGCCGCCCTGGACGGGGAGACCGAGTCCGGCGTCGTGGAGGCGGTCGGGCGCTTGGCGGCCGGGCGGACCGTGCTGCTGGTCGTCCACAGGCCGGCGCTGCTGCGTGTGGCGGACCGCGTGGTACGGCTGGACGAGACGGAACGGGCGGCGCGGCGCGATCAGGTCCTCTCCCCCGACCACCTGGCCACCGGCCGGACGTTGGAGGCCACGGACCCGGCCGCGACAGACCGGGGCGCCGATGCCCTTCGGGAGGCGGACGGGACCGATCCGTCGGCGGGCGGCGGTGGCGTCCTCGCCCGCGTCCGTGCCCTGTCCGGTGCCCGGCGCGGACGGCTGGGCCTTGCCCTGCTGCTGGGAAGCCTTGCCCTCGGCAGTGCCGTAGGGCTCATGGCCACCTCCGGGTGGCTGATCTCGCGGGCGTCGCAGCAGCCGCCCGTGCTGTATCTGATGGTGGCGGTGACCGCCACACGTGCCTTCGGGATCGGCCGGGCCGTGTTCCGGTACGCCGAGCGGCTCGTGTCGCATGACGCGGTACTGCGGATGCTGGCCGACACCCGGGTGGCCGTCTACCGCCGGCTCGAGCGCCTGGCACCTGCCGGACTGCGCCAGGCCCGCCGGGGTGACCTGTTGTCGCGGCTCGTCGCCGATGTGGACGCCCTGCAGGACTACTGGCTCAGGTGGCTGCTGCCCGCAGGTGCGGCGGCCGCCGTCTCCGCGGCCGCCGTCGGGTTCACCGGCTGGCTGCTGCCCGAGGCCGGGGCGGTGCTCGCCGTCGGCCTGCTCGCGGCAGGCGGGGGCGTTCCGGCGGTCACCGCCGCCGTGGCGCGGCGCGCGGAGCGCCGGCTGGCCCCCGCCCGCGGGGTGCTCGCGACCCGCGTGGCCGACCTGCTCACCGGCACCGCGGAACTGACCGTCGCCGGCGCCCTGCCCGCTCGTACCGCCGAGACCCGGCAGGCCGACACCGCGCTCACCCGGATCACCTCGCGGGCTGCCACCGCGACCGCGATAGGCGACGGGCTCACCGCGCTGATCTCCGGCCTGACCGTCACGGCGGCCGCCGTGGTGGGTGTCCAGGCCGTCGCCGAGGGCCGGCTGAACGGCGTGGCCCTGGCGGCGGTCGTCCTCACCCCGCTGGCCGCCTTCGAGGCCGTGCTGGCGATGCCGCTCGCGGCGCAGTTCCGGCAGCGGGTGCGCAAGAGCGCCGAGCGGGTCCACGAGGTGCTGGACGCGCCCGAGCCCGTACGCGAACCGGAGCGGCCGCGGCAGGCGCCCGCGTCGCCGTTCCCGGTCGCCGTCAAGGGCCTGACGGCCCGGCACCCCGGGCAGCACCGGGACGCGCTGGCCGGGCTCGACCTGACGCTGGACAAGGGACGCCGGATCGCCGTGGTCGGCGCGTCCGGGTCCGGCAAGACGACGCTCACGCAGGTGCTGCTGCGCTTTCTGGACGCGGAGTCCGGCGCGTACACGCTGGGCGGCGTGGACGCCTACGCCCTGGCCGGTGACGACGTACGGCGGCTGGTCGGGCTGTGCGCCCAGGACGCGCATCTCTTCGACAGCACCGTGCGCGAGAACCTGCTGCTCGCCCGGCGGGACGCGACCGAGGACGAGTTGCGGGACGCGCTCGGGCGGGCACGGCTGCTGGAGTGGGCCGAGGGCCTGCCCGGCGGTCTCGACACGCTCGTCGGGGAGCACGGGGCACGGCTGTCCGGCGGGCAGCGGCAGCGGCTGGCGCTGGCCCGCGCGCTGCTCGCCGACTTCCCCGTCCTCGTGCTCGACGAGCCCGCCGAGCATCTCGACCTGCCGACGGCCGACGCGCTCACCGCCGATCTGCTGGCCGCGACCGAGGGCCGTACCACCCTGCTCATCACCCACCGGCTGGCCGGGCTGGAGGCCGTGGACGAGGTGATCGTGCTGGACGAGGGGCGCGTGGTGCAGCGCGGGCCGTACGCGGAGCTGGCCGGCGTGGAAGGACCACTGCGGGCCATGGCGGTGCGGGAGGCGGAGGCCGACCTGCTGGTGGGCGCGGGGTAGCGGGTATCAAATCGGGATCAATAGGATCGAAAGATGCCGTCTGCGTCCTCATCCGCTCCCGAGCCGCGCTCCCCGGGGCTGCCGGTCGACCTGGCGGAGCGGGTCGAGCAGTTGCTGGAGGCGATGCGGTCCGTCGGGAGCGGGCTGGAGCTGCACTCCACGCTGAACCGGATCTGTGAGACCGCGGCGTCGCTCGCGGACGCGCGGTACGCGGCGATCGGGGTGATCGCCGAGGACGGCAGAGGTCTCGCCGACTTCGTGTTCCACGGCGTGGCCGAAGCGACCGCCCGGCGCATCGGGCGGCTGCCCGACGGGCATCGGGGTCTGCTCGGGGCGCTCATCCGGGACCCGGAGCCGGTCCGCCTCACGGACCTCACGGAGGACCCGCGTTCCTGCGGCTTCCCGGCCCACCATCCGCCGATGCGCGGCTTCCTGGGCGTCCCCATCCGCGTCCGGGGTGAGAGTTTCGGCAACCTGTACCTCGCCGAGAAACGCGGCGACGAGCAGTTCAGCGACTACGACCTCGGCATTCTGCAGGTGCTGGCCACCGAGGCGGGCATCGCCATCGGCAACGCCCGGCTGTACGAGGCCGCCCAGCAGCGTGAGCGCTGGATCGACGGGTCGGTCGCCGTCACCACCGCCCTGCTCTCCGGTGGCGACACGGACGACGCCCCCCAGTCCGTGGCGGAGCAGGCTCGCCGGCTGTCCGGTTCTGCGGCGGGGCTGGTGCTGCTGCCCACCGGCGAGGGTGGCCTGGAGATCGCCGCCGTCGCCTCGGAGCAGCCGTCGAGCGCCCTGGGCGCCGTGCTCCCGGCAGACAGCCCGATCGTCGCCGAACTCCTCGACGGTCAGGCCGTCTTCCTGGCCGACGCGGCCACCGACAGCCCTACGATCGCGGGCCTCGCACCTGACTTCGGGCCGACGATGCTGTTGCCCCTGCGGAGCGACGGCCGCGTTCTCGGCGTCCTCGTCACCCCGCGCGCACGCGGGGAACGGGCGTTCAGCGAGACCGAGCGCACGCTCGCCGTGCAGTTCGCGTCCCAGGCCGCACTCGCCCTGGTGATGGCCGAGGCGCAGCGTGACCGGGAGCGGCTCGCGGTGTACGAGGAACGCGACCGTATCGCCCGCGACCTGCACGACCTGGTGGCCCGGCGGCTGTTCGCGACCGCGACGCAGCTGGAGAGCGCGCCGGACGCGTCCGCCGTGCCCGAGGTGTGCGAGGGCGTCGGCAACGCCGTCGGCGAGCTGGACGTCACCATCCACGAGATCCGCAGCAGCGTCTTCGCCCTGCGGCAGGACACCGCGCAGCCGCCGTCAGGACTGCGCACCCGGGTGCTGCGCGAGGTGGGCGCGGCAGCCGTACCGCTCGGCTTCCGCCCCTCGCACCGTTTCGTCGGCCCGGTCGACACGGCCGTCGGCGACGTCACCGGCGAGAATCTCGTCGCGGCCCTGCGCGAGGCGCTCTCCAACGCTCTGCGGCATGCCGGTGCCTCCCGGATCGAAGTCGTCGTCGACGCGGCGGCAAGCCTCCCCGACGGCCGGCGTGGCGTACGCCTCACCGTCGCGGACGACGGCGTCGGCATCCCCGAGGGCGGGCGGCGCAGCGGCCTGAGCAACCTCGCGCGCCGCGCGCAGTCCCTGGGCGGCGGCAGCTGGTACGGGCCCGGCATCGGCGAGCACGGAGGCGGTACCACGGTGGTGTGGCAGACGCCGCTGTGAACGTCGGGCTGGGCGGTGGCGCGGTGCGTGGGCCGGCGCCCGACGAGGCGTCAGACCGCCGTCGCCTGAACCCGGTTCTCGCCTGACCCCTGTTCGGTCGTACCGCTGCTCCATACGGGCCGCATCGGTCCCCCGTGCGTACGACTCCGACAGGGCTTCCGGCGCCCGCGCGGGCCAGGATCGCTGGCATGCGCTCATCCCGCCGTCCTCGCTGGCTCGTTCCGGCGCTGCTGTGCGCGCTTGCCGTGCTCGCCGCCCGGCCCACCGAGACGCCGGGGAGGAGCCCGGCCCGTGGCGGCGCCGACCCCGGCGTCAGTGCCGAGGTGGCGCGGCTGTACGAGGACGCGGCGACGGCGACGCGCCAGTACGAGGAGGGGCGGCGCGTGGCCAGGGCCCAGCGGAAGCGTGCCGATCAGCTGGACAGACAGCTCGACCGCGAACGCCGGCAGCTCGCCGTCCTGCAAGAGGACCTGGGCCGGCTCGCGCGCGCCCAGTACCGCAGTGGCGGGGACGTGCCGCTCAGCGCGCGCGTGCTCCTCGGGGACGACCCCGAGGAGCTGGTCCGCGGCCAGCGCGCACGAAAGCAGGCGCACACCGCTCTCAGCAAGGCGATCAGCAGGAGCCGTGACGCGCAGGCCCGGCTGGCGGCGGACGAGGCCAGAGCCGCGGCGGAGTGGAAGGCGCTGGAGCAGCGGAACGCCGAGCTCGTGGTGGTGAAGAAGGGCATCGAGCGCAAACTCGACGAGGCCCGCCGGAGGCTGCAGACGCAGGCCGACTCATCGGCTGCCACGGGTGCCTGCCGGGGTGCGGTCCGGCTCGACCAGCCGGACCGGTCCTTCACCCGCGCGTGGGTGGCGCCGGTCGAGCGGTACCAGCTGTCCGCGCGGTTCGGCAGCGGCGGGGCGCGGTGGGCGAACAGGCATACCGGGCAGGACTTCGCGGTCCCGATCGGCACGCCGGTGCGCTCGGTGGGCGGCGGCCGGGTGGTGAGGGTGTCCTGCGGTGGCGCCTTCGGTATCCAGATTGTCGTCGCGCACCCGGGCGGCTACTACACGCAGTACGCGCACCTCGCCTCGGTCGCCGTCGGCAAGGGGGCCGCTGTGGTGCCGGGCCAGTGGATCGGGCAGGCCGGCACGACGGGCAACTCGACCGGCCCGCATCTCCACTTCGAGGTACGGGTCACCCCGGAGCTGGGGTCGGGGGTCGACCCGGTGCCGTGGCTCGCGGCACGCGGGGTCCACCTCTGACGTGCGGGGAGGCTCAGCCCCGCTCCGCCAGCAGCCGCTCGATCACGACCGCCACTCCGTCGTCGTTGTTGGCGACGGTCCGGCCCGACGCGGCGGCGATCACGTCCGGGTGGGCGTTGCCCATGGCGTACGACTGGCCTGCCCAGGTCAGCATCTCGACGTCGTTGGGCATGTCACCGAAGGCGACGACCTCCTCGTGGGAGATGCCGCGCTCGGCACAGCACAGGGCGAGTGTGCTGGCCTTCGAGACACCGGGCCCGCTGATCTCCAGCAGGGCGCTGGGGCTGGACCGGGTGACGTCGGCGCGCTCCCCGATGGCGAGGCGGGCCAGGGTGAGGAAGGCGTCCGGGTCGATCTTGGGGTGATGGGCGAGGATCTTGAGCACGGGCTCGCCCGCCCCGGGCGCGTCCGGCGCCAGCAGCCGCTCGGCCGGCGCGAGGGTGTCCGGGATCTCCATGTGAAGCTTCGGATAGTCCGGCTCCTGGTAGAAGCCGTAGGTCTGCTCGACCGCGTACACCGTGCCGGGCGCCGCGTCCCGCAGCAGCCGCACGGCGTCGAGCGCGTTCTCCCGGGCCAGCTCCCGCACCTTGACGAAGCGGTGGGCGCCGGGGCCGCCGTGCAGGTCGACCACGGCGGCGCCGTTGCCGCAGATCGCGAGGCCGTGGCCGTGGACGTGGTCGCTGACGACATCCATCCAGCGGGCCGGCCGGCCGGTGACGAAGAAGACCTCGATTCCCGCCTCCTCGGCGGCCGCGAGGGCGGCGATCGTGCGCGGGGACACCGACTTGTCGTCGCGGAGCAGCGTGCCGTCGAGGTCGGTGGCGATCAGCCGGGGCGGAACCGCGGCTGCCGGGGTCTCGGGCTGTCGAGTCGCTGAGGTCACCCGGCCATTCTGGCGTACCTTGCTGCACGGCCCTGCAGTAGCCCGCACATGTGAGGGCCTACTGCTCTCACCAGCGCCGTTGCCCGTAATCGGGTCAGGCTCGGACCGGTTTGCCGGGCGGCTCAGCCCAGCTGCGCCGGCGCCTCCATCGCGATCTGTTCGAAGATCTTCTGCTCCGCGGCGAAGTCCGAGTCCGGGATGGGCCAGTGGATCACAAGCTCCGTGAAGCCCAGTTCCTGGTGCCGTCCCGCGAAGTCGACGAACGCGTCGAGCGACTCCAGCGGCCGGCTGCGGTCCGGGGTGAAACCGGTGAGCAGGACCTTGTCCATGCCGGAGGTGTCGCGTCCGATCGTGGCGCAGGCGTCGGCGAGCCTCTCGGTCTGCCGGCGTATGGCCTGGACCGACTGCGCGGGAGTGCCGTCCTCGTAGAGCTTGGGATCACCGGTGGTCACCCAGGCCTGCCCGTGGCGCGCGGCCAGCCGCAGCCCACGCGGACCCGTCGCGGCAATCGCGAACGGCAGCCGGGGGCGCTGTACACAGCCGGGGATGTTGCGTGCCTCGTGAGCGGCATAGTAGTCCCCCGTGCAGGACACCGCGTCCTCGGTGAGCAGCCGGTCCAGCAGCGGCACGAACTCGCCGAACCGGTCGGCACGCTCCTTGGGGGTCCAGGCCTCCTGGCCCAGCGCCGTGGCGTCGAAGCCGGTGCCGCCCGCTCCTATGCCGAGCGTGATCCGGCCGCCGGAGATGTCGTCGAGGGAGATCAGTTCCTTGGCGAGGGTCACCGGGTGCCGGAAATTCGGCGAGGTGACCAGGGTGCCCAGCCGCAGGCGGTCGGTGACGGCCGCGGCTGCGGTCAGCGTCGGCACGGCGCCGAACCACGGGCCGTCCCGGAAGCTGCGCCAGGACAGATGGTCGTAGGTGTAGGCGGTGTGGAAGCCGAGCTGCTCCGCGCGCTGCCAGGCCGAACGGCCGCCCTCGTGCCAGCGGCGGTAGGGGAGGATCACGGTGCTCAGACGCAGACTCATGGACTCGAGCCTAAGTCGCCTCCGCCGTTCCACGTGAAACAGTCACCGTCCGTCGCGGCTCCGCCACCGCGTCGGGACGCTCCGGAGTCAGTGCTGCTCGCCGAAGCGCAGGTACTGCGGCGGTACGGCCTGGGTCAGCCACACCCCGTTCGCGCTGACCTGGAACACATGGCCGGCGCGATGCATCGCACCGGCGTCCACTGTCAGCACGACGGGCCGGCCACGGCGAGCGCCGACGCGGGTCGCGGTCTCGCGGTCGGCCGACAGGTGCACGTCGTGACGGTTCATGGGCCTGAGCCCTTCGGCGCGGATCGCGTCCAGGCTGCCGGCCACGGTGCCGTGGTAGAGGTAGGGCGGCGGGGTCGCCTGGGGCAGTCCGAGGTCGACCTCGACGCTGTGGCCCTGGCTGGCCCGGATCCGGGTGCCCTCGACGGCGAAGCGCTTCTTGTCGTTCGCAGCCACCACGTGGTCCAGCTCGTCGCGGGTGAAGCGGAATCCGTGCGCGGACGCCGCCGCGATCAGCGTCTCGATCTCGACCCAGCCACCCTCGTCCAGTGTCAGCCCGATCCGCTCGGGTTGATGGCGCAGGTGCTTCGAGAGGTACTTCGACACCTTCACGGTGCGTCTTTCGTCCATGCCTCCAGCGTGCCGGGCGAGACGTGGATCACGCACTTGATTTTGCCCAAGAGGTTTGATCCACAACTAACTGTAGTTATCCACAGGGCAATTGGCGAAGCTGTGGACAAGTATGCAGGCGCTCAGGGTTTTTGCCCAGTATTCGGGTGTATTGCATGATGTGACGCCAGCTGGTCCAAGGTGCGGGCCCGCACCTCCCGTTCCGTGGCGAGCGTGACGAACGTACCGGCATGCTCCGCGCCGACCAGTTGCTCGACGGCCCGCATTGTCTCCGCCGCCATCCGCACCATGCGGGTCTCGTCCGCCTTCTCCTCGCTCGTGCCGCCACCGAGATGCCGGCGGAGGTGCCGGGACGACAACACGCGCATGGCGCGCGCGAGTTCCGCGTCCACCGTCTGACGGGCCAGCGGGCGCAGGCGTCGTACGAGGGAGGCCGCTTCCGCCGCGTCCGCCTCCGTCGGACGGTGCGGTCCGTCGAGATAACGGGCGAAGACGTGCTCGGTGGTGAACTCCAGGAAACGGGCGGCGATGTACTCGACCTGTGCCCTCAACTCCCGCAGATGGCCGGAGATCGCGGACAACGGCACCCCGGCGTCATGCAACTCCACCGCCACCGCGAGCTCTTGAGGGCTCGGCACGACGAACCCGTCCTCGTCGCCCGGCACGGGCTCCAGCACCCCCAGCTCGACGGCCTGGGCGATCGCCGCGTCGTCGGTGGTACCGCCGAAGCGGGCGATCAGTTCGGCGCGGGTGATCCTGGAAGGCTCCTCGTCGGTCCAGGGGCCGTCCACCTCGGCCACCAGGCCGAGGACCCCGCCGAGCCCGCGACCGGCGTCATGGGCCTCCAGCAGCTCCTTGATCGAGGCCAGGGTGTAGCCCCGGTCGAGGAGGTCGGCGATCTGCCGGAGGCGGTGGACGTGCGTGTCCGTATAGGCATTGGCACGGCCACGGCGTTGCGGGCGGGGGAGGATTCCACGGTCCTGGTAGGCGCGAATGGTACGGACGGTGGTGCCGGTGAGGTGGGCGAGGTCGTCGATGCGGTACGTGGGCTCGCTCATGGCCGTGCCCCGCTCACAACCGTGGTTCCACCCGGGCGATCCTGCGCAGCGCCCCCGGCATGAACCGCGACAGCAGATACGCCCCACGTGCCTCGGGCGTCACCGGAACCACCGCCTCGTTGCGCACGACCGCTTGCAGGATCGCGTCGGCGACCTTCTCCGGCGGGTAGTTCCGCAGCCCGTACAGCCGCGCGGACCGCTTCTGGCGCCGCCTCTCCTCCGCCGCGTCGACGCCCGCGAAGCGCGCCGTCGATGTGATGTTGGTGTTGACGAAGCCGGGGCATATCGCCGTGACGCCGATGCCCTGTCCGGCGAGTTCGGCGCGCAGGCACTCGCTGAGCATCAGCACCGCGGCCTTGGAGGTGCTGTAGGCGGGCAGCGCCCGGGAGGGCTGGTACGCCGCAGCCGACGCGGTGTTCACGATGTGCCCGCCCTGCCCGCGCTCAGCCATCTGCCTGCCGAAGAGCCGGCAGCCGTGGATCACGCCCCACAGGTTGACGTCGAGGACCTTGCGCCAGTCCTCGGGGGTGGTGTCCAGGAACCTTCCGGACAGACCGATGCCGGCGTTGTTCACCAGCACGTCCACGACGCCGTACTCGGTCGCGACCTTCTCCGCGAGCTTCTCCATCGCCTGCTCGTCGGAGACGTCGACCGTCTCGGCCCAGGCCTGCGGCGCCCCGACCAGACGGGCCATCTCGGCCGTCCTGGCAGCCCCCTCCGCGTCCCGGTCGACGGCGATCACGCGCGCCCCGGCCTCCGCGAACGCGAACGCCGTGGCCCTTCCGATCCCGCTGCCCGCACCCGTGACCAGCACGAGCTGCCCGCCGAAACGGTCCCCGTGCCTGCCCGTCGCCTCGATCACCGGCCTGCCTCCCTCGTTGGCGGTCACGAACTCCTCGATCCAGGCGGCCAGCTGGTCCGGACGACTGCGCGGGATCCAGTGCCTGGCGGGCAGCGTCCGCCGGGTCAGCTGCGGAGCCCACTGCTCCAGTTCGTCGTAGAGCCGCTGGGACAGAAACGCGTCCCCCAGGGGCGTGATGAGCTGCACGGGCGCGTGTGCGTACGCGTCGGGGCGGGGCCTGCGCAGCCGGCGCCGTACGTTGTCGCGGTACAGCCACGCGCCGTGCGCCGCGTCCGCGGACAGCGACGAGGTGGGATAGGTGCCGCCCGGAACCTTCTCCATGAGCTCCAGGACGCGCGGCCAGTGCTTGCTGAGGGGGCCGCGCCAGGCCAGCTCGGGCAGGACCGGCGTGTGCAGCAGATACACGTACCAGGACTTGGCGGCCTGGCCGAGGAGCTGGCCGACCCGGCGCGGGGTGGGGCGCTTGACCCGCTGCTTGATCCAGTGGCCGAAGTGGTCCAGGGACGGCCCGGACATCGAGGTGAACGACGCGATCCGGCCCTCGGTGCGCCGTACGGTGACGAACTCCCAGGCTTGCACCGAGCCCCAGTCGTGCCCCACCAGGTGCACCGGCCGGCCGGGGCTCACCGCGTCCACCACGGCCAGGAAGTCGTCCGTCAGCTTCTCCAGCGTGAACCCGCCGCGCAGCGGCCGCGGCGCCGTCGACCCGCCGTGGCCCCGGACGTCGTACAGCACGACGTGGAAGCGCTCGGCGAGGCGGCTCGCCACCGCGGACCACACCTCCTTGCTGTCCGGGTAGCCGTGCACGAGGACGACCGTCGGCAGCTGCGGATCGCCCAGCTCGGCCACGCACAGCTCGATCCCGCCCGTGCGCACCCGGCGCTCGCGCGCGCCTGCAAGCATCGTCACTTCTCCTCCGCCCAGCGCCGCACGTGCGGCAGATCGTCGTCCAGCCAGAAGGCGCTCTCCGCGGGGTCCCCGGAGTCGGTGACGACGAGGATCTCCTCGAACTTCGCGCCCGTGCCACGGAAGCCGAGGTGCGGCTCCACCGCCCACAGGCCCGGCTGCGGCGGGTGGTCCGAGAAGCGGTACGGCGACCAGAGCGGCGACCAGCCTTCGCGGTGGCCGTGCAGCGCGTCCGCGGCGAGGCCCTTGAGGGACTGCGTGCCGAACCCGAACAGGCGTGGGGACCAGCGTCGTTCCCGCACCCGGTCCACCTTGTGGGCGATCACGCCGAAGGGGTAGGCGCGGTGCCGGTTGGCGTAGCCCTGGCGGACCATGAGGCGGTCCACGTCCTCGTAGATCTCCCGCAGCGGGCGCCGCTCGCGCACCTCGCGCAGGATCAGCTCGCGGTGTGCCTCCAGGTCGGCCATCAGCTTGTTCTGCACGGGGTTGATACCGAGCGAGCCCGAGTAGCCGATGTCCGCCGTGCAGCCCTTGAACACCGGTGCCATGTCCAGGATGAACGGCATCCCCGGCTCGAGGCGTCTGCCGGTGGGGAAGAACTGCAGCGGCACCCGGAAGCCGGCGAACGCCGTACGGTCGCCGAACCAGGCGAACGGCAGGTGGAACCAGTCCCGCACCCCCCGCTCGCGCAGCCACTCCCGCTGCATCCGCGCCGCCTCACGCTCGGTCACGCCAGGCTTCAGCTGAGCGGCCACGGCCTCCGCGCACTCGTAGGCGAGGCGCTGCACCTCCCGGAACCCGCGCAGCTCCGCCGAGCGTCGACTGGTCACTGCCGTCGTCATGGCACCCCGTCCCACCGGTTGCGGTACGTGCTCGTAACTTGACATCGGTGAATGTGACAGTTGTTAGAGGCTGCGTCAATAGGCGTGCGCGGGCCTGTGGACGACCGTACGGATGTGGACAACTCGTGACGCGCGGTTCGGCCCTCAGGGTGACCCTCAGGGCCCCGTAATACTCAAGGGTGACGTGAAGACGGCTCTGGGGTCTGACGACGTGCGTGGCGCTCATCACTACCGTCGTGGACGTGACTGTGATCGCGACCGAAAGCCTGAGCAAGCGGTTCCCCCGGGTGACCGCGCTTGACCGGCTCTCCGTGGACGTCGGGCCCGGTGTGACCGGACTCGTCGGAGCCAATGGAGCCGGCAAGTCCACACTGATCAAGATCCTGCTGGGTCTGTCCCCCGCCACCGAGGGCCGCGCCGAAGTGCTCGGCCTCGATGTCGCCACCAAGGGCGCCGCCATCCGCGAGCGCGTCGGATACATGCCGGAGCACGACTGTCTGCCGCCCGACGTCTCGGCCACCGAGTTCGTCGTCCATATGGCGCGCATGTCCGGCCTGCCGCCCACCGCCGCGCGCGAACGCACCGCGGACACCCTGCGCCACGTCGGCCTGTACGAGGAGCGCTACCGCCCCATCGGCGGCTACTCGACGGGCATGAAGCAGCGCGTCAAGCTGGCCCAGGCCCTGGTCCACGACCCGCAGCTGGTCTTCCTCGACGAGCCGACCAACGGCCTCGACCCGGTCGGCCGTGACGAGATGCTCGGCCTGATCCGCCGCATCTACACCGACTTCGGCATCTCCGTGCTGGTCACCTCGCACCTGCTGGGCGAACTGGAGCGCACCTGCGACCACGTGGTCGTGGTCGACGGCGGCAAGCTGCTGCGCTCCAGCTCCACCACGGAGTTCACGCAGACCACGACGACCCTCGCCATCGAGGTCACCGACACCGACGAGCACCCGGACGGCACCCGCGCGGTGCGTGACGCGCTCCACGCGCGCGGGGTGACCGTCGCCGCCGGCAGCGGACTGCCCGGAGCCGGCCACGTCCTGCTGCTCACCGCGCAGGGCGAGGAGACCTACGACCTGGTCCGCGACACGGTCGCCGACCTCGGTCTGGGCCTGGTCCGCATGGAGCAGCGCCGGCACCAGATCTCGGAGGTCTTCACGACCGGCACGGACACCGGAACCGACACCGGAACCGACACCGACGAGCAGCGGAAGGAGGCCGTCCGCCATGGCGGTTGAGCAGCCCGTACCCACGGCGCCGGGTGACCAGACCCGCATCCACAACATCGGCTACCGCACGTACGACGGCCCGCGCCTGGGCCGCGCCTACGCCCGCCGGTCCCTCTACTCGCAGTCCCTGCGCGGCTCCTACGGCCTCGGCCGCTCGGTGAAGTCCAAGGTGCTGCCGATGCTGCTGTTCGTGGTGATGTGCGTGCCCGCGGCCATCATGGTCGCCGTCGCGGTCGCCACCAAGGCCAACGACCTGCCCGTGGACTACACGCGCTACGCGATCATCATGCAGGCCGTGATCAGCCTGTACATCGCCTCGCAGGCACCCCAGTCCGTCTCGCGCGACCTGCGTTTCAAGACCGTGCCGCTGTACTTCTCGCGGCCCATCGAGACCGCGGACTACGTGCGCGCGAAGTACGCGGCCCTGGCCTCGGCGCTGTTCATCCTGACCGCCGCCCCGCTGCTCGTCCTCTACGTGGGCGCGCTGCTGGCCAAGCTCGACTTCGCGGACCAGACCAAGGGATTCGCACAGGGACTCGTCTCCGTGGCACTGCTCTCACTGCTCTTCGCCGGCATCGGCCTGGTCATCGCGTCGGTCACGCCGCGGCGCGGCTTCGGCATCGCGGCCGTGATCGCCGTGCTGACCATCTCCTACGGCGCGGTGTCCACCCTGCAGGCCATCGCGGACGCGCAGGGCACCTCCGGCTCCATCGCCTGGATCGGCCTCTTCTCGCCGATCACCCTCATCGACGGCGTGCAGTCCGCCTTCCTCGGCGCGCAGTCGGCGTTCCCCGGCGGTGTCGGCCCCACCGACGGCGAGGGCGTCGTCTACGTCGTCGCCGCCCTCGGTCTCATCGCCGGGAGCTACGGCCTTCTGATCCGCCGCTACAAGAAGGTGGGACTGTGACCACGCTCTCCATCGACCATGTCTCCCGCTGGTTCGGCAACGTGGTCGCCGTCAACGACATCACCATGACGATCGGCCCCGGCGTCACCGGCCTGCTCGGCCCCAACGGCGCCGGAAAGTCCACGCTGATCAACATGATGGGCGGCTTCCTGGCCCCCTCCACCGGCACCGTCACCCTCGACGGCGAGCAGGTGTGGCGCAACGAGCGGATCTACAAGAAGATCGGCATCGTCCCCGAGCGCGAGGCGATGTACGACTTCCTCACCGGCCGCGAGTTCGTCGTCGCCAACGCCGAGCTGCACGGCCTCGGCGCGAAGGCGGCCCAGAAGGCCCTCGCCACGGTCGAGATGGAGTACGCGCAGGACCGCAAGATCGCCACGTACTCCAAGGGCATGCGCCAGCGCGTGAAGATGGCGTCCGCCCTGGTCCACGAGCCGTCGCTGCTCCTGCTCGACGAGCCCTTCAACGGCATGGACCCGCGCCAGCGCATGCAGCTGATGGACCTGCTGCGGCGGATGGGAGACGAGGGCCGCACGGTGCTGTTCTCCTCCCACATCCTCGAAGAGGTCGAGCAGCTCGCCTGGCACATCGAGGTCGTGGTCGCCGGACGCCACGCGGCAAGCGGTGACTTCCGCAAGATCCGCCGCCTGATGACCGACCGGCCACACCGCTACCTGGTGCGTTCCAGCGACGACCGCGCCCTCGCGGCCGCGCTGATCGCCGATCCGTCGACCTCCGGCATCGAAGTGGACCTGACCGAAGGCGCGTTGCGCATCCAGGCCGTCGACTTCGGCCGCTTCACCGCCCTGCTGCCGCGGGTGGCCCGGGACCACGGCATCCGTCTGCTGACGGTCTCGCCGTCCGACGAGTCCCTCGAGTCCGTGTTCTCGTACCTGGTCACGGCGTAGGAGGCCGAAGAATGTACGACCCCACAGTCGCCCGGCTCACCTACCGGGCCCTGCTCGGCCGGCGCCGTGCCCTCATCCTCGGCGCCCTTCCCCTGCTGCTGATCGCGATCTCCGTGGTCGTGCGCGCCCTCGCCGGCGCCGACGACCAGACCGCCGCCGACCTGCTGGGCGGCCTGGCGCTGGCCACGATGGTGCCGATCATCGGTGTCATCGCGGGCACGGGCGCGATCGGCCCGGAGATCGACGACGGCTCGGTGGTGTATCTGCTGTCCAAGCCCGTGAAGCGGCCGACGATCATCTTCACCAAGCTGATCGTGGCGATCGCGGTGACGATGGTGTTCTCGGCGGTGCCCACACTGATCGCCGGCTTCATCCTGAACGGCAACAGCCAGCAGGTCGCCGTCGCCTACACGGTGGCCGCGCTCGTGGCCTCCATCGCCTACGCCGCGCTGTTCCTGCTGCTCGGCACGGTGTCCCGGCACGCGGTGGTGTTCGGCCTGGTCTACGCGCTGGTCTGGGAGGCGCTGTTCGGCTCCCTGGTGGCCGGCGCGCGCACGCTCAGCGTCCAGCAGTGGTCGCTGGCCGTGGCCCACAAGGTCGGCAACGGCGAGCTGGTGACGTCCGACGTCGGGCTGACGACGGCGACGGTGCTGCTGGTCGTGGTCACCGTCCTCGCCACCTGGTACGCCGGGCAGAAGCTGCGGTCCCTGACGCTGGCCGGGGAGGAGTGACAGGACCCGGCGACGACACACGGTGAGGCCCTCGTTCTTGACGGGGGCTTCACCTCGTTCCGGTCACACTGGGCGGAACGGCACGTCGTGAACGAGGCCGTACGGGGGACGCACGGCCGGGAGGAGCGGACATGGCAGGCGAGACGCCCCAGCACGAGGACCGCGGGCAGTCCGGTGACCAGGTGGACGCCGGCTGGGACGACCTGGTGCTGGACGAGGACTTCGTCCGCGCCGGCACCTCCGAGCCCTCCGCCCGGGCCCGGATGCTCGCCGAGCGATGGCGCCGTCAGGCGCCCGAACCGCAGCCGTGGCGCTCCGACGAACCGCCCGCCGGATGGTTCATCAGCAAGGTCCGCGGGCGTCTGTGGCGCCGGCGGTAGCGGCACTTCGGCCGCCCCTTTAATCAGTGGCGCCCAACTCGGCGCACGGGCACAGTGGTTGTGTCCACGATGCCGGATCGATCCGGCGCCACGTACGGGGAGAGGAGCCGGACGATGTCCATGCACGGCAGTACGTCCCGCTCCCGTCAGGGCAGCCTGCGGCGGACTCCGGAGTAGTCGCCACCGCTCCGCCGAGCCGCCCGCACGGGGAGCTGCCCGGGGCGGCCGCTTCGAGCACGCGATGTCGCTCTCGCGTGGGCCGCCCACCCGGAGGATTGGCCGAGTGGTAAGGCACCGGCTTGCTGAGCCGTGGTCGGGTCCGAAAAGCCCGCGCACGTTCGATCCGTGCATCCTCCGCCACACCGGACCGGCACCGTGCCCGGCCGGCACCTTCACCCATGTGGGCCCACTCCAACAGGCCTGGCTCCGGGCGGTACGTGCACCAGCGCGGGCCCACTCCAACAGGCCTGGCATCGGGCGGCACCTGCATGAGTGCGGGGCCCACTGCGCCCGGCCCAACCCTGGGCGGCACCTGCACCAAGGAGGCCCGCTTCAACCGGCGCTTGTCCCGAGCGGACCGCCAGCAGTGCGGGCTCGCGCCCGGCACCGGCCCTGGGCGGCACCTGCACCAAGGAGGCCTGCTTCAACCGGCGCTTGTCCCGAGCGGACCGCCAGCAGTGCGGGCTCGCGCCCGGCACCGGCCCTGG
>NZ_JBIUBW010000002.1:26771-200676 GCF_044548465.1 Streptomyces sp. NPDC052023 | reverse complement strand
TGGGCGGCACCTGCACCAAGGAGGCCTGCTTCAACCGGCGCTTGTCCCGAGCGGGACCGCCAGCAGTGCGGGCTCGCGACCGGCACCGGCCCCCGACCGGCCCCTGCACCAAGCTGGACCGGTACCGACCGGCACCGTCACCGGGACCGGCACGGGGACCCCCACCGGCACGGGCACCCCCACCGGCACGGGGACCCCCACCGGCACGGCCCCCCGGCACAGCACACCGTCAACCCACCGGCGCCCAGCTGTACCGCCTCCGGCCGAACCCCTACTGCGCCGAACCGGCGCCAGGCCGAGCCGATGACGATGCGGATGCCGACGTTGACGCCTCCAGCAACCGCTCCAGCACCACCGCGATCCCGTCCTCCTCGTTGGACGCGGTCACCTCGTCGGCCACTGCCCGCAGTTCCTCGTGCGCGTTGGCCATGGCAACGCCCCGCGCCGCCCAGGCGAACATCGGTATGTCGTTGGGCATGTCCCCGAAGGCGATGGTGTCCGCGGCCTTCATACCGAGACGCCGCGCCGCCAGCGACAGCCCCGTCGCCTTGGAGAGGCCGAGGGGGAGGAGTTCGACGATGCCCTGGCCGGCCATGGTGACGGTGACGAAGCCGCCCGCCGCCCGCTGGGCGACGTCCGCGAGCTCGTCGTCCGTGAGGGTCGGATGCTGGATGTAGATCTTGCCCAGCGGCGCCGACCAGAGGTCCGCCGCCTCCGTGAAGGGCGTCGCCGGCAGCCCGCCCTGAAGCGCGTAGCCCGGTCCGACGAGCACCTCGCCGTCCAGGCCGTCCCGGCTCGCCGCCAGATACAGCGGCCCTGCCTCCGCCTCGATCTTGGCCAGAGCCACGCCCGCCAGCTGCCGGTCCAGGGTCACCGACGTCAGCAGACGGTGCTCACCGGCGTCGTACACCTGTGCGCCCTGGCCGCAGACGGCGAGGCCGGTGTAACCGAGATCGTCGAGGATGTGCCGGGTCCACGGGACCGCGCGCCCGGTGACGACGATGTGCGCGGCGCCCGCCGCGGTGGCCGCGGTGAGCGCGTCCCGGGTGCGTCGCGAGACCGACTCGTCGGAGCGCAGGAGCGTGCCGTCGAGGTCGGTGGCGATCAGCTGGTACGGGAATCCGGCGGCGGGAGCCGTGTCGCTCACTTGGCCACCGGTTCCAGGACCTCCCGGCCGCCCAGGTACGGACGCAGCACCTCGGGCACGCGCACGGAGCCGTCGGCCTGCTGGTGGTTCTCCAGGATCGCCACGATCGTCCGGGGCACGGCGCACAGTGTGCCGTTGAGCGTCGCCAGCGGCCGCACCTTCTTGTCCTCGCGCATACGGATCGACAGACGGCGCGACTGGAACTCGGTGCAGTCCGAGGTCGAGGTGAGCTCGCGGTACTTGCCCTGCGTCGGGATCCACGCCTCGCAGTCGAACTTGCGCGAGGCCGAGGCGCCCAGGTCACCGGAGGCGACATCGATCACGCGGAACGGCAGCTCCAGCGACGTCAGCCACTGCTTCTCCCACTCCAGCAGGCGCTGGTGCTCGGCCTGCGAGTCCTCGGGAGCGACGTACGAGAACATCTCGACCTTGTCGAACTGGTGCACACGGAAGATGCCCCGGGTGTCCTTGCCGTGCGAGCCGGCCTCGCGGCGGAAGCACGGCGAGAAGCCCGCGTAGCGCAGCGGGAGCTTGCCGGAGTCGAGGATCTCGTCCATGTGGTACGCGGCGAGCGGGACCTCGGAGGTGCCGACGAGGTAGAGGTCGTCGTCCGCGAGGTGGTAGACGTCCTGGGCGGCCTGGCCGAGGAAGCCGGTGCCGGCCATCGACTGCGGGCGCACCAGCGCCGGGGTGAGCATCGGCGTGAAGCCGGCCGCGGTGGCCTGCGCCATCGCGGCGTTCACCAGGGCCAGCTCCAGCAGCGCACCCACACCGGTGAGGAAGTAGAAGCGCGAGCCGGAGACCTTCGCGCCGCGCTCGACGTCGATCGCGCCCAGAATCTGACCGAGCTCCAGGTGGTCCCGGGGCTCGAAGCCCTCGGCGCCGAAGTCGCGGATCGTGCCGTGCGTCTCCAGGGTGACGAAGTCTTCCTCGCCGCCCACGGGGACGTCCGGGTGGACGAGGTTGCCGAGCTTCTGGAGCAGCTCCTGGGCCTCCGCCGCGGCCGCGTCCTGCTCCGCGTCGGCCGCCTTGACGTCGGCGGCGAGCTGGCTCGCCCGCTTCAGCAGCTCGGCCTTCTCGTCGCCGGAGGCCTTGCCGATGAGCTTGCCGAGGCCCTTCTGCTCGTTGCGCAGCTCGTCGAAGCGGACGCCGGACGACCTGCGCCGCTCGTCGGCAGACAGGAGAGCGTCGACGAGCGCGACGTCCTCTCCACGGGCACGCTGGGAGGCGCGCACACGGTCGGGGTCCTCACGAAGCAGGCGAAGGTCAATCACGCGCTCAAGGCTACCGGTGCGGGGTCAGCGCCCACGACTCACTATTCCGTGCCGTGGATTACGTGCCGTTATGCCGTAATTGCCCTTGGTTGTACTCTCTCGTCAATAAAGATCTTGACGATCCCTTGATCGGAGCAGCCCGCGGGTGGCCGGTTGACCGGATTTCCTTGGGGAGAACGGGACTTGGGATCTGGGTTGTCCACAGGGATCCACGCCCTCCGAAAAGTTATCCACAGGGTGTGCGGGAGATCTGTGGATTCGGAATTGATCAATCCGAAGGATCCTGATGGATCTTTGGATTCCCGTGGCATACGTCCCTTACGTGCACTTTCGAGTGGAAATACGTCGCTCCAAAGGGTTGACCCGAGGAAAAGAGTGGACGAAGGGTGACCTGCTTACCGGTGGACGCCGGGAGGTCCTGGAGGGCGATTTGTCGACAGGGTCCTATCTCGCTGTCGACTTGTCCCCAGGTCGAGATGCGGACCTGTGGATAACTCCTGTGGATAACGCAAATATGCAGGTAGGAAGAACGGTACCGGCTAGAACCGGCCGTCCTGGCACCGGGCCACCCAGTCCGCCGCCGCCGTGAACTCGTCGTCCGACGTGCCGGGAAGCGGACGCCGGACATCCCCGGGCTTCACGTCCGCGCGGGGGTAGGAGCCGAGGAAACGCACCTGGAGGCAGATCCGTTTGAGTCCCATCAGGGCCTCGGCGACGCGGCGGTCGGAGATATGGCCCTCGGCGTCGATGCAGAAGCAGTAGTTGCCGATGCCGGCGCCGGTGGGCCGGGACTGGAGCAGCATCAGGTTGATGCCCCGGGTGGCGAACTCGCCCAGCAGGTCGCGCAGGCCGCCGGGGTGGTCGTCGCGCTGCCAGATCACGACCGAGGTCTTGTCCGCACCGGTCGGCGCGGCGGGCCGGGCGTGACGGCCGACGAGTACGAACCTGGTCTGCGCGTTCTCCGCGTCGTGGATCCCGGTCTCCAGGGCCGTCAGGCCGTACCGGGCGGCCGCGAACTCACCCGCGAAGGCGGCGTCGTACTGCCCCTCCTGGACGAGGCGGGCGGCATCCGCGTTCGAGGCGGCCGACTCCCAGGTGGCGTCCGGGAGGTTCTTGCGCAGCCAGTTGCGCACCTGCGGCTGGGCCGCCGGGTGCGCGGAGACCGTCTTGATGTCCGACAGCGAGGTGCCCGGCCTCACCAGCAGCGCGAAGGTGATCGAGAGCAGCACCTCGCGGTAGATCATCAGCGGCTCGCCCGCGACCAGTTCGTCGAGGGTCGTGGTGATGCCGCCCTCGACGGAGTTCTCGATCGGGACGAACGCGGCCTCGGCCTCACCGACGCGCACCGCGTCCAGAGCGGACTGCACGGACACGTACGGCATCAGTTCGCGGGTCGCCGCCTCCGGCAGCGTGCGAAGAGCGACTTCGGTGAAGGTGCCCTCGGGACCGAGATACGCATAGCTCGCTGGCATGCCCTCACCCTAATGGGCCTCCCCGCACCCGGCTCGCGTGTCTCACGAGAGCCCCTCCCGTGAGTGAACACGCCCCCCGGGAGGAGTATCCGCACACGGACCGACCGGCACCCCGAACGCCCCAAGGGCACCGTTCACCCCTCCAGCAACGCTTGCCCCACGTACTGGCCCTCCGCCGCCCCGCCCGGCACGGCGAACAGCCCACTGGCCTCGTGCCGGATGAACCGCGACAGCGCGTCCCCCCGGTCCAGCTTGCGCTGCACGGTCACGAAGCCGCGCAAGGGATCCGCCTGCCAGCAGATGAACAGCAGACCGGCGTCCGGGGCCCCGTCCCCGTCGAAGCCGTCGTGGTACGAGAACGGACGGCGCAGCATCGCCGCACCCCCGTTCTGGTCGGGCCGGCTGATCCGCGCGTGCGCGTTGATCGGGACGACCGGATTGCCCTCGGCGTCCGTCTTCTCCAGGTCCATCGCGGCCGTCTCGGTCCCGCCGGACAGCGGCGCCCCGTCGGACTTGCGCCGCCCGATGACGTCCTCCTGCTCCTTGAGCGAGAGCCGCTCCCAGTCGTCGAGGAGCATGCGGATACGGCGCACGACGACATAGGAGCCGGCCGCCATCCAGGCCGGTTCGGACGCACCGGACTCCGGCACGAAGATCCGCCGGTCGAAGTCGGGCTCCGCCGGCTTGGGATTGCGTGTCCCGTCGACCTGCCCCATGAGATTGCGGGCCGTCATGGGACGGGCCGTGGCCCCCGGCGACCGGTTGAAGCCGTTCATCTGCCACCGGACCCGTGCCGCGCCGCCCGCGTCCTTCTGGATCGCGCGCAGGGCGTGGAACGCGACCAGGGCGTCGTTCGCGCCGATCTGGACCCACAGGTCCCCGTCGCTGCGTGCCCGGTCGAGCTGGTCGGAGGAGAAGGAGGGCAGCGGGTCGAGGGCGGCCGGGCGCTGCTTCTCCAGACCTGTGCGGCCGAAGAAGCTGTGCCCGAACCCGAAGGTGATCGTCAGCGACGAGGGTCCGGCGTCCCGCGCCACACTCGTGTCGCCGTCCTTCGCGGGCTCGCCCGCCATCAACCGGCGGGCCGTCTCCGACCAGCGGCGCAGCAGTGCGGCGGCCTCCTTGCGGCCCGCGCCGGCGGCGAGGTCGAAGGCGAGGACATGGCCTCGCGCCTGCATCGGCGTGGTGATCCCGGGCTGATGTTTCCCGTGAAACATCACCTGATCGGCGCCCACTGAGGTGAGCGGCGTGGCCTGCGCGGGCGCTGCCGCGTAGCCGGCGGCGCCGCCCGCGGCACCGAGGACCAGCCCGGTGGCGCCGGTGGTACCGAGCAGCGTCCGCCGCGAGATGCCCTTCCCAGAGGACGCGTCCGCCGGAGCGGCCCCCTGGGGAGGCGTCCCGGCAGAGCGCGTCCGCGGGACGGACCGGTCGTCGGCCGTCTGGTCGGCCATCTGCTCAGCCATGATGATGTTCAGCCGATCTGCGCGTTCTTGGAGACGGTCACCTGGTCGATGTCGGAGGTCCGCACGGTCACGGCGATCTCCCATTCGCCCGCCATGGGGATCTGCACCCCGCTCGCCGACCAGTGCCCGGTGGTGATGTGGTCGGGGACGACGGGCAGCGGCCCGACGTTCTTGGACTTCAGGGTGAAGGCGACCTTCACCTCGGGGATGTCGAAGGCCCGCCCGTTGGGGCGCTGGACGTACACGTGCATCTCGTTGGCGCCGACCCGCGCGGGGTCGATGTCGATGCGCACGACGCCCTTGCCGTCCGTGCCGCCCGCGTCGAAGGGAATGTCCAGGGTGACCACCCCGGTGGCCGAGGAAGCGGCGGACGAGGAGGACGCGGCGGCCGCCTCGGCCTGCTCCACCGTGCGCCCCGGCTCGGTGGCCGTCAGCGCCGTCGTCACCGCGAGCAGGACGACAGCGACGCCGGCCTCGGCCAGCACGGAACGGCGCAGCCCGTAACGGCTGGGATCGGCGTCCCGCTCCCGCTTCTGCCGGGCGGTGTCGACGGCGGCGCGCTGCCGCGCCAGCTGGGCGGCCCGCTTGGAGTCCCCGCCCTGCTTGAAGTCCTCGACCCGCTTGGAGCCTCCAGACCCTGCCCCTGCCCCCGACCCCGACCGCGCGGCGGCCTTGGCACTCTCCCGCTCCCGCCGCTTCGCCGCCGCTCCCGCGGTCACGGTGTCCGCCAGCTGCCCGGTCCACCGCCGCGAGATCCACGCCACGCCCACCAGCAGCACCACCAGCGCCACCTTGACCAGCAGCAACTGCCCGTACCGCGTCCCGGTGAGCGCCGACCAGGAGCCGACCTGCCGCCACGACTGGTAGAGGCCGGTCACGACCAGCGCGATCACGCTGCCGAAGGCGACCTGGGAGAAACGCCGTACCGCGGCGGATTCCAGCGGGTCCTTGGCCGGCGCCCGGTACAGCGCCACCAGCAGCGCGCTCAGCCCACCGAGCCACGCCGCCACCGCCAGCAGATGGATGACGTCGACCGGCATCGCGATGCCGGGCTGGATGCCGGTGGACGCGTGCTCGGCCATCGCCCAGGACGCGGCGATCCCCGCGGCCACGACACCCCCGCCGAGCGCCAGCCCGAACGTCAGATCCCGCTTCTCGTCCTCGTCCCGCTTCTCGTACGCCCCGAAGAGCACGGCGATGAACAGCGCCGCCGCGGCGAGCAGCAGCAGTCGTGAGACGAGCGCCGCACCCGTCTTGGTCTGCAGCACCTGGCCGAGCAGATCGAGGTCGAAGACGTCGCCGAGCGAGCCGGACCGCGTGTACGAGCCGCGTAGCAGCAGCAGCCCCATGGTCGCCGCCGTGAGCGCCACCCACCCCGAGACGACGAGGCGCTGTACGGCTCGCACCCCCGCGCCGCGCGGCCAGCAGGCCAGCACGAAGGCCGCCCCTCCGGCCAGCACGACGAACCCGGCGTACGACACGTACCGCCCGACCCCGTACAGCCAGCCGACGGCCCCGCCCCCGGACGTCCGGTCCGCCACCGACACGGAGGTCGACGAGGGCGCGCCGATGGAGAAGGTGTAGGCGCCGGCGACGGGATGGCTGTCGGCGGACACCACCTGGTAGGCCACCGTGTAGGTGCCGTCGGGCAGGCCCGAGTGCAGTTTCACGGCGTACGTCGTCCCGCTGACGTTGCTCGCCTCGCCGGTGTCGGCCCGCCCGCCCTTGGGGTCGAGCACCTGGAGCGAGTCGTCGGAGAGCGACACCGCCTCGGAGAAGGTGAGCGAGACCTGTGCCGGAGCCTTGTCGACCACCGCCCCCTGCTGGGGATCGCTGCCGGTCAGCGCGGCATGCGCGGAGGCGGTCCCGGCGCCGCCGAGGAGCAGCCCGGCCGCGGCCAGCATCAGCAGCACCAGACTCCGGACGCGGGGAGCGGTGGTCGATGTCAAGGTGGTCCCTCCCTCAGTGCCCGGAATCCGGGGTGTACGTGGCGGACTTCACCGGCATCCTCACCGTGACCGTGCCGGAATCGGCGAAGCGCAGTTCGACGGAGACCGTCTCGCCCTGCTTCGGCCTGCGCGTGAGGTTCTCGAACATCAGGTGGTTCCCGCCGCTCTCCAGCACGAGTTCACCGTGCGCGGGCACCGGCAGTTCCCTGACCTCCCGCATCGCGGAGTCGACCGTCTCGTGCACGGTCACCTCGCCGATGTCGCTGGTCACGGACGTCAACTCGTCGTCCGTACCACCCTTGTTGGCAATGGTCAGAAAGCCGGCCGCCATCGAGTCCGAGAGGGGCTGCGGCATGTAGGCGGCGCTGACGGAGACGTCGGCCCCGGAGTCCGAGCCACAGCCCGTGAGTACCAGCGCACCCGTCAGCAGGGCCGCCGTCACCGTCGTGCGCCTCACGGCTTCTCCCCTTCGGCCAGCTTGGGGAGGTCCTTGATGTAGTCGTCGACGGTGGCGTCCTCGCCGTACAGGACGTAGCCCGCGTCGGTCCTCGGGGAGAAGGCCACGACCTGGGTGCCGTGCGTGGAGACGATCTTGCCCTTCTCCTTGTGCGGCGGCTCGATGGAGATGCCGAGCGTGCGGGCGGCGGCCTGGATGGTCGCGAAGTCGCCGGACAGGCCGACGGCTTGCGGATCGATGCCCTTGAGCCACTTGCCGAGCGCGGCAGGGGTGTCCCGGTCGGGGTCGGTGGTGACGAACACGATCCGCAACTCGTCCTGCTGCGCCTTGGGCAGCTTGGTCTTGGCGACGGCGATGTTGTTCATCGTCAGCGGGCACACGTCGGGGCAGTTGGTGTAGCCGAAGTAGATCAGTGTCGGCTTGCCCGCCGTCTCCTTGCGGAGGTCGTACTTCTGGCCCTGCGTGTCCGTCAGTACCAGATCCGGCTTCTCGAACGGCTGGTCGAGGACGGTGGCCGCCTTGGCGTCGCCGCCCTCCTCGGAGACCACGGAGACGGGCGAACCGCCGTCGTCCGCTCCGCCCCCGCAGGCGGACAGGGTCAGGGTGGCGGCGGCGATCAGCGCGGCCGCCGCGAACGTCTTCTTACGCATAGAAAAATGTCCCAGAGGTGAGATCTCCGGCATCCGCCAGGTGGCGTACGGCAAGCGTGTCACCCGTGGGTGGACCCGTGTGCCGTACGCCTTCCGGCGCACACCGTCGGAGCGGGAGGCTTCAGGCGGCGGTGCCGCGCCGGCGCCCGGCCAGCACGCCGTACGCCACACCGGCCGCGCCGACGACGATGCCGACGACGCCCAGGACACGGGCGGTGGTGTCGGTGCTGTCGGCCGGCTCCGCGGCCTCGGAGGTGGTCTTGGCGGCGGCCGAGGCGTCGGCGGCGGGCTCCTCGGAGTCCTTCTCGGGCCCGGCGGAGCCGTGGTGGTCGTCCGTCGCGGCGGACAGCTCCAGCACCGGCGCCGGGTTCTCCGGCTCCTCCTGGCCTTCCTGGGGCACCTCGATCCAGCGCACGACCTCGTCGTTGGAGTAGGTCTGGATCGCCTTGAAGACCATCTCGTCGGCGTCCTCGGGCAGCGCGCCCACGGAGACCGGGAACTTCTGGAAGTAGCCCGGCTCGACGCCCTTGCCGGTGGCGGTCCAGGTGACCTTGCTGACCGCCTCGGTGATCTGGTGGCCGTGCGACTCGATCGGCTTGTCCAGCTTGGACTCGGTGACCTGGACCTTCCAGCCCGGCACCGGCTCCGGCATCACCGAGGCGAGCGGGTGCTCGGTCGGGAAGCTGACCTCCAGCTTGGTGGTCGAGGCGTTGTCGCGCTCGTTGGGGACCTTGAAGTTCACGACCGCGTAACCGCCCTTGGCGGCCTCGCCCTCCGGCTGCACGCTGACGTGCGCGAAGGCGGGGGCGGACAGGACGACGACGGCCGAGGCGGCGACGGCACCGGCGGCGGCGAGACGGTAAGCCTTCATGGGGATGAGCACTCCACTTCGAGTGAGGGTTCCGTTGGTGAGGAGGGGTACGCGCGCGGGGAGGTGCCCGTTGCGGGCATCGCCGATCAGCGGGCCTGCCGGGGGGCGTTCGCCGGCAGGCGGGTACACGCGCGTGCCGCGCGACGGCGGCGGACCACGGAAGGAAGTGGCGGCGCGTCGCGTCAGGCGGCGAGAACGAGCACGGCGGCGGGCGGTCCGCGCCGGATCACGGTGTGCTGGAGTGCGGTGGTACGAGGCTCAGGGACGCCGCGTGCGGGAGCGCGCCCAAGGCGGCGCGCACGGGCGTCGGGCACCGTCGGGAGCCCGGTACGCAGGGCGCGCGCCAGCGCGAACGCCGCGCGCAGGGAACGTACGAGCGCCCCCTCCGCGATCGAATGCGCTGAGAGCGCCGAGAGTTCGGTGATCCGCAGCAGAGCGAGGTCACCGCGACGCAGCAGCCAGCCCGCGACGACCGCCGCGAGGACATGGCCGAGCAGCATCGGCAGGGACGGCAGGTGTGCGGCCGAGGAGCCGACGGCCGTGGACATGGCGTCGGCGGGGTGGTGCATGGCGTGCGCACCCGAATCGCCGCCCTGAGGGACCCGGGCCTCCACGAGGATCCGCTGGGCCTGCGCCGGGCTGATCGCCGCCGCGGTGCTCCCGCACACCAGCCGCGCGGCCCGCGCGACCAGCGCTGCGTCGGTCTGCGCCGCCTCGGAGGCCGCGGCCGCGGCGTGCTGACCCAGCCCGAACACGGTGTGCAGCACGGCCTGCCCGACCGCCAGCAGCGCGGCGATCCCCGCCAGCGAGCGCTCCCGCCCGGCGAGCGGCGCCGCGACCAGGAGCACGCCCAGGAACCCCGCGCCCAGCGTCCACAGCGGAACGGCGGCGCAGGAGGCGATGGCGTGCCCGGCCCCGGACAGCACGACGCAGACCGCGGCGAAGACCGCGGCCCGCGGGATCCGGAGCCCGGCTCCGGGGTGCGCTGTGCGCGGGTGGGGGGCAGACATGGCGGCCTCATCATCGCACTGCTCTTATGACGGCCATACGGCAGGTCCGCAAGATTCCGTACGATCCGGAAGGTCCGCCTCTGTGCCGTCCTGTCCGGTGCGGCTGCTCCCGCCGGTCACCCATCCGGAACACTCATGCCCCACATACACCGTTCGCCACCCTCGGCGCATCCCCCGTATGGGCGGCATCACGTTGATTCCGCGCTTACATACGCGTACGGGCGGTAATACGTAACGGTATGTCGAGCCGCGGCCAGGAGGCTGGAGCATGAGCATCTGGTGGTCACTCCATCTGCGGCGCGACGCCGCGAGCGTGCCGCTCGCCCGGCGCCTGCTGCTCGGCACGATGGAGACGGCGGGTGTCGACCCCGACGTCTCCTACGACCTTTCCGTCGCCCTCACCGAGGCCTGCGCCAACGCCGTGGAACACGGCGGGGACACCGCGCACGGCGTCTCCACCGGGGCGTACCGGGTCACCGCCTACCTCGACGGCGAGAAGTGCCGTATCGAGGTCACCGACTCCGGGCCGGGGTTCGCCCGCCCCCATCCCCGGCCACTGCCCGCCCGCCCCGACGCCGAACACGGCCGCGGCCTGTGCCTCATCGAGGAACTCGCCGACCACGTCCACATCGGCAACAACCCGGACCGGGACGGGGCCGTGGTGAGCTTCGACAAGATCCTCAAGTGGAGAGAGGACGCTCCGCTGATGGCGGTGTAGCGCCCCGAACCCGGCCCCTGGAGCGCGACGACGGCCGGGCGCCCGGCCGTCGGTCCGCTCCGGCTCAGCCCTTCAGCGAGGCCATCCACTCCTCGACCTCGTCCGACCGGCGGGGCAGCCCGGCCGACAGATTGCGGTTGCCGTCCTCGGTCACCAGGATGTCGTCCTCGATCCGGACGCCGATGCCCCGGTACTCCTCCGGGACGGTCAGGTCGTCGGCCTGGAAGTACAGCCCCGGCTCCACGGTCAGGCACATCCCGGGCTCCAGCACGCCCTCCACATACGTCTCGGTCCGCGCCGCGGCGCAGTCGTGCACGTCCATCCCGAGCATGTGGCCGGTGCCGTGCAGCGTCCACCGTCGCTGCAACCCCAGCTCCAGCACCCGCTCGACCGGGCCCGCGACGAGCCCCCACTCGACCAGCTTCTCGGCGAGCACGCGCTGAGCGGCGTCGTGGAAGTCCCGGTACTTCGCGCCCGGCTTCACCGCCGCGATCCCGGCCTCCTGGGCCTCGTAGACCGCGTCGTAGATCTTCCGCTGGATCTCGCTGAACCGCCCGTTGACCGGCAGCGTCCGCGTCACGTCCGCGGTGTAGTACGTGTGCGTCTCGACGCCCGCGTCCAGCAGCAGCAGATCGCCGGAGCGCACCGGCCCGTCGTTGCGCACCCAGTGCAGTGTGCAGGCGTGCGGCCCGGCGGCGCAGATGGAGCCGTAGCCGACGTCGTTGCCCTCGACGCGCGCGCGGAGGAAGAAGGTGCCCTCGATGTAGCGCTCGCTGGTCGCCTCCGCCTTGTCGAGGACCTTCACGACGTCCTCGAAGCCGCGCACGGTGGAGTCGACGGCCTTCTGCAGCTCGCCGATCTCGAACTCGTCCTTGACCAGCCGGGCCTCGGAGAGGAAGACCCGCAGCTCCTCGTCGCGCTCGGCGGTGACCTTGTCGGTGAGCGCGGCCTCGATGCCGGCGTCATGGCCCCGCACGACCCGCACCGGGCCGGTGGCCTCGCGCAGCGCGCCGGCGAGCTCGCGGACGTCGGAGGCGGGGATGCCGTGCAGCTGCTCGGCCTCGGCGAGCGAGTGCCGGCGGCCCACCCACAGCTCGCCCTGACCGTCCAGCCAGAACTCGCCGTTCTCCCGGTCGGAGCGGGGCAGCAGATAGATCGTGGCCTCGTGGCCGTCGCCCTTGGGCTCCAGGACCAGGACGCCGTCCTCGGTCTGGTTGCCGGTGAGGTAGGCGTACTCGACCGACGCGCGGAAGGGATACTCCGTGTCGTTTGAGCGGGTCTTCAGCTTGCCCGCGGGGATCACCAGGCGCTCGCCCGGGAAGCGGGCGGAGAGCGCGGCGCGGCGGGCGGCGGTCTCGGCGGCCTGCGGGATCGGCTGCAGGTCGTGCAGCTCCGTGTCGGCCCAGCCGGACTTCATGTTCTCGGCCAACTCGTCGGACACGCCCGGGTACAGTCCGTTCTTGCGCTGCTTGACGGGCTCTTCCTCAGAAGCCTCCACCGGGGTCTCCGGGAGCTCTTCGGCCACGGTCATCCTCCTAGATACGGCACTCGACCTCCTCCATCGTACGGTCGCACGAAAGGAGGCCCAGGGCCGTAGGACCCGTGACCGGCGCCGCCGGGCCGCCGCGGCCGCCCGGCGGCGTCACTCGAACCGCGCCGCCAGCAGCACCACGTCCTCCGCGCTGTCCGCCGAGTCCAGTCCGTCGGGGAGCATCGTGCGCAGGACGTGGTCGGTGAGGGCGTCCGGGTCCCGCCGTTTGGCGCGCGGCACACCGGCCGCCGCCGCGTGCAGCCGTGCGAAGGCCCGGTCCATGGGGTCGCCCGTGCGCTGGAGCAGCCCGTCGGTGTACAGCAGAACCGTCTCTCCGGGCTCCGCCTGCACCTCCACGCTGGGCGCCTCCCAGCAGGCGAGCATCCCGAGCGGCGCCGAGACAGACGTCTCCACGAACTCCGTGCGCCGCTCCCCGATCAGCAACGGCGGGCAGTGCCCGGCACCGGCGAGCGTGACCTTGTGCAGGGCGGGCTCGGCGTAGCCGAACAGGGCGGTGGCCGACCGGGCGGGCTCGGTGAGCCGGAGCAGCAGCTCCAGGTCGGACAGGACGGCCACCGGGTCCTCGCCCTCCATCACGGCGTACGCGCGCAAGGACGCCCGCAGCCGCCCCATCGCGGCGATCGCGCTGGGCCCCGCCCCGGTGACCGACCCGACGGCGAGCCCGAGCGCGGCGTCCGGCAGCGGCAGCGCGTCGTACCAGTCGCCGCCGCCGCGCGGACCGGTGCGGTGCCGGGCGGCGAGCTGGACGCCGGAGACGCGGGGGAGCCGGGACGGGAGCAACTCCTCGGAGATGGTCGCCATGCACGCGCGCGTGCGCTCGACCTCCAGCAGCCGGGCGAGGTGTTCGCCGGCGTAACGGGTGTACAGGCCCGCCAGATGGCGCTGTCGCTCCACCGGCTCGGCGGGTTCGTCGTAGAGCCACACGGCGGCACCGAGGCGGGCCGCGGCGTCCGTGGCCAAGGGGAGCGCGTAGCTCGCGGCGTAGCCGAGACGGCGGGCCACCTCGCGGTGCCGGGGGTCGAGGCCGTCCTCGGCGAGCAGATCGGGCCGGACGATTTCCCGGACGCCGCCCGGCGGCCCCAACGGGGCGTCCAGCAGATCGCCGTACGGCATCGCACCGCGCGGCACGGTCTCGATGTGTCCGAGATCCGCCTGGGCCAGGCCCAGACCGATGGTGCTGCCCGGTCCGAGGCCGTCGGCCGGTTCCAGTACGACGAGACCGCGCCGCGCGCCGACCAGGGCCGCTCCGGCACGCAGCAGCTCCTGGAGCGCGTCGGCCAGGGTGTCCGTACGGGCCAGGCGTTCGGTCAGTTCGTGCAGCGTGGTGAGGTCGGAGACCCAGCCGGCGAGCCGGTCCTGGAGGAGGACGCCGGGGCCGGTGGTGACGACGGCGGCGGCCGGTGAGGAGGGCGCGACAGTGTGTGCGGGGCTCGGAACCGCTGAATCGATTCCAGCCACTTTCGGAGGGTGCGGGGCGTTCATGGTGTCCGGCTTTCCGACCGGCGCGTTTTGCTCAGAAGCATCGCAAACCCCCATGTCATTTTGCGCCGCTAGCGGTGTCTCCACATGTACACGCACTCGTGAGGGGATGTCCAGCATTGTCCTGCTGGGATTCCTGGTGTCCATGGGCTTGTTGTGGTTCGGGGACGGATCTCCCGGGATCTCTTGCGGAAAGCGGAAGTTGGCTGAAAACTGCTTCAGGTAATGCCCTATTGCGGTCGACTGGGCTTGCTCGACGGAGCGTCACAGCGGTCGTGATGGGTACGTACTCGGTGAAGGCCAGGGGTGGTTGGGGAGCACCCGGAACCTGGTGACGGACCCGGGCGTCTTAACCACCGACGACCGAGCCCCATCCTCCCGTGACGGCGGCGAAGAGAAATGCGCGGGACGGCAAACGCCACACTTCGCCACCCCACGCCACGCCCGTGCTTCTGATGGACTCGGAATGGGCGCGGGCACTGCCAACGTTCGGCCCATAGGGGTTACCCGTGCTCGAGAGCCGGGATGTGATGCGCCAACAGGTACGCACAGTGAAGTGATCGACACATGATGTGATGTGGACCACGGTGTTGCCAGGCGTGCAACGGAAAGGAACGAGCGCTGATGCGCGAGATCCTCGGAAGGCGACGCAGGCTCCTGACCAGGCGGAACTATGGGAGGCCTGAGATGATCAGCGCGGCCCTGACCTTCGCGACGGAATGGAAATGGCCCGTACTCCCGGGCGTCACGGCGGACCCGCGGGGCGGAGCCCGCTGCGGCTGCCCCGACCCCGAGTGCACGGTGCCCGGCGCGCACCCCTTCGACCCCGGCCTCCTTGCGGCCACCACCGACGAGCGCATGGTGCGCTGGTGGTGGACCAACCGGCCCACGGCGCCGATCATCCTGGCCACCGGTGGCACGGCGCCCTGCGCGGTCAGCCTGCCGGCCCCCGCGGCCGCGCGCGCCCTGGCCGCGCTGGACCGCACGGGCATGCGCCTCGGCCCGGTCCTCGCCTCCCGCACCCGCTGGGCCGTGCTCGTCCGGCCGTACTCGATGGAGCAACTGGGCGAGCTGCTGTACGCGAAGGACTTCGTTCCCGGTTCGCTGCGCTTCCACAGCGAGGGCGGCTATGTCGCGCTGCCGCCGTCCCCGACCGGGGCGGGGCAGATCCGATGGGAACGCGCACCACTGCCCGGTTCGGCCGCTCCGTGGGTGCCCGACGTCGAGGCCGTGGTGGACGCCGTGGTCGACGCACTCACTCGTACGGGTGTGAGCGCACCCGAGTTCTGAGGGTGTCGGGCGCGCGCGGAACCGGGCGCCCGGCCCCAGTCGTTATCGTCCCCTCATGAATCTCCGCCTGCTCGCTCTCGCGGCCGTCGTGACGTGCGCGGTGGCGCTGCCGCTTGCCATGGCGTCCGCGGGGCCCGCGGGTGACGACCGCGATGCCAAGGCCGTGACGGTCCCTGGGCGCGGGGACGCCAGGGTGCCGCTGGAGGAGGAGCCCCGCCGTGACGCCGGGGCTCCCGGCGAGGACCCCGCCGCGCCCGGCCATGCCCGCTCCCCCCATCTCCTCGGCCTCGGCCTGGCCACCGCCACCCGCTGCGGCCCCGAAATCACCTCGCCCGACGGCATCGAGGCGCAGACCTGTGTGCTGACGCAGGGCGAGGAGACCTGGGCGCGCACGTACTACCGCAACGCGACCGGCGACGCCCTGGACGCCGTGCTGAGCATGATGGGTCCGGCCGGGCGGACGGTGCAGATGCGCTGCCAGGTGGGTGCCGAGGACGAGCCGGCCAGCTGTGAGACGCCACGGGAGCGGACACAGGGGGAGCCCGGGGCGTATGCGGCGATCGCGGAGTTCGCGGCACGTGGCGGACAGGGGCCGTCCCTGCTGCGCTCGGGAAGCAACTCCGGCGTGTCTACGGACAGTTGACCGACATCATCGGTGCGTGAGCGACTCCGCACATGGAAAGACCCGGTTGCTGGCGACGGGGGATGCACCAGCAACCGGGCTAATGAAACGGTAACAAGAGATCGGCGGTTCGCAAATTCGATCTCCCGTTTTCCTTGGCCTTTCGGACACCGACTGGCTTGTCAGCAGCGGGAGTTGCGCCTGAAGGCACCCGTTCCGAGGGAGCCTGTTCGGCTGACCGACCGGTCAGCCGAACGTCGGTGAGAAGGCTCTGCGTCAGCTGAGCGTGACCTGCCGGTTGGTCAGGCCGCCGCGCGCACGTCGCTCGTCCGCGGTGAGCGGCGCGTCCGAGGCCAGGGCGGCCGCGAGCCGCTCGGCGAACTCGGCCGCGGGCTTCTCGACGTCCTCGGCGGTGACACCGCTCGGCAGGTCCCACACGGGCACGGTCAGGCCGTGCGCCCGGAAGGAACCGACGAGCCGCGTGCCCTCACCGAGGCTGGACCGGCCCGCCGCGTGCAGCCGCGCGAGGGCGTCCAGAAGCTGCTCCTCCGGGTGCGGCATGACCCAGCGCAGGTGGTTCTTCTCCGGGGTCTCACACCAGTACGCCGAGTCGACGCCCTGGAGCTTGACCGTCGGGATGGCGGCGGCGTTGGCCCGCTCCAGCGAGGCGGTCACGTCCGGCGTGGCGTTCTCCGGATCCGGCACCCAGAACTCGAAACCGGGGTGCACGACCGGCTCGAACGGCGCCTTCGGGTCGAGCAGATCCTGCAGACGGGGCCCGTCGGCGGGGGCGCGGCGGCCCTTCACCGGCGTGCCGGGCTGTGCCTCGAGCGCGCGCGTCAGGGTGTCGGCGAGGTCGCGGCTGATGTCGCCGGACGCCGTGTCGTTCTGCAGGCCGAGCAGGACCGAGCCGTCGTCGCGGCGCAGCGCCGGCCAGGCCATCGGCAGCACCGTGGCGAGCGTGACCGAGGGGACGCCCTCGGGGAGGCCGGCCTTGAGGGTCAGTCCGGCGGTGGCCGCCGGAACCAGCTCGCGCAGGGCGACCCAGTCGCACTCGCCGGGCAGGCCCTCGAACGGGCGGTGCACCAGCTCGGTCGCGGCCTGGGCGGCGGCCCGGCCGTGGCACGCCTTGTAACGGCGCCCGCTGCCGCAAGGACAGGGCTCACGGGCACCGACGACCGGGATCTCTCCATCCGTGAGCTGCGGGCGCGTGGCCTTCGTCTGAGGTCGCTTCTTGGCCATGGTGGGTGTCTCCCGGTTACGGCTCTTCTCGTACGTCGGGAGCCTAGCCGTTTGTGCGCGGGGTGACGGGATCCTGTGGATGAGCGGGGCGTTGTGGACAACCGGGGCCCGGCTTTTGAGCTCGGGCGTCATCAGGGCCGGGCGCCGAACTCAGGCGCCACCAGCGCCGGGCATCGAGCCCGGGCGTGTTCGAGTCCCGTTGTCGCGCTTGGCGGTCCTCGAGGCCGGGGACGGCTGAGTCCGGGCTCCCCGAGCCGACGCATCCCGCGCCCGTCTCGGCCTCCTGGAGTCCGGGCGTCGCGCGCCCGTCTCGGCCTCCTGGAGTCCGGGCGTCGCGCGCCGTCTCGGCCTCCTGGAGTCCGGGCGTCGCGCGCCGTCTCGGCCTCCCGGACGCGCCCCCCGCCGAGACCTCAGTCCAGATCCTCGAACGCGTCCGCGAAATCCAGATCGGTGATGGCGGACACCGGCGGGGCAGTTACACGCGTAGCGAAATCGTCGCGGCGGTGCCCCGCACCTGGATCGTGTACGCCGTCATGGACCACCACCCACACGGTGACCTCGCCCTGGGTGTCGTCCCGTACGCCCCAGTCGTCGGCCAGTGCCGTGATGATGTTGAGCCCGCGGCCGCCGTGCGCGGTGACCGAGGGTGTCGCCGGGGCCGGACGTGTCGGCCCGCCGCCGTCCGTCACCTCGACCAGCAGCCTGCCGTCCGTGTCCACGCGCCATGCCGCCCGGACGTCACCGTCCCCGGCCAGGGCGTCGCCCAGCGGCCGGCCGTGCTTGCACGCGTTGCTCAGAAGTTCGGAAAGTATCAGTACGGCATCGTCGATGACCGACTCCGCGACACCGCCGTTGCGCAACTGATCGCGCATCCGGTGTCGCGCCTTGCCCACGCCCGCAGGGCCATGGGGTACGGCCATGCTTGACGACGTGGGCACCTCCTGTGCCACCACCAACGCCACCCCCGAGACCTCCTTCGCCCCACGCCACGGTGTGGATGCCCCATTGGCCTGTACCGGAAACCGGCCAACCCACGTCCGGCGACGCATTCGCAACGATCGAACACGGAACGAACGCGCCGGAGCACTCCCTGTAATGGACCTGTCAGTGCATGGCCGGATTTCGACGGTGTGGCCGAGATCGGAGAATGGTGCAGGCGGGCCCGGAGGTCAAGCTTCGTTTCATGGCTCAGCGACCCAGCTGGTCGAGAACCGCGCGCGGGCGGTTGGTGATGATGGCGTCGATGCCCAGGTCGACGCAGAGATTCACGTCCTCGGGCTCGTTCACCGTCCACACGTGTACCTGGTGGCCGGCCCGCTTCAGGCGCTGGACGTACGTCGGATGATTGCGCACGATCCGCATCGAGGGGCCCGCGATCCGGACACCCGCGGGCAGCCGTCCGTCACGCAGACGGGGCGAGACGAACTGCATCAGATACACGACCGGCAACGTCGGCGAGGCGGCACGGACGCGGTGCAGGGAGCGCGCCGAGAAACTCATGACCCGTACCGAGGACTCCCCGGGAGCGGCCGGAGCGTCCAGACCGAAGCGCTTCAGGAGCGTCAGCAGCCGCTCCTCCACCTGCCCGGCCCAACGTGTGGGGTGTTTCGTCTCGATGGCCAGCTCCACCCGCCGCCCGGCGTCCGCGACGAGGCCGAGCAGCCGCTCCAGGGTGAGTACGGAGGTCTCCGCCGGGTCCTCCGGCCGGTGCACCCAGTCGGGCTCCTCGTCCCGGTGGTGCAGTGACCCGCGGTACTTCCAGGAGCCGAAGTCCAGGGTGGCGAGATCGGCGAGCTCCAGGGCGGAGACCGCGCCGCGGCCGTTGGACGTACGGTTGATGCGACGGTCGTGGACGCACACCAGGTGTCCGTCGGCTGTCAGCCGCACATCGCACTCCAGGGCGTCCGCGCCGTCCTCGATCGCCTTCTTGTAGGCGGCGAGGGTGTGCTCGGGGGCGTCCTCGGAGGCCCCGCGGTGGGCGACGACCTGGGGCTTGGGCTGTCGTGCGTGGGTCACCCGCGTCATGGTGCCATCGGCCCTGGGTAGCCGTGAGGGCGGAGGCAATTTGGCCGCGGTCGGAATGCGGCCTTTTGACCGGACTGCTCCCATATAAAGGTAAGTCGAACACCCACAGCAACCGCTTATGGTGCCCTGACGGCCTGTGGGAAAAGCTGACGGCATACAAACTCACAAGCGAGCAGAGAAACAGTCGCATCGCGCCTGACCAACAGCAGTTGACCGAGGAGAAGAGCTGTGAGCACCGAGAACGAGGGCACTGCGGTACCCCCGGCCCCGTCTGCACCTCCCGTGCCGGTGGACATTCCCGCAGCCTCCCCGCAGCACCCCGCGCACGCCCCCGCCTACGCGCCCACCGACGACGACCCGACGGCGCAGATGCCGGTCACGCCCCCGGGCGCGCCCGGCACCCCGGGCGCCCCGGGGCAGCCGCCGCACGCACCCGGCGCGCCGGCGTACGCGGCGGCGAACTCCCAGGGCGGCTCCCCGGGTGCTGCCCCCGAGGGCGGCTGGCCGCCCCCGCCGCCCCCGCACGCGTACCCGGAGCCGGGCGCGGGCGGTCCGGGCGACGGATCCGGCTGGGGGACGTCGTACGCACAGCCCGCGCCGAAGCCCGGCGGCCGGCGCGGTGGCCTGCTGGCCGCGGTCCTGGGGGCCGCACTGGTCGCGGGCGGCCTGGGCGGTGGCATCGGCTACACGCTGGCCAAGGGCGACGACACCAGCTCCACCACCGTCTCCGCCTCCGACAGCGGCGGTGACCTCAAGCGCGACGCCGGTACGGTCGCCGCGGTGACGGCCAAGGCGCTGCCGAGCACGGTCACCATCGAGGCCGAGAGCAGCAGCGGCGAAGGCGGCACGGGCACGGGCTTCGTCTTCGACACCGAGGGCCACATCGTCACCAACAACCATGTGGTCGCCGAAGCGGTGGACGGCGGCAAGCTGTCGGCCACGTTCCCGAACGGCAAGAAGTACGACGCCGAGGTCGTCGGCAACGCACAGGGCTACGACGTGGCGGTGATCAAGCTCAAGAACGCCCCCTCCGGCCTGAAGCCGCTCACCCTGGGCAACTCCGACCAGGTGGCCGTCGGTGACTCGACCATCGCCATCGGCGCCCCCTTCGGTCTGTCGAACACGGTCACGACCGGCATCATCAGCGCCAAGAACCGCCCGGTGGCCTCCAGCGACGGCACCGGCAGCCAGGCGTCGTACATGAGCGCGCTGCAGACCGACGCCTCGATCAACCCCGGCAACTCCGGCGGCCCGCTGCTGGACGCCAAGGGCAATGTCATCGGCATCAACTCCGCGATCCAGTCCAGCAGCAACGGCGGCTTCGGCACCGGCCAGTCCGGCTCCATCGGCCTGGGCTTCGCCATCCCGATCAACCAGGCGAAGTACGTCGCCCAGGAGCTGATCAAGACGGGCAAGCCGGTGTACGCCAAGATCGGCGCGTCCGTCTCCCTGGAGGACACCAGCGGCGGCGCGAAGATCACCGACACGGGCGCGGGTGGCACGGACCCGGTCGAGGCGGGCGGCCCCGCCGACAAGGCCGGCCTGAAGCCCGGCGACGTCATCACCAAGCTCGACGAGACGGTGATCGACAGCGGCCCGACCCTGATCGGCGAGATCTGGACCCACAAGCCCGGCGACAAGGTCACGATCACCTACGAACGAGGCGGCAAGACCGACACGGTCGAGGTCACCTTGGGCTCCCGCGTCGGCGACAGCTGATCCGCTGCGCGCTTGTCGACCGACCTATAAGGGGTGCCCCCTCATCGGGGGCGCCCCTTGTGTATTGGCCCATCGCGTCCTCATCTCCCGCTCCGGGGGCAACGATCGGTGACGGTCATCACGCCGAACCAGGCGCCCGGCGCCGTCACCGCGACCAGCGGGCGGTGTGGCGAGGGTAAAGGTGTGCGCCGGCACCGTCGGACATCGATCGTGTCGCCGTGGCGAAACACTCGATCGCAGCCGGTGCCCTGGTGACGATCGCCGTCTGTGCGGTGGCCGCCACGGTGGACGTGGAGTGCGGGATCGCCCTCAGTTCCGCCCTGCCGTGGCTCACGGCCGCGATCACTGGCGTCCACGCCGTCCGGGAAGCCCTGCGCTCCCACGGCTGACGACAGCGTACGGCTGCCCATGCCTCGCTCGGCCGCGCATGGAGCCGACGCGACCCGCCCAGGCAGGCGCGCGACGAGGGACGGCGGACGTCCTCCGCCCCACAGCCCCCGGGAACCGGCCGCTCCCGGTACGGTGACCCGCTCCGCCCCTGGTGGGCGGCGCGAAGGTGGGTTGCCCGAGCGGCCTAAGGGAACGGTCTTGAAAACCGTAGGGACGTGAAAGCGTTCCCGTGGGTTCGGATGCCGGCCTGAGAACCACGCACGCCCCTGAGTGGTGCCCTGCCGCACCGCCCGAGGGACCACTTCCTCGCCAGGCGATACGGAGCCGGGCGGGCGACGATGGAAGGGAACAGACCCGCTTCCGTTGTTTCCGGAAGGGTGAGCTGATATGGCATCCTCCCCCGATTCGCACACCGGCACCGCGCATCCCTACGGCACCGAGCCACGTGACACCTCCCTCGACAGAAGTCTGGCGGCCTTGGCGAACACGGGCTGGCAGATCCTTCTCACCACCGGCCTGGCCTCCATCGCCCTCGGCGTCGTGGTCCTCGCCTGGCCCGAGGAGACGCTGAAGGTCGTCGGCATACTCTTCGGCGTCTACCTGCTGGTCATCGGTGTCTTCCAGCTGGCAGCCGCCTTCGGCACGCACATTCCCGGGCATCTTCGAGCGTTGCACTTCCTCACGGGTGCGCTCTCCGTCCTGCTCGGGCTGATCTGCTTCCGCGGCACGATGCAGTCGATCCTGCTACTCGCCCTGTGGATCGGCTTCAGCTGGCTGCTGCGCGGCACCATGGTGACGGCCACGGCGGCCACCACCCCGGCCACGCCGGCGCGCGGCTGGATGCTCTTCACCGGGATCGTCGGCATGCTGGCGGGCATCGTGCTGATCGTCTCGCCGTTCACCTCGATCGGCGCGCTCACCCTGGTAGTGGGCGTCATGGCCATCGTCCTCGGCGTGGTCGAGGTGTTCCACGCCATCAGGATGCGCATCGAAGTCGGTCATCTCGCTCCCGGGGGCACTGCCAAGCGGCGGCCTGCGTTCCGCTCCCAACCGCACCCCCAGCACTGATCTCGGCTGGAGACTCCGGCCGTCCCGCTGCCGCAGGCGTCCGCCGTGCCGGACAGACGTCTGCGGCGGACACATCTGTCCGGCTGCCCGCAGCGCACGGAGGCGCCTGGCCGGTGCTCCTCAGTGACGCCGCCACGTCTCAGGAGGCAGCGATGCCCTACGTCGGCCGGTGGTCGTAGACCGCCCAGAACGGTGAGAGTGGGTGTGCCAATGGCTGTTGGTCGGATGGGTGCCCGGGTGGTGATCGTGACGAACCCACGCTCGGGCGGCGGCAAGACCGCTCGTTACAGCCTGGTGCAGCGGGCCGAGGACATGGGAGCGCAGGTCTGGATGACCAGCGCGGAACGGGACGCGGCGTCGCTTGCGAGAAGGGCAGTCCGGGAGGGGGCGCAGCTGTTGGGGGTGGCGGGCGGCGACGGCACCGTGTCGGCGGTCGCCGCGGTGGCCGCGGACGAGGGCCGACCACTGGTCGTGGCCCCGGCGGGCACCCGGAACCATTTCGCCCGGGACCTCGGCCTCGACCTCCGGGATCCGGGGCGGGCACTGGACGCCCTGATCGAAGGTGAGGCGATGCAGGTCGACCTGGGGGTGCTCGGCTCGCGTGTCTTCGTCAACAACGTCTCTTTCGGCATGTACGCCGACGCCCTGCTGGAGCCCGGGTATCGGGAGGACAAGCCGCGCGCGTTCGCCACGGTGGCCCCCGACTATCTCAAGGGCAAGCAGTGGGTTGAGGCCCGTGTGGACACCCCGTGGGGGACCGTCGAGTACCCGCAGGTGGTACTGATCTCCAACAACCCCTACCACCTGGCCACACCGCGCTGGCTGGGGCGTCGCTTCTCCCTCGCCACGGGAGAGCTGGGCGCCATCGTCCTCAAGCGCCCGGCACAGGCGCCCCCGGACCTCCTGCGGCACCTGCGCGACGAACTGCGGCTCCGCAAGCGTGATGTGAGCCCGTCAGATGATGGGGTGGTCGTCTGGTCGGCTCCCGGCATCACGCTGCACGGTGACGTGCGGCACCTGGAGGCGGGTGTCGACGGCGAAGCGGTGCGGCTCCCTCTCCCCGTCGTTTGCGGAATCCGGCCGGGCGCCCTGCGGGTGCTGCTGCCGAAGGACCGGCCGGGGGTCCCTGGAGCTCCTGCCGCGTCAGCGCGTGGCGAAATCCTTGACAAGCCCGGTCAGGACCGGCCGCGTCCGCGCAGCAGACCACGCAGTCGTGCGGGCAGCGAACGTCCCTCCCTGTGCGGGTAGCGCTGGGCCTCCTCTCCACGCAGATCTTCCGCCACGTCGTACCGCTTCACATACACCCCGAGGAACGCCTGCAACGTGGCCACCACCGGAATGGCGATCAGTGTGCCGGCCACACCGAGCAGCGCGGTGCCCGCGACCACGGAGCCGAAGGCCACCGCCGGATGGATGTCCACCGTCTTGGAGGTGAGTCGCGGCTGGATCAGGTAGTTCTCGAACTGCTGGTACACCACGACGAAGATCAGCACCCACACCGCGTACCAGGGGTCGACGGCGAACGCGACCAGTATGGGCAAGGCCGCGGCCAGATAGGTCCCGATGACCGGGATGAACTGCGAAACCACGCCCACCCACACGGCGAGCGCCGGGGCGTACGGCACGCCCAGCAGGGCCAGCATGACGAAGTGGGCGACCGCGGATATGAGGGCCATCAGCCCGCGGGAGTAGAGGTAGCCGCTCGTCTTGTCCACCGCGATCTCCCAGGCCCGGAGCATCTCCGTCTGCTTGGCCGGAGGCAGCAGCGAGCACAACGCGCGGCGCAGCCGGGGGCCGTCCGCGGCGAAGTAGAACGCGAACAGGAAGATCGTCAGTATCCGGAACAGGCCGCCCAGCACGGAAGCAGAGAAATCGAACACTCCGCCCGCGCTCTTCTGTATGTACGTCCGCAGCCAGCCGGAGCGCGCCAGCCGGCCCTGGATGTCGACCCGTGACAGATCCGTGTGGAACGTCCGGTTGATCCAGCCGATGAGAGAGTCGGCGTACCTCGGGACGTCATCGGCGATGCCGCTTATCTGGCCCGCCAGGAGCGAGCCGAACAACGCGAAGAACCCCGCCGCCACCAGGGCCAGGACGAGGCACACCAGGAGGGTGGCCGTGCCCCGGCGCATCCCCCGGGCCACCATCCGGCTGACCGGCGGCTCGATCCCCAGCGCGAGGCAGGACGCGATCAGAATGCCGACCAACAGACCGGTGAGTCTGTGGAACGCCCAGCTGCCGAGCTGGTAGACGGCGACCAGCGCGAGAGCGAGCACCATGGCACGCGGCAGCCACCGGGGCATCCGGCCGCCACCCGCCGCTTCTGCGGCCCCGGCCTCGGAAGGCGAGGTTCTTTCAGGCGGCTCCGACTCCCGGCCGGGATCCGGCTGCGTCATCCGCGTTCGCAGTGGAGAGGAAGGGCTGCAACTGCCGACAGGGCGGCCTTGACCTCACCTGGGGGCGGGTGCACCGCCCGAACCGCTTGCCTGAAGAGCTCGCGCACAGGTGAACGGCAGAGCGCGGCTACTACTCGCCCGCCACCGGGCCCCGGCACGCGAGCATGCATGTGCGACGGATGCGGCACCGGCAGGGGCGCCCGGGCGCCCGACCGGGCACAGAACAACGTTCCACGCAGAGCGGGCGGTTCGGGAGGAATCTCGACTTCGTCCGGCCTGTTGACCCTCACCCTTCCTGTGTAACCTCTGCCGCGTTCCCGCGCATGTCCGCGCTGTCAGGAGCGGGCCGACCTGCAGCTTCCGTGCGAGTAGCAGCCCCTTGTCGGATATGTTCGAATTGATGTAAGTCCTCCTTTTGTTGCAATCGGAAGGGTCGGGCCATGTCGGAGATGACTGACCGCATCAACCAACTGACGGATTGGTCGAGGCAGGCACAGCAGCAGGTGGAAAGTGCCATCGCCAAGAACCAGGAGGAGCTGTCGGTCGCGATCGAACAGGTTCAGCGGGAGACGGAAGAGCGGGCAGAGCAACTCCGTCGGGAAGCGGCCGAACAGAAGGCCGCTGACGCCGCGTCACTGGAAGAGGCCAGGAACAAGTGGCAGGAGCACGTGGCGAAGGTCAAGAGCCGTATCCATGAGCAGAAGAGTGAGGATGACCTGACGCGTGCCGAGCTCAGGGCGGAGGACGCGGAGGGATACGCGTCGATGGCGATCGACTTCGCCGGATCCGCGATCCTGGAGGCGGAATCCGCTGCGCTGGAGGCATTGCGGGCCCGTGCGGAGGCCGAAGCTTTGGCCAGCAGGTAGGAACCCATGTCGGAGAAACGGCCTGCCTCAACCGACGCTCACCCCGGGGTCGGCAGAGAGCCTGCTGCATATGAGTCCCGCTCACCCTCCACATCGGTGAGCGGGACAGCTCGTGCTCTTCCGGGCGTCAGTCAGTGGCTTCCAACGCGCGTTCGATCTGTTGGTTCGCACGCGCCTGATTGCGGTGGATGGCCTTGGCGTAGAAGCGGAACAGGACCGCGATGCTGTGGCATGCCCGTCGTGCCACCTCAGCCGGGGTGACGCCGGACTCCAGCCAGAGTGAGACGCCCGCGTGGCGCAGGGAGTACGGCACGTCAGCCAGCGGCGAGGATGCCCCCGACTCCGTGAGCACCGCGAGCCGGGCCGCCTTCCACACCTCTCCGTACTCCTTGGACAGGAGGTGGCCGCCCTGTGCGGCACGGAACAGCCGGCCATCCTCGGCGGTGCCGAACTTCCTGATGTGCTCGCGGACCAGGCGCACCAGGACGGGCGGGACCGGAACGGGCAGGGTCGCCTTGCGAGCCCGCTTCTTCAGGCCGCGCGTACCAAACGACTCGCCTGTGTCGGTCCAGCCGGAGCCGACTCGCGGCATGCTCGTCGACAACAGGACTTCGCCCCAGCCGTCTTCCGAAGAGTGAAGTCGTCCTCACGGAGACTGGCGGCCTCCCCGGGGCGGTTGGCCGCGTAGTAAAGGCAGCCGAAGAACGCCATCAGGTGTCGTCCGCGTGCGCCCTGCTCACCGACGGCGTCAATCAGCGACTTCGCCAGCTTTGGCCCTGGGACGAACCGGAAGCCGATCTCGTCGTCAGTCTCGGGCGGGGTCCAGTCGACCTTGTCCAGGGGCAGAACCGTCAGCAGCTCCCTTTCCACGGCGTACCGGCGACAGTTGCTGAAGACCGTCCGCTTGCGGTTCACCGTGTTCTCGGCAGCGGCTGGTGCCGTCCTGCTCCAGTAGATGGGCAGGACTTCGCCGCAGAGCGGCGGGTGTGCGTTCAGCGGTAGAGCTCCGGTTGGTGGTGAGCCCGCCCCCGCGCCGGGGGGAACCGGGAAAGACGCGGGGGCGGAGGTCATCGGGGCGCGGGGACGGGGCTTGCGGGGGTGCCGGGCGGCGTGTGGGCAGCGGATACACCCGGAGGGAGTACCGGGCGTCGTAGTCGGGTGAGGCGCCGGCGGTCCAGAGGGCGGCGAGGCATCGTGCTCCATCCGTCGGGGCTTCTACCCGTGACGGTACCCAGGCCGCATGCCGCGTGTGGAGTTCTGCCGGTCACGAAGTGCCGGGCAAGGGTGCCAGTGGACCCCGTGTGGACCACGGAGCCCGCGCGGCGCACGAGCCCGGTACTCTGTAGCCGTTCCGCCGCTGGTAGGCGGGACGGAGGTGGGTTGCCCGAGCGGCCTAAGGGAACGGTCTTGAAAACCGTCGTGGCGCGAGTCACCGTGGGTTCAAATCCCACACCCACCGCTTGGCAGGTCAGAAGCTTGCAGGTCAGATGGGGTGCCACTCTCCGGAGCGGCACCCCATCTGCGTGACCTTGTCTCACCTCGGCTCGCCGGTTTCCCTGCTCTGACCAGGGTGTGCGGCCAACCTGCGGCCAGGAGTGACCGGAAACGCCCCCGCCCCTCCGGCGGAACTCTCACTGGTCCGCGCTCAGCACGGATACCTCCTCGGGACGCATCGCCGCATAGCGGATGCAGGCGGAGAACGCGGCCAAGTGGGCACCGTGTGGACCTTGCGCGCGGGCCGCGTCGAGCAGGGTCCGCGCCGGGCGGGCGTGGCGACGCCGCGTACGTCCAGCCCTCCCCCGCCTTGGGTGTCTCCCAGTGCGCACGGTCCAGAGGCTGCCGGGCAGCAGTTCGTGTTCCACGGCAGGCGCGTTGCGTTCCACCCGTCCCCACGCCCTTGGCCTCTGCCTCCGGTGGGTCCTGGTCGTGGCGGCCCGTGTTGAATCGGGTCGCGCACGACATTGTTCGGCCGGGTGGGGTTCCCGCCGCTCAAGGGGAACCCCACCCGGCCAGGGTGCGCCGCGCCCGTCCCCACGGTGCGGCGCCTTCAGGCCGGTCGTCCAGTCATCCCGGTGGACGGCGGCCTGGGTCTGGGATGAGGCGCCGATACGTACTGCAACGCCCTTTGACCGGGGGCGACTTCCTGTGGCCGGCCCAGCGCCGCAGCGGACGTGTCACGCGGTGAGCTGCTGGCTGATCTTCTCGGCGTGCAGGCGGGCCTGCTCGTGGGCGTTGGCCAAGGAGGCCTCGTGGACCGGGATGAGGTGGGCGAGCGCCGGGACGACAGGAGCCTTGGTCAGGTCGGCGGTGAGGGTGGTGATCTCGAGGCCGAGGTAGGCGGTGTCGCTCAATACGGACTCCAGCGCCGGGACGAGGAAGTCCTTGCCGTGGTTGGGGGTGCCGGGGCCGTAGCCGCCGCCGCGAGCCGAGATCAGCACGGCCGGGCGGCCGGCGGCAGGGGCGTCGCCGGAGGGGTCGATCGTCCGGCCCGGGACGATGATCTGGTCGAGCCAGGCTTTGAACACCGAGGGCATCAGGCGGTTGTACATCGGCACGGTGAAGAGGTAGGCCCTCGCCCCGAGGAACTCCTCGACGAGTTCGTCTTGCACAGCGGCGGCTTCGGCCTGCTCAGCAGTGTGCTGGGAGGGGTCGGTCGATCGGGCGGCCAGGGTCGCCGCGCTCAGATGCGGCACGGGTGAGGCGGCCAGGTCCCGGTGGACGACGTCGCCGGTCCAGGCGCTGCGGAAGGAGTCGGCGACCTGGCGGGAGACCGAAGCGGTACCGAGGGAAGAGGAGTCGATGTGCAACAGGTAGGACATGGAGAACGGTGCCTTTCGCACGGTGTGATGCATGGTGGGCCGCGATTCCTGCGGCGCACCGGGCCATGAGCGGAGCGGACCGGAGCGACGGTCAGTCACGGGCAGCGTGATCGGCGGGCAGCACGCATCCGTCAGGCCCGCAGATCGCCTCGTTGTCCTCGGCCAGGCTCTGGATGACCGGCGGGTGGGCGGCGTCCCACACCTGCTGGAAAACGCGGAGGAGTGTGTCGGTGTCCTGGGCGCCGGAAAGAGTGTGCCGGCCTTCGACAAGGAGGAAGGGCACGCCCTTGGCGCCGAGGGTGGCGGCGCGGCGGACCTCGTCGTGGACCTGCTGCCGGTAACGGCGTTCCAGCAGCGCCTGCCGGGTCTCGTCCCGGTCCAGTCCGAGTTCGTCGCTCAGTTCGAGCAGGGCGTCCACGTCGAACAGCGAGCGGGCCTCACCGAAGTAGGCGCGAAAGCTCAGGTGCCACGCCTCCGCGTGCTTGCCCTGGGTGGTGGCGTGGGCAAGGAACTCGTGGGCCAGTTGGGTGTTGGCGACCGTGTTGTCCAGCACGATGTACGGCTTCAGCCCCTCGCCCTCGGCCAGCACCTCGACCCGGTGGGTGGCCGCTTCGGCCTGAGCGCCGTTCATTCCGTACTTCTGCTTCAGCAGCTGCCGGGTGGGCAGCGCGGGGCTGGTCGGCAGATCGGGGTCCAGCGGGAAAGAGCGATGGATGAGCTCGATGTCGCCGCCATGGGCGAACCGCTCCACCGCCTTGTCGAGACGATGATTGGCCAGACCGCACCACGGGCACGTGAGGTCGGACCAGATTTCCACGTTCATGACGGGCATCTCCGATACATGACGTTCTGGATGTGAGGGTCGGGGTCAGACGCGCCAGGCGATGGACAGCCCGCGCCCCTGCGCGCGGCCGGCTTCGGCGGCGGGGGTCCGCGTGGCCGGGTCCAGGGCGTTCGGACCGATCGCCGCGAGCGAAGCCTCGTCGGGTTCGAGGACCGCGACCTCGGCACCGGCGGCCCGCAGTTCCCGGACGGCCACATCGAGAGGCTTCTCGCTGGGGAAGAGCCCCTTCGCCCCCGTGGGGGCGATCACAAGCACCCGTGACGCGCCAAGGGCGTAGTCGGCGTTCACGCTGGACCGCACGCCACCGTCGACGTACCGGCGCCCGTCGATCGTCACGGCAGGCCAGATGCCTGGTACGGCGCAACTCGCCGCTACCGCGTCGACCAGACTCACCCCTGAGGCGCGGTCGAAGATCCGGGGCTCCCCGGTCTCGGCGTCCACGGTGACGATCCGCAGCGTGTGCGTGGTGGGCCACTCGTGCGACGGCAGACGGGACTCGATCACCGCGCGCCGAGCTGTTTCGGACACGGTCTCTGCTGCCATGGCGAACCTGCCGAGCGCACGCCGCATCCCGGGCAGTGCCCCGTCCGACTGCAGTACGTCGGTGAGGTGCGCGCGATAGTGCGCCAGGTCCACCTTGGCTGCGATCTCGGTGGCCTGCGATGCGGGCTCGGCCTGTCTGGTGTAGAGCTCTTCAAGGGAGAGCCCGCTGCCGAGTTGTGCCGCGACCGTGGCCCCTGCAGAGGTCCCGATGATCAGATCTGCCGAGGCGATGCCCTGTCCGGTCTCATCGAGGCCGGTGAGTAGCCCCGTCATCCAGGCGATCGCTCCTACGCCTCCGCCACCCATGACCATCGCGTCACTCACGTTGTGTCCTTTCCACGATCGCTGCTCCTCCTGCCGGGGGCCACGGAGGCGCCGGATATCCCGTGCCACCGCGGCGGAGCCCGAATGCGGCGCGGCCTGGGCTGCTCGCGACGATCGAGACCTCCGACTAATGTGGACAACCTGTCCACTAATCACGGTACACAGAAATGTACAAGAAGTCCACAAGAGGGGTTGTCCATGACCGAGGACACAGGCGCCCGTCGGGGGCGAGGCCGACGTCCGGCAGCAGAGGTGCGCGCCGGCGTGTTGGCGGCTGCGGGGCGAATCCTGCTGACAGACGGCCTGCGGGCTGTCACGTTCGACCGCGTCGCGACGGACGCGGGATCCAGCAAGATGACTCTCTACAAGTGGTGGCCGTCGCCGGGTGCCCTGGCGGCCGAGGCGTACTTCGCTCAGAGCAACCTCGTACTGGACTTCGCCCACACCGACGATCTGCGCGCGGATCTGCTCGCTCAACTTGGCTCTTTCGTGCGCTGGTTGACCGAAGAGGGGGCGGGGAGGCCCGTGTCCGAGCTCATCGGCGCCGCCCAGATGGATCCGGAGGTCGCACGCGCGTGGACGGAGAGCTATGCCCTGCCCCGCAGCGAACTCGTCCGGGGGCGGCTACGTGCTGCTCAGCAGGATGGTCAGCTGCGTGAGGACGCGGACCTCGACGTCATCATCGATCAACTGTGGGGAGCCTGCTACCACAGGTTGCTCGTGCTGAGGGCCCCACTTGACGACTCGCTCGTCGAGCGCCTGGTCGACCAGGCGCTCAACGGTGCGGCGCCACGGCAAGCGTGACCGGAGCCAGCTCGGTCGGTATCCGGCAGATGCCACACCCGCCGCCGCCCACTGAATCGGCCGCTGACCTGGTGTTCGGGTCGGCGGCCGACGGGCTTCCGGGGCACAGATGGGGCCTGGCTCGTACCGGTGATCAGAGCTCGTCGTCCTGGGCCAGTTCCTCCCAGGCCAAGCCGAGCAGCCCGGCATCGGCCTCGTGGCCCGACGGCGGTGTCGGGGCCGGCTGGAACCACACCAGCGTGAGGCGGGAGCGGTAGAGGGCGGGGTCGTGGGACTGGTCCACCGGCGAGGAGCAGAACGCCCCGACGCACCCCACCGCCGGCAGCACCTCCACCGGCCCGAAGGCGCCGCCGTCCTGGCCGGGGTAGTCGCGCTGCGGTGGGATCAGGTGGACGCGCGTCGTGGGGTAGGCCCGTTGTGCGCCCCGTATCAGCGCGTTGATCTTCATGTCGTTGACCGGTGCGCAGGGATAGCCCTCCAGCATCCCGCCGTACGTCGAGGACATGCGCAGCTCGGTCAGTTCGATCGAACGGCCGGAGGAGAGGACGACCCGGGTCAGCGACATGGCCCCACCCTAGGGCGGGGTCCGGGGCCGATCAGCCGGTTTTCACGGGTGGTGGCCGGTCAGGCGGGCCGCCGAGGCGATGGTGGCGCGGGCCTCCCGTTCGCTGAGGCCCGTTCCGAGGGCCGCCTCGATCAGTGCGGGGACAAGGTCCGGAGCGAGCCCGTTCTCGTAGGCGCGGCAGGCCGCCCAGAAGAGGCGGGTGTTGCGCTGCCCCTCGTGCGCCGCGAGGACGAACTGGACGAGGCCCTGGCCGTGACCGGCCCTGGCAGCTGATGCGGCCGGCGTGCGCGGCGGGGGGAGGAGCAGGCGGAGCAGGGCCGGGGGGCAGGTGGCCGGGGTCAGATGGGCCGTGCCGGGTGCGGTGCCGTACACGCCGTGGTCGGTGCGGGAGCCGGGGCCGACGAGGTAGCCGCCGGCGCCGCGGACGTCGATGCCGGGGGCGAGGCGGCCGGCCGAGTTGGGGACGGCGGTGTCCGGCGGGCCGGTGAGCCACAGGTGGCGGCCGCCGCTGGGGGTGAGGACGACCACCGTCTGCGGGATCGTGAACAGATGCCGCAGCGCCAGTTCGCGCAGGGCGGCCGAGGAGTCCGTGCCCGACTTGGTGTCCAGGTCGATGCCGATCAGATGGTGCGGGGGCAGCCCGCAGGCGATGCCGTACCCGGTGGCCCAGGGTGCGGCGGCGAACAGTTCGCGGATCCGGCGCGGGTCGGTCGAGGCGTCGTACACGCCGTGTCCGAAGCGCCCGCACTCACCGTGGCAGGGCGGGGTCGCCGGGTCGGTGCGGTGGGGGGAGCGCAGGGCCGGGAGTTTGGTCCGGGAGAGGGGGATGACGGCCAGACCGCGTTCGGCGGCTGACAGGGCGTGCGCGAGGGCCAGCGTCGTGGCCTGCCGGTCGATGGTGGCCATGCCCTCATTTTCGTACGAGTGTTCGAAGAAGGGAAGAGGGGGCGCGCCCGACCCGCCGGTGACCAGCGGATTGGCGGAAAAGTTGATGGAACGCTTCGCCTCTTGTGCCGCTTGGTGTCGAGGCGTCCTGTGTGCCCCGAAGCGTGGTGTCGACGTGACCTAAGGGGTTTATCGACTTGTCATCACGCTTGAGGTTGAATCACCGCTTCCGGGATGGTTCGCCGGGGATTCGGTGGGCAATCCTGATCTCGCGACGTCGTGCTCACACAGCCGGGGCGGTCGGCCAACTGCCCTGGTGAAAGCCGTACTTCACGCGCTCGAGGCCGTCCGGCCGGGCGTATTGCTACTGGAGGAACCCAACATGGCAAGCATCCGTACCGCTCGCGTAGTCGCCGCCGTCTCCGCCCTTCCGCTCGCAGCCGCCCTCTTCGCCGGTGTCGCGACGGCGGACAACGGCTCCTTCGCGGACAACGGATCGACCGCCTCCGTCACCAACGCGTTCGCGGGCATCATCGGCAGCGGTGTCGGCGACGACAACAACGGCAACTCCTCGACCACGCAGCAGCAGGCCGTCGGCGCCGGCGCCTCGAACCAGAGCAACACCGCGCAGGTCGACGACTCGGCGTACACGGCCATCCAGCAGGGCAACGAGAACGTCGCCGTCAACTTCTACCCCTGGTGGTGATCTGAGGGGGCGGGCGCACCGGCGCCGCCCTCTCAACTCACGTGTGGGGCGTGTTCAGTGGGGTGAACAAGGTCAGTCCGCGCGGCGGTGCTTCGGCGCCGCCGCGCAGGCGTTTCCCTCAGGGGCAGGTGCCGACCCCGTGCGGGCCGGGTGGATTTCGGCCTTGACAGAGACCTTTGCCTGACGGACAGTCAGATTTCTGAGGGTGCTGATCGGTGGCACTCCTGATGGAACGTCAGAAACTGTCCACGGGAGGCGGGTACGGCTGCCATGACCGACCACGACGGCGACCTGACCGCGCGCCTCAAGGCCTACGAAGGGCGCCCCGCCACGCTCGCCGGGACCGGCAAGGACCCCGTCAATCTGCCCATGATCCGCCACTGGTGCGAGGCCCTCGGCGACACCAACCCGGCGTACACCGGCCCCGGCGCCGTCGCCCCGCCCACCATGCTCCAGGCCTGGACGATGACCGGCCTCTCCGGGCACCCCAGCGGCTCCGGCCCCACCACCCGTAGCCAGGCCTACGACGCACTCCTCGCCCTGCTCGACGAGGCCGGCTGCACCTCGGTCGTCGCCACCGACTGCGAGCAGGAGTACCTGCGCCCCCTGCGCCCCGGCAACGAGATCACCTTCGACACGGTGATCGAGTCGGTCTCGGCGAGGAAGACCACCAAGCTCGGCACCGGCTACTTCGTCACGACCCGCACCCGCGTCCACGCCGCCGGCGAACTCGCCGGCGCCCACCGCTTCCGCATCCTCAAGTACGCCCCCGCCCGGCGGAAGCAGTCCCCGGCCGAGACCCGCCCGCGTCCTGTCGTGAGCCGCGACAACGCCGGCTTCTGGGAGGGCGTCCAGCGGCACGAGCTGCTGATCCAGCGCTGCGCCGGCTGCCAGGCCCTGCGCTTCCCCTGGCTCCCCGGCTGCGACAGGTGCGGCGGCCTCGACTGGGACACCGTCCGGGCGGCCGGGAACGGCACGGTCCATTCGTACGTCGTCATGCACCATCCGCCCTTCCCTGCCTTCGAGCCTCCGTACGCCGTCGGCCTGATCGAACTGGCGGAGGGCGTGCGCATCGTCAGCAACGTGGTCGGGGTGCCGTACGACAAGGTCCGGATCGGGATGCCGGTACGGCTGGAGTTCCGGCGGTACGACGACGTGGTGCTGCCGGTCTTCCGGGGAGGACTGTCATGAACGTGGGCGACGCACTGCCGCCGCTGGAGATCGGGATCACCCGCACGCTGATCGTGGCCGGGGCGATCGCCTCACGCGACTACCAGGACGTCCACCACGACCCGGAGCTCGCCCGGCAGAAGGGCTCGCCGGACGTCTTCATGAACATCCTGACCACGAACGGCCTGGTCGGCCGCTACATCACCGACCACTTCGGCCCCACCGCCGAGCTGCGCAAGGTCGCCATCCGGCTCGGCGCGCCCAACTACCCGGGCGACACCATGGTGCTGAACGGCCGCATCGAATCGGTCGACGGCGGGACGGCAGTGGTCCGGGTGACCGGCGACAACGGCATCGGCCGGCACGTCACCGGCACGGTGACGGTCACGCTGCCCGCCGGGAGCACCTCGTGAAGGCCGCGATCGCGGGCATCGGCGCCACCGAGTTCTCCAAGGACTCCGGGCGCAGCGAACTGCGCCTGGCCGTCGAGGCGGTGCGGGCCGCGCTCGACGACGCCGGGCTGACGCCGGCCGACGTGGACGGCATGGTGACCTTCACGATGGACACCAACCCGGAGATCACCGTCGCCCGGGCGTGCGGCATCGGCGAGCTGTCCTTCTTCTCGCGCGTCCACTACGGCGGCGGCGCGGCGTGCGCGACCGTGCAGCAGGCGGCGCTGGCGGTGGCCTCCGGGGCGGCGGAGGTCGTGGTCTGCTACCGGGCGTTCAATGAACGTTCGGGCCGCCGCTTCGGTTCCGGCGTCCGGCACCGGGAGCCGACGGCGGAGGGGGTGGCGCTGGGCTGGGTGATGCCGTTCGGGCTGCTGACGCCCGCGTCCTGGGTGGCGATGGCGGCGCAGCGGTATCTGCACACGTACGGGCTGACGTCCGAGGAGGCCTTCGGGCCGGTCGCCGTCATGGCCCGGCGGCACGCAGCGTCCAACCCCGCGGCGTACTTCCACGGCCGCCCCATCACGCTCGCCGACCACGCCGCCTCCCGCTGGATCGCGGAACCCCTGCGGCTGCTGGACTGCTGCCAGGAGACCGACGGCGGCCAGGCCCTCGTCGTCACCTCGCCCGAACGCGCCCGGGACCTGCGGCACACCCCCGCCGTGATCGCGGCGGCCGCCCAGGGCGCGGGCCGCGCCCAGGAGCAGATGACGGGCTTCTACGCCGGTGACCTCACCGGGCTGCCGGAGGCCGCGGTGGTGGCGCGCCGGCTGTGGCGCACGGCGGGCTGCGGGCCGGCCGACATCGACGTGGGGATCCTGTACGACCACTTCACGCCGTTCGTGCTCATGCAACTCGAGGAGTACGGGTTCTGCGGGCGGGGCGAGGCGGCCGGCTTCGTCGCCGAGGACCGGCTGCCGATGAACACGCACGGCGGCCAGCTCGGCGAGGCGTACCTGCACGGCATGAACGGGATCGCGGAGGCGGTACGGCAACTGCGCGGCACGTCCGTGAACCAGGTGCCGGGGGCGGAACGGGCGCTGGTGACGGCGGGCACGGGCGTGCCGACGTCGGGACTGGTGCTGACGGCGGCGGGGTGAACGTCCGTTGGCGGCCGTCGACGCAGTGCGCAGCGAGGCTCCAGGAAGGCAGTGCCCCCTCTGGGGGCAGCGGCGATGACGGGGGCGCTTGGGGTGTGCGGCGACGACGGGCGGCGCTTCGGGTGCGGCGGCGATCGTGGGCCGCGCCTGGGGGTGTGGCGCCGATGACGGGAGCCCCCGGACGCCGGTCGCCCAGGGTGGGAGCGCCCTGGACGGCAGTGCCCTGCGCCCTGTGCCCGGTGCCGGTGGCGGCGCTTGGTTGGTGGTGCCTGATGGTGTCGGTGTCCTTCGTTGCGGCGTCCCGGTGCTGGTGGCGGCCCCCGGAAGCGGCGCCAGGGAAGGAATCAGCAGCCCGGCAAGGGTGCCCCTTGCGTGCCCCCTAGGGGTCGCACCCGCAGGGGGGTCCACCCCTGGTCCACCTCCAGGAGGTGCAGCCGGCCCCACCTCTACACCCTGAGGGGGACCCCGCTTCGGGACCTGCGGGCGATCCGCGTGAGGGGGCCCGGAACCTAGCTTGGAGCCATGACCACACCCGTCTGCACCACCGCCTCGAACGCGGCCGCACCTCGGACGCAGACCCTCACGTACCCGTCGTTCGCGTCGTACGTCCGGGCCCGCCAGCCCGTGCTGCTGCGTACCGCCCGGTCGCTCACCGCGAACCCGAGCGACGCGGAGGACCTGCTGCAGACCGCGCTCACCAAGACGTACATCGCCTGGGAGCGCATCGAGGACCACCGCGCGCTGGACGGCTATGTCCGCCGCGCGCTGCTGAACACCCGTACCTCGCAGTGGCGCAAGCGCCGGGTGGACGAGTTCGCCTGCGACGAGCTGCCCGAGCCCGAGCCGGTGCCCGGCGGTGACGACCCGGCGGAGCAGCAGGCGCTGCGCGACGCGATGTGGCGGGCGATCATGAGACTCCCGGCCCGGCAGCGGGCGATGGTCGTCCTCCGGTACTACGAGGACCTGAGCGAGGCTCAGACGGCCGAGTTGCTCGGCGTGTCCGTCGGCACGGTGAAGTCGGCGGTGTCAAGGGCTCTGGGCAAGCTGCGTGAGGACGCCGAGCTCGGGCTGATCCGGTGAGCTGAGCTGGGCATTGTTCGATTCAGCGTCGTTCTGTCCGGCAACGTGAAGTGATCGATCAGCCGGATCTAGTGACATACCGCTCGGTATGTGCGCAGAATCAGCGCACAATGACCGCCGCGCAGGCAATGTCGCCCCGGGAGGACGCCGTGCTGAGCACCATGCAGGACGTACCGCTGTTGATCTCAAGGATCCTGACCCATGGGTCCACGATCCACGGATCGTCGCAGGTGATCACCTGGACGGGCGAAGGGGACCCGCAGCGCCGCTCCTACGCAGAGATCGGGGCCCGCGCGGCCCAGTTGGCGCACGCCCTGCGCGACGAACTCGGGGTCGAGGCCGACGACCGGGTGGCAACCCTGATGTGGAACAACGCCGAGCATGTCGAGGCGTACTTCGCGATCCCCTGCATGGGCGCGGTCCTGCACACCCTCAACCTCCGCCTGCCCCCGGAGCAGCTGGCCTGGATCGTCAACCACGCCGCCGACCGGGTGGTGGTCGCCAATGGCTCCCTGCTGCCGCTGCTGGCGCCCCTCCTGCCGCATCTGAAGACGCTCAAGCACGTCGTCGTCACCGGCCCGGGCGACCGCTCGCTCCTCGCCGAGGCCGACGTCCAGGTGCACGAGTACGAGGACCTGATCGCCGGCAGGCCGGACACCTTCGACTGGCCGGACCTGGACGAGCGGCAGGCCGCCGCCATGTGCTACACCTCCGGCACCACGGGCGACCCCAAGGGTGTGGTCTACAGCCACCGTTCGGTCTACCTGCACTCCATGCAGGTCAACATGACCCAGTCCATGGGCCTGACCGACGAGGACACCTCCCTCGTGGTGGTCCCCCAGTTCCACGTCAACGCCTGGGGCCTGCCGCACGCCACCTTCATGACCGGCGTCAACATGCTGATGCCGGACCGCTTCCTGCAGCCCGCCCCGCTCGCCGAGATGATCGAGCGGGAGAAGCCGACGCACGCCGCCGCGGTCCCCACCATCTGGCAGGGCCTGCTCGCCGAGCTGACCGCGAACCCGCGGGACGTCCGTTCCCTGACCCAGGTCACCATCGGCGGCTCGGCCTGCCCGCCCTCGCTGATGAAGGCGTTCGACGAGCTGGGCATGCGGGTCTGTCACGCCTGGGGCATGACCGAGACCTCCCCGCTCGGCACGGTCGCCCGCCCGCCGGCCCACGCGGTCGGCACGGACGAGGAGTTCGGCTACCGGCTCACCCAGGGCCGTTTCCCGGCCGGCGTCGAGGCCCGCCTCACCGGTCCCGGTGGCGAGCGCCTGCCCTGGGACGGCGAGTCCGCGGGCGAGCTCGAGGTCCGCGGCCCCTGGATCGCGGGCGCCTACTACAACGGCCCCGACGCCGAACCCCTGCGCCCCGCCGACAAGTTCAGCGAGGACGGCTGGCTCAAGACCGGCGACGTCGGCACGATCAGCGCCGACGGCTTCCTGACCCTCACCGACCGCGCCAAGGACGTCATCAAGTCCGGCGGCGAATGGATCTCCTCGGTGGACCTGGAGAACGCCCTGATGTCCCACCCGGAGGTCGCCGAGGCCGCCGTGGTCGCCGTCCCCGACGAGAAGTGGGGCGAGCGCCCGCTGGCCACGGTCGTGCTGAAGGAGGGCGCCACCGCCGACTTCGAGACCCTCCGTGCCTTCCTCGCCGACGAGGGCAGGATCGCCAAGTGGCAGCTCCCGGAGCGGTGGACGGTCATCCCGGCGGTCCCGAAGACGAGCGTCGGCAAGTTCGACAAGAAGGTGCTGCGCAGGCAGTACGCCGCAGGGGAACTGGACGTCACCCAGCTCTGAGCCACGCCCACGCCCGCACGGCGGTGACCGGCACCGCCGTGCGACGGCGTCCACAGCGCTCCGAGAGTGATCCACAACGCACCGTGTCCGGCGCACCGGAGCGGCCGGGTGATCGTCTACTACGTCATGAACCTGACGTACTCGGCCTGTGGCGTCCCGCCCCGCCCCGTCGCGCTGTTCCTGGCCCTCGCGGGTGTCGCCGGAGCCGTGCTGGTCGGCCGCGGCGGGCTGGACACGGTGGTCGGCTGCGGTCCGGCGCAGGATTCCTACCCCTCACAGACCGCCGAGGACTGGATCGGGAACGCCGGCCACGTCGTCGTCGCCACGCCGGTCCGTGAGGAGGAGACCGGCAGGCGCGAATTCGAGAAGGGCACGTACCGCTACGAGACCGACCGGACGGTCACCTTCCGTACGGATGACGTCCTCTGGTCCGGCCCGCGTCCCGGCCGGTCGATCGACGGCACCTTCGAGCTGACCGCCCCCGGCTGGCGCGTCCACCGCGTGAGCGGCGCGCGCCTGAAGCGGACCGCAGGCTACGCGCCCCGCCTGGAGCCCGGCCACACCTATCTGCTCGCCGTGCGCCGCACGGCAGGAGGCTGGACCGTCCTGGGCGAGGGCGCCGCCGTCCCGTTCGACGACCGCACGGCAGGGCGGGGCGAATGGTGCGGGCGGGTCCTGTCCGAGGAGGACGTGGCGCGCGGCGAACGCTTCTCCCGCCGCTCCGACGGAAGCCTGGAGAAGGCCGTCAACGGCCGTGACGAACAGGCCGTCGTCCGTGCCCTCAAGAGCGCCGGCGCGCCCGGCTGACCGGGTACGCCGCCGCCTCTGACCAGCCCCGCAGGGCCTACGCCTCTTACCGGCCCCGCGGGACGGTCAGTTGGTCCCGATCCGCGACAGCAGGTCCACGATCCGGCTCTGCACCTCCGTGCTGGTGGAGCGCTCGGCGAGGAACAGCACCGTCTCGCCGGACGCGAGCCGCGGCAGGTCGGCCTGGTCGACGGCGGCCGTGTAGACCACCAGCGGGGTGCGGTTGAGCTGCCCGTTCGCGCGCAGCCAGTCGACGATCCCGGCCTGGCGCCGATGCACCTGCATCAGGTCCATCACCACCAGGTTCGGCCGGAACTGCCCCGCCAGCGTCACCGCGTCCACGTCGCTCGCCGCCCGCGCCACCTGCATCCCGCGCCGCTCCAGCGTCGCCGTCAGCGCCAGCGCGATCTCCGCGTGCTCCTCGATCAGCAGCACCCGCGGCGGATGCTGCTCACTGTCCCGCGGCGCGAGCGCCTTCAGCAGGACGGCGGGATCGGCACCGTAGGCCGCCTCGCGCGTCGCCTGGCCGAGCCCGGCCGTCACCATGACCGGCACCTCCGCCGCCACGGCCGCCTGCCGCAGCGACTGCAGCGCCGTCCGTGTGATCGGCCCCGTCAGCGGGTCCACGAACAGCGCCGCCGGGAACGCGGCGATCTGCGCGTCCACCTCCTCGCGCGAGTGCACGATCACCGGCCGGTAGCCACGGTCGCTGAGCGCCTGCTGCGTCGACACGTCCGGAGCGGGCCAGACCAGCAGCCGGCGCGGGTTGTCGAGCGGCTCCGGCGGCAGTTCGTCGTCCATCGGCTGCGGCCGTGGCGGGTCCGCGACCTCGACGGCCCCACCGGGACCATCCAGCGGTTCGGGGCCCTCGGCGGCGTTCTCGTCCGGTGCGCCTATGGCGTACGACCGTCCCGCGCCCTCACTCGCCGGCCCGCTGAGCCGGGACTGTCCGGACTGCTTCTGCGGGGCGGACGGCTGCTCGCCCTGGGGGTGCGGGCGCCCGGCGGCAGGCTCCGGCGGTGTGCCGAGCTTGCGTCGCCGGCCCCCGCCCGCCGTCTGGTGCGGAGGGGGCGTCGCCCCGGCCGGCGGCTGCTGCACCTGGGCAGCCTGCCGCGTGAACGGCACCCCCTGACCCAGGGTCCGCACGCTGATCGCCCGGCCCTGCGTGGAGTTCGGATCCACCGGCGCACCGGCACCGCCGGCCTCCGCGGGCAGCGGCTGTGCCATCCGCGCCTGCGTCGCGGCGGTCGGCCCGGCAACTGACTCGGGCGGCAGCGGGCCACCGGCCGAGGGGTGCCGCGGTGCGGGCGCCGCCTGCGTGCCGGCCCCGGTCCCGGGCTGCGGCTGCGGTACGGGAGTGCCCGCGCCGGGCGTCTCGTCCGCACCGGCACTGGCGGGCCACTGCTGCGGGGGCGGCGTGCTGCCTGCCGGTGCCGCCTCGGCGGGCAGAGGCTGACCGGCGGCCGGCGTCTGCGCCGGCTGGGGGGCGGGCCGCCCGGAGGTGGGCCGTGCCGGGGACTGCTGACCCGGCAGCGGCTGTGCGGCACCCGGCGCGGCGGGCTGCTGCGCGGGGACGCCGCGCGGCTGGGCGGCCGGTGCGGTCTGGGGAGCCTGGGCCACCGAGGCCGCGGTGACCGGCTGCGGCTGGCCGTGGACGACGGGCTGCGCCGACGGCGCCGGAGTCGCCTGGACCGGAGTCGTCTGAGCCGGAGTCGCCTGGACCGGGATCGCCTGCGCGGGCGCCCCGTTGCCCTCCGCCTGCGGGGCGGCCACCCGGCGGCGGCGGCCCGTCGGGGCGCTCGCCGGATGCGGCTGCGGCGGGGTGTGGTCCCCGGACTGGTCATGCGCCACGGCGTCATGCCGGCCGCGGTCGTCGGCGGGCGGAGCACCGGGCGTGCCCTGGCTCGGCACCTGGGCCTGCGCCGCACCGATCTGCGGAACAGCCTGCGGACCAGCCTGCCCCGGTACCTGAAGGGCCGCCGGTCCCGGATCCTGGGGCTGCGCGGGCGCGGGAACCGTCGCCTGAGCGGCCGCCCCCCGATCCGCGTCGGCGGGAGGCAGCGCGAACACCGTACGCGGACCCGTCTCCTGGGCTGCGGCGCGTTCCTGGGCCGCGGCGAGCGCCCGGCGCCGGCGGCCGCTCGACTGCTGCCGGTTCTCGGCACCGGCACCGGCACCGGCGGGAACGACCGCGGCGGCAGGGTCCGGCGCGGCTGCCGCCGGAGCGTCCGCGGCAGCCGCGGGCAACGCCGCCGGCAGAGCGTGCTGTTCGCCCGCCGCGCGCCGGGCCCGCCGCCCGCCGCCGGGCGCGGGCACGCCCTGCGGCGGAACCGTCCCGCCCAGGCCGTTCGCGGCCGCGGCCGTCCCCGCGGCGTGCTCGGCCGCGGTGAGGACGGCGCCCTCGCTCACTCCGTCCTGCGCCGCACCGTCCGGCGTGGCGTCCGGCAGGGCGAGCTCGGCGCCCTCGGCCGGCCGTCCGCGCCGCCGCCCGGTACCGCCGCCGGCCTCGCCCGCGTCGACGGCCTCGGGCGCCGGTGCCGCCTCGGGCGCGGCCCGCCGCCTACGGCGTCCGGTCGGAGCGGCGGCCTCGATCTCGGCGGCGGCGGCCTGCGGCACCTCGCTCTCCAGGAAGGCGTCCACGGAGGCCCGCCGCGCGCGCCGCCGCCCGCCGCCGGAGGTCTCCTCGCCCTCGGGCGCGGTTTCTGGCGCGGCGGGAGCGGCAACGGCCCCCGCCCCGCCGCCGATCGGCACTTCGAGCACGTAGGCGCTGCCGCTCATGCCCGGTACCTCGTGCGTCTGGAGCACACCGCCGTGCGCACGCACGATCCCGCGCACGATCGGCTCGTGCACCGGGTCTCCCCCGGCGTACGGCCCGCGCACCTCGATCCGTACGACCTCGCCGCGCTGCGCCGCCGCGACCACGACCGTGTTGTCCATGTAACCGCCCGCCGAGACGGGCGCGTTGCCGGTGGCGTCGACGCCCGCGACGTCCGCGACGAGATGCGCGAGCGCGGTGGCCAGCCGCTGCGGGTCGACCTCGGCCTCGATGGGCGGCGCGTGGACGGCGAACTGCACGCGCCCCGGTCCGACGAGTTCGACGGCGCCGTCGACACCGGCCGCGACGACGGCGTCGAGCATCACCTTCGTACGCGTGATCGCCTCGGCCCCGGCGTCGATCCGCTGGTAGGCGAGGACGTTGTCGATGAGCTGGGTGATCCGGGAGTACCCGGCGGAGAGGTGGTGCAGGACCTGGTTGGCCTCGGGCCACAGCTGACCGGCGTCGTCGGCGGCGAGGGCCGCGAGATCGCGGCGCAGCTCGTCCAGCGGCCCGCGCAGCGAGCGGGCGAGCAGCGTCAGCAGCTGGTCGTGGCGCCCGGCCAGCGCCTCGTACCGGTCCTTCTCCCGCTCGGCGAGCGCGGCGTACCGCTCCTCGCTCGCCGCCACCTCCTCCATGTGCTGCTCGCGCAGCTCCTCCAGCTCGGTCACGTGCTGCTGGCGCAGGGCGGTGAGATCGGAGGCGTGCTCCTCGGAGAGCCGCTCCAGTTCCTCGGTGTGCCGCCTCTCGACGGCGGCCTTCTCCTCGGCGAGGACGTCGTACGAGCGCCGGTCGGCGAAGGTCATCACGGCGCCGACGAGCTGGTCGCCGTCCCGGACGGGCGCGGTCGTGAGGTCGACGGAGACCTTGTCGCCGCCCTTGGACCACAGCACCTGCCCCCGCACCCGGTGCTTGCGCCCCGAGCGCAGCGTGTCGGCCAGCGCGGACTCCTCGTACGGGAAGGGGGACCCGTCGGCACGGGAGTGGAGGACGAGGTGGTGCAGCTCCTTGCCGCCGAGTTCGCCGGCGCGGTAGCCGAGGATCTGGGCGGCGGCCGGGTTGACGAGCACGATCCGGCCGTCGGTGTCCGTGCCGACGACGCCTTCGGAGGCGGCCCGCAGGATCATCTCGGTCTGCCGCTGCGAGCGGGCCAGCTCGGCCTCGGTGTCCACGGTCCCGGACAGATCGCGTACGACGAGCATGAGCAGCTCGTCGCTGCTGTAGCCGTAATTGTCGTAGGCCTGCTGACCGTTCTCGAGGTTGGCGCTGGTGACCTCGACCGGGAACTCGCTGCCGTCCGTGCGCCGGGCGATCATCCGGGTCGGCTTGGTCCGCCCGCGCGGGTCGATGTGGTCGGGGCGCCGCATGGAGCCCGGGATGAGCTTCGAGTCGAACTGCGGGAGCAGATCCAGCAGCCCGCGCCCGACCAGGGCGGTGCCCGGCGCCTCGAAGGCCTCCAGGGCGATGGTGTTCGCGTTGACGACGGTCCCGTTGGCGTTGACCAGCACCAACGCGTCGGGCAGCGCGTCCAGTATGGCTGCGAGGCGAGCAGCGCCTCGGGATGGCCTGCTGCTCACGAGACGCTTCCCTCCTGTTACCGCACCTTGCCGACCGCTCGGGCCATCTTGCCAACCGGCCCGCGACGTGTCACGCGAGGGAGTCTAAGGGCTGGGGTTGTCCTCGCGACGCGGGATGAGAGAGAGGTCGCACGACGAAGTGACACCGAACGGGAGTACGTCCCGGGCCCCGCCACACCACCGCCACGCGCCGTTCGCGCCCCCTGTGCCGGATCTTTACGTGCGGGGTGGTCGGGGGGTGGCTTCGGCCGGTGTCGGGAGCCGGGGGAGGAGGCCTCCCGGCGGGGGCGGTGGTGAGCAGCCTTGCCTGCGGGGATGCGGGCCCGGTGGCGGGGAGACCTCCCGGTGCGGGTGCGGGAGGTCGGCGGTGGTGGTCCGGACCGACCGGCGGGGGCTGGCCGGACCGGCCGCGGTGGAGCGACAGAGTGGGGGCGCGTGCACCGGCGGTGAGGCTACGGGCGGGATGGTCTTCGCCGCCTGCGGTGGCGGCGAGGCGACAGCGGGGGCGGGGGGCGGGGGCGTCGGAGCGGCGGCATCAAGGCCTAAGCGCGGGCCGCCCCCGGCAGGAGCGGCACGAGCTGGTCCCGGCGGGCGGGCGGCATCAAGGCCTATGCGCGGGCCGCCCCGGGGAGCAGTGGCACGAGCCGGTCCCAGCGGGCGATCTCACACCCGTTGCTGCGGTCGAACGTGGCATCGACGGGTCGTCCGGCCCACGTCCCGGTGACGCGGGCGGTGCCGGGGCCGCCGTACTGCATGGTGCACATGCCGTCCCGGGGCACCGGCGCGAAAACGTCCTGCCCCCACCGGGTCTCCCGCTCCAGCGCCTGGCAGGCGCCGTCGGCGTCCGGATGACTCCCGCCGTTCGGGTGGCACCGCACCTCGAAGGTCCCGTCAGCACCACTGCTCACACCGCTGACGGTGACTGTGAGGTAACCGGTGTCACCGAGGGGAGGTTCGAGGTGCGGCCCGGAAAAGGGGGAGGGCGCGGCAGCGGCCGGGGCGGCGGAGAGGGAGGTGAGCGCGGCGAGGGAGGCGCCGGCGGCGAGGGCGAGCCGGGGCAGCGTGTGGCGCATGACCTGCAACATGACCTGACTAACGCCCCACGCCCCGGTACGTTGCGCGGCGCCCCACCGGCGGGGAAGGCCTTTGCCCTGCGGCCCGCCTGCCTAGTACCGTAGGGGGCGATTGGTGACAGCGCGCTCGACTGTGTCATCATCTGCACACACCACTCGCGCACGCGTGAGCGGCTGTGCTGGAGGCGTCGCCTAGTCCGGTCTATGGCGCCGCACTGCTAATGCGGTTTGGGCCTTAAAGCCCATCGAGGGTTCAAATCCCTCCGCCTCCGCGCAACACCGAAGCCCTGGTCCTCCCCGGACCGGGGCTTCGGTCGTTCCAAGGGCCTCTGAGTGACGTTTTCGCAGGTCACAAGGGGTGCGGCTAACGGATTTCACATGACGGCGGCAGTCATGTAATGTTCTTCCTGTCGCCGCGAGCGGGCCGAAAGGGCCGGGAGCGGCGGGACAATAGAACAAAGACAAGCACTCGTAGCTTAACGGATAGAGCATCTGACTACGGATCAGAAGGTTGCAGGTTCGAATCCTGCCGAGTGCACAGCATGTCAGAGGCCCTGGGGATCACTCCACAGGGCCTCTGCTTTATGCCTTGACGGCAGTGTTTGACGGCAACCGGTTTCGGTGGCCGATCACACGGCTACCGGGACACCGGCCGCCCCGTCATTGTCGTCCGGATCGTTGCCGTCACCCCTCAGCGCGTCGCCGACGCGATCGAAAGCGGAACGCTGGGAGTCGAGCCGCACGAAGGTGTAGATGTCCATGGTCACGCGGATCAAGGCGGCCCGCCTACGGCGGGCCGCGCGCGCGGGCGGCCCGTGGCCGCCGCCGCTCCTTGTCTCCGCCACCGCTCCGGCGGCCCCCCGGCCGCTCAGCGCGCACAACCGCCAGGGCGGACAACCAGACCAGGAAGCAACGCGCCCACTCCGAGCACCAGGACCAGGCCGGGACGCGTCAAGCTCGACCGCGCCACCAGACCGCCCCCAGCTCACATCCGCGCGGCCGGTGGAGTCGCAGGGCATGTCGGCAACGCTCATGCAAGATCGAGGGCCAGGCCGTGACGTTTGGAAGAAGCGTGGTTGAGGCCGGCGAGTGGTTGCTGGAAGCACACGTGGCGGGTGCTCGTTCGGCTCGCCCGCCGTCATGGCTGACTTTCGGTGGCTCAGGTCAAGGCCCTTCCTCGTTGGACAACATGAAGCCGAGGGCCCGCACCCGCATCCGAGCACGCCAACTGCCCCGGCTACCATCGGCACCGGGGTCCTGATCAGGGCTTCCGCGACCGGACCACCCGGAATGCTGTCCAGGCTGAGGGGTGGTCCGGTCTCTTGTTGTTGGTCTTGGTTATGCGAGCGTCGCCGGGCGAACCAGGCTCTAGAGGCGGCTCAGGGCCTTACCCACCTCGTAGATGGTCGGCCGGTCTTGGGGGACATGGCTGAGCATGGCTTCGATCAACTCGCCCAGCTCACCGCGCGCCTTGACGGGGCGGCGTCTGCCGTTGGCCACGGCCTCTCTCTGGACGGGGCGCGGAGCGTCGTCCGGATACTCGACAGCCCGCCAACCAGTGGCCGAGATGAGCAGTGAGGCGCCGAGGGCGTAGACGTCGGCTTCGGGCGTGGGCTCGGCTTCGCCCGTGGCGAGCACGCTGCGCGCGATCTCCGGTGCTTCGTAGTGGACGAGGCAGCCGCGGAACGGGAAGTCGTATCCCTCGGGGACGTGTCCGCCTCGGGACAGAGCCAGGTCGATGAGATGCGTCCGTTCCGGCCCGATGATGAAGTGGGCGGGCTGCACGTCGCCGTGGGCCCATCCCTTGGCGTGCAGTTCGGCCAGGGCCTCGACACAACCCAGAGCCACGCTGGCGTGCGGTGCGACGGACGAGCCTTCGCTACGGCAGGGCTCCCACAGCCGGTACAGGTCCGGCCCTTCATGCCACGGCTGGAAGTTCCACGTCCCGCTCTCCCATTCTCCGTACGCGAAGTCGTCGAAGCCGAGGCGATGCAGCACGGCCCCTTCGCGTGCGGGTGCGAGGGCGGTCCAGGGCTGGGCAGGCCAGTCGGCCGTAGCCTCGATCGGATAGCCGACCTTGACGGCGTAGTGACCTCGATGGCTCTGCACCTCCCAGACCATGGAGCCCCGGCGGTTCAGGACCAGGCGCTGAGACGTGGGCATCAGGGCGTCGAGCACCACGATCGGCAGTTCAGAGGGTGAGCCGGACAACGTCTGTTCTCCTTCCGGGGGCGAACGCGGCCGACCACGAGTCGTGGCCGGCCGCGCTGCCGCTGTCTGGTGCTACGCCTGGCCGTACGGGCGGCCGCAGTCGGAGTCGCACTGGGCAAGGTTCGTGCCGTTCACGGTCCACAGGTCATCGAAGACCATGAACCCGGCCGTCTTCATGGCGCGTGCCGAAGCGGCGACCTGCTTCGGGTCACGGGCCCCGCCGCCGGGCTTCGGGTTGTGGTGCAGGAAGCGGCCCGCGTACCGCTCGCACAGCTCGGCGTACTCCTTCGTGTGCAGGATGAGCGCGTGCAGACCCAGGTCCACGTCGTCCGACGGGACCATGGGGACGATGGCGGTGGCTGCGGTGACCACGAAGGCCACCGCCTGGTCCGCGATCCGCTCGGCACGCTCGGGTGACTGCCTGCTGTGGACGACCACGAAGTGGGCGAGGCTCTGGAACAGCTCCTCGCCAGCCACCGCGCGGCCGGTCCTCTGGTCGTTGGCCGTTGCCGTCATGCGAGTACTCCCTTATGGGTAGTGGAGCGTGGCATTTACGGAGATGGGAGGCCGCCCCGAACGGTGGTGGGGGAACCGGGGAATAAGCACCCGTCCGGGGCGGCCGGTCTACTGGCCGACAGCGAGAGCCATGCCGATCACCAGGCCGCATGACCCGCTGATCATGATGACGAAGAGGACTCCCGCGTATCGGCCGATGGCGCGCATCACAGCCCGTCCCTGCTGTTGCCGTTCCTGATGGCCAGGCGTGCGCTCAATTCCTCCCGAGCACTCGGCTGCACCACCATGTCCGGCATGGCGTCCCACTCCCGGCCGCCGCCGATGGGCCGTATCTGCACTCGGCCGCCGAGCTCACCCATGACGATGCCGATACGTCCCTTGGCGGTGTCCTTCGCCAGTTCACCGATGCCTGGTCTGGTCTGCTGGTTGCTCGCCATGCACACGAGCATCGCCATCGGAGGGCCGCCGCTAAAAGGTCAGGCTGATTACCCAACTTGGGTAACATCGCGGGAAGTAGAGAACCAGCGACGTTGCGTAGCCCTCGCAGTTTGGGAGCTTGCCGATGCCCGACCCGGACCGGCCGCAGGAACTGCCGGCCAGGCTGCTCACCGATCCCGAGATGATCGATGCGTGTCGGGTCCGGGACTTCGCCAGAGTCTTCCGGCTGGTGAAGGTCCGGGCGGGGATCTATCCGTCGATGATTGCCAGGCGTTGCGACCTGACGCCGAGCCGCGTGGGCGAAGTCATCTCAGGCCGCCGGCACTTGCTGCACATGGATGTCATCGAGCGAATCTCGGACGGTTTGCGCATCCCAGGGGACATGCTCGGGCTGGCCCGCCGTGCGTGGGAGACGCCTCAGGCCCTCGTGGTCGACGAGCGCGAGGCACCCCAGTTGTCGGAGCCGGAGCAGCGGCTACCCGCGTCTCTGCCAGGTCCTGAGGTGGACAGCATCTTGGCGCTGGCAACGCGAACCAGTCTGAACAAGGCCACGCTTGAAGCTTTCCGCTCTTCGATCGAGGACTACTGGCGACGGGACGACCAGCACGGTGGCGAAGCACTACGGCCCGCCATCGTTGGCCAACTCCGTTATGTCGTCGGAATCTTGAAGGAGAGCCGACCGCCGTCGATTCAGAACGGCCTGTACGGCATCGCGGCCGAGCTGGCACGCCTGACAGGCTGGACCTACTTCGACGCCCGCCAGTACAACCAGGCTCGTGCCTACTTCACCGAGGCTCTGCAACTGGCGAAGGAGATCGACGACCGGCAGTTTATGGCCAACGTCCTCGCCTGCATGAGCTTGCAGGCGACCTACCAGGACAAGCCTGCGGACTCGTTGGCACTCGTGACCGCCGCCCAGGACCAGGCTCGATCAGCACTCGGCAGCACGCCGCGCGTTATGTCGATGCTGGCCATGCGGGAAGCCTTCGCCCACGCCACCCTCGGCAACCGTGATGACACGCATCGGGCGATCGGAGAAGCGCACAGCCAATTCGAGCAGATCGGGGCGAGCGATCCCGACCCCTCATGGGTGACCTACTTCGACGAGCCGAAGCTCATCGTGGACACGGGCATTGCCCATGGCCGTCTGGGCGAAGCGGCAACCGCCGAACCCTTGATCGCCGATGCCCTGCGGCGGGAGCACCACACGAACCAGCGAGGCCGCGCGTTTCACTCGTTCTGGCTGGCTCGTACGCAGTTGGACCAGGGCAAGCTTGACCAGGCGTGCCACACCGCCACGCAAGCCTTGGAGCCCGCGTCGGCCGTGGCCTCCGAGCGGGTGTCAGGGCATTTGCGAGAGTTCTACGAACAGTTGGCCCCGCACAGGCAGGAGCCCGTAGCCCTTGCCTTCGAGGCGCGGCTACGGGAACTCCTCCCGCCGGTCAGCGGATCGCTTCATCCATGAGCAGGTAGAGCAGGCCGACGAGCGATCCGCTGCTCACGACCTCGCGGCGGTCTATCATCCCGCGCACCTCTGAGAGGGGGATCCACTCGATGCGGTCGGACTCGTTCTTCTCCGTGGGCGGACCGGCGTAGGTGGCGCCGTCGATGCGGAAGACGTGGTGCTGCGAGTCGGTGATGCCGTTGGCCGGCTCGGCGTAGATCAGGGGCTTAACGGGGCCGGGGCGGTAACCGGTCTCTTCCAGGACTTCGCGGGCAGCGGCTTCCTCCGGGGTCTCGCCGTCCTCGACCAGGCCCATGGGCAGTTCCCATGCCCACGAGTCCGTGATGAAGCGGTGTCGCCACATCATCAGGACCTCCTGGCGGTCATTGACCACGGCGGCAACGGCCAGGTGCCGGAGGCGGACGACGTGGTACTCCCACCTGCGTCCGTCAGGCTGTTGGACGTCGACCAGACACAGATTCACCCAAGGGTTGGTGTAGACCTGTCGCTCACCGTGGGTCTTCCACTCCATACCTGCGGCCCCTCTCGATCGGTCTCCAGGATCTCAGACCGAGCCGCAGGGAGGTGCATGTTCCCCCCTTTTCGCGTCACATTGACGAGATGCAGGAGAGACTCCGTCCTCCGAGCACTGCGTGTCAGGGAGACGAGTTCAGGAGCAGTGCTAAGCCCGAGGGCGCTCGTGGACCCAACAGCTGGCTGAGGTTCGTGGACTCGCCCCTCTTCCACCGAAACGCGCCGTACGATCTTCGCTCAGGCTTGGACGACTGCCCGTCCGGTGGGGAAGTGGAGGCTTGCGCTGCGGGGATGTACACGTCTCGGCCTCGACGCGCATCGGAAAACGGTTCCTGATCCGTCTAAGTTCACAGGTCAGCGAGCATAGTTGCGCGAATCGGGGGATGAACATGGCAAATTCGGTAGATGCACTGAATGATGGGACCGTAACTGACGAGATCATCGGCTATCGACGTGAAATTGCCAACCTCACTCAGAGGGTAAAGAACCGACGTCTTCAGATTCTAGGGCTGTACGGAACCCCGGTAGCGCTTGTAATTCTTGCCCTGTCATGGGCTGGGTTGAAGATTTTTGTGTGGCTGCATGGTGATACACCGTCGGCCGTAAATGGTATCTGTTTTGCGGGTATCGCCGTCTTGGGTTTGGCTTCTGCGGCGCAATTTCTCGTGGAGTTCGACAGTGAATATTGGAAGGATTCCGGGAAGTCATTGAGGGAGCTCAAGCTCGAACTCTCCTTGACTGAGGAGCGTCATGTCCTTGAGATTCGTCGGCGAACACCACCACCTGAAGATCGGCAAGCATCTTACAAAGAGAAGCTCCCTTCGGAGATTTCTCGGCTGCGGCAGGATTCGCGTCATTATCGGCGCATGCATTTGGTGATGCAGTGGCTTTTGTTCATTAGCTCGGCGGCTATCTCGGCGGTAACGGCTTGGTACGATCCGCCGCAGCCAGCCAAGGGAGTTCTTATTGGCTTAGGCTTCACTGTCACGGTCACTACGGGAGCTGCGGGGTATTTTAAGCCGCGCGAGAGAGCGTTCAATTTGCAACAGACTGCTGACAGTATCCAGCAGCATGTTACAGCGCTGGAGTTGGGGATCGCTCCCTACAATTCTCCCGAAGAGAAGGTTAACCTTGAGGTCTTCGCGACAACTGTAGAGAGGCTGCGCGCAGAACAAAGGATGCGTGAACAGCAGCTTGATCAACCGCAGCAAGGGCAGCAGCAGGTTATTTAACTCGGGACCGTTTCCCTGTTCGCCGCTTATGCAATGAGGCAGACCGCCGAGTCCCTGACAGTTGGACCAGAGCCGGAGTCGCCCTGGCTGGGAGGTTCGTTCCAGAGGCGACTGTCGACGGCTGTACGGTTGGCCTAGCCTAGCGCATAGCGAGCACGTCTGCGACCCTCTGCAGAGCTTTTGCGCAATTGAGCATTGACAGGTAGTTGGTTTCGGCATATGTGAATATGTGTGCCAGGCTGGCCACTTCATCACTGTCGGGTCCGAGAATTGTTTGCGCAACAGAAATCATTCTGGAAACCCGTGGAGCGATTTCTTCATGATAGGCGGCCCTTCGGAGAGTGGAGTGTTTAAGTATCCTCTCGGTCATTTCGTTGAAGGTGAATTCAGAGGGCCACTCGTTTGAAGGGTCGGCGGCTTGCCAGTATGAACAGAAGCGAATTAGATCCATGCGTGCGGCCTCTATCTCTACGAGGAGAGTTCCCACGTGATCGGCCGTGACTTTGGAATCCCTCGCAGCCAGCATCTCTGCGTTCTTTTTCCAGGCAAGGAGCCCGTCGACGGTGAAAGCTGCCGGAGAAGCATCGATCACTTTCGAGCAACTAAGGCACAACCAAAGTGCATTCTCCGGTGACTTGCGCTGTTCGGTGGACATGTCGGCGTCGTAGCGTGGCCCTCCGGGGCTTGCAGCTCGGATGTGGGAAGCCACTCCAAGATTGAGAAATTTGTCGATGTGTACCGGGTCTGGCCTATTGGTGAGAAGTCGGCATGTGGGATTGCTGCACCGATTCCCGGCCCTGTTCGCTACGGCCTTTTTGGTAGCGGCGGTAAAATCGTCCCTGCTGCTCATTCTCATTCTTTCTACGCTCGTGCCAAACCCAGGGGAGTGAACCGCCCTCAACAGGCTAATGTGTCGCGTCGAAGCAGTCGCTAAGGGCCGTCTCAGTCCGCATCCGTGTCTGTGGGTGTCATCCACCCATTCCAGTCACCATCGGTGGAGTCGTTCTGAAGTGGGCGGCGAGTAAGGATGTGATCACTCGCTAGGAGCACGCTCCGTTGGTGCTTCGCCCGAATCGCCAACGCTGGTCTCGACGCTCGTTTGAACCCGATGGTTGATGTGCTCGACCATCCAAGTCATGACCAACGACAAGGCTCGGTCGAGTCCGTGAATAAGATCTGCCAGGTCGTCGATGGAAAGAGGAGCGAAGGTTGGAGCCTGCTTGCCTCGCGTGAAGCGCATGGTCTGCCAAGCCTCTGATCCAGCCGGATTCGAACCGTCCACTGACCAAACTCCGTGGACGTAACCATGCCTTCTGTTGAGGAGGATCGTGCATTCCTTGAGGGTCACCTGTAGTTCTTCAAGGCGGCTGGGTGACACTGCCGGATGTTCCTTGGCGACATCACCGATGAGCTTGATCACCCTGCTGCTGTTCTCGCCGTTGATCCAGTGAGCTGCATACGGCGTATCTACGAGACACTTTGCAAGCATCTGGAGGCGCATCTCCAGGTAGGCGGCCATGGACACCATTTGCCCAAGCAGCTCATGCATTGCCCGTTTGTGGGGGGACTCTCCCTGGCCGGTCGTCATCGCCATATCTTCGTCCCCATGCTGCCTCCGCGCTGACTTTTTTCATCACCCAACGCCCTCGGCAGCCCGCACCTGTCTCCCGTTGATCCATACCCCGCGAAGCAGTTGTGGTTCCTGGCGTCCAGTTGGAGCGCGCCTCTGTATGAGCGACCTGGACGCCCGTGGGCTCGTCTGCTCGGCTTGTCTGGACGATGGCAGGGGTTGCGCATGGCACTCCGGCCGGCAGTCGCGCTGCTACCTCGCCAGTGGGTTGGAACGAACAGCTTTGCCGGGACCGAGGTGGAGGCGAGCACTCGGCGATGGCGTGATGCGTCGATTTGACGGCAGTCCTGACGGCAACGACGGCACACGCTCGCACTCGATCGCCAACCTGGGCGATCGGGGTCAGAGGCTGTCGGCGGCTGGCACGACACCCTGCCCGATCCTACGGATCAGAAGGTTGCAGGTTCGAATCCTGCCGAGTGCACACAGATCGAAGGCCCCGGAGAGATCCGGGGCCTTCGGCGTTGAATCGGCGGGGAAACGCTCTGCCGCGACCATCGACCAGGGCTTGATATCGGATGGGTACTGTTCGGAACTGCCGTCACGCTGGGGGAACATGACATGGCCGTCATCAAGCTTCTGAGAACCGCCCTTGCCGTCACTTTCCTGGCGTCGGTCGCTGCCTGCGGATCGTCATCCGTGCCGGCCGTCTCGGCGAGCACCCCGGCCAGCTCGGGCGCCGCCGAGACGCTTCGTTCGGCAGCCCCCGAGCCCGTCGCAGCCGTCATGCCCGATGTCATCGGCGGCAATGCCGGGCGGGCGTACGAGCAGATGAGCTCCGAACTCGACATGGTCTTCAAGGACGCGAGCGGACGGGGGCGCGCGGTGGATGACCCCGCCGCGTGGAAGATCTGCGACTCCCAGCCCGGCCCGAACCAGCAGATCACCGCGTACCCGGTGGTCTTCGAGGTGGTGGAGGTTTCGGAGAGCTGCGAAGACGCGACGCCGAAGTGATGCGTGCCCCACGGCGCGGCTCCCTTGCCGAGACCGAGTGCGGCGGCCGGCAGCAATAGTTGACACCGGCGAGGCCGAACAGCAGCGGTCCACGCCGGACCCCGGTGGACCATCGGCCGAGACGCAGTGGGCGGACGGCCGAGTGCGGCTAGGCGCGAGGGGTGGTGTGCAGGGTGGCGAACAGTCCTCGTGTGCGGGTGCCGTCCGGCAGGTGCCAGGAGCCGGCGACGTGGCCGATCGCGTTCGGGGGGAGGAGAGGCGCGTCGTCCGGGGCGGGGCGCAGCAGACGGTGCAGGCGGAATGTCGTGCCGTGCGGGGCGGGCAGCTCGGTGCCTTCGTGGTCGTCGGTCGCGGCGGTGGTGAAGTCCGTGGGGGCAAGGCCGCCACCGGTGCAGGAGCGGGCTACCTCGCGGTCGGGGGTGTCGCTGGCGTTCTGGTCCTGGGCCTCGACCTGGCCTTCGAGCAGGGCCAGCAACTGGGCGACCATCACCGGGTCGTGGCAGCCGTCGTAGGCCCAGCGCCGTCCCAGCACCCCGTGCTCCATGGTGCCGACGAGGGCGTGCCCGGCCTCGTCGAGCGGGGCGCCTCGGTAGGTCAGGGGAACCAGGTAGCCGGCCGGCTGCGTGCCGGAGGTGTCGGTCACGACCATGAACTCGATGCCGACCTCACCCCGGGGGTCGTCCAGCCGGAAGCCGCCTGCCTTGGCCAGTTCGGGTCCGCCCGTGCCGCCGGAGTACCACGGCCGGGAGGGCAGCCAGGAGGCGAGCAGTTCCAGCTTGGCCGGCTTGAGGTCGGTGCGGTGGATGACTGCCATGCCGAGGTTCTCCTCCGTGGGCGGGTGCGCTCCGCACACCTTCCCATCCGCGGGACGCCGGCAGCGAGCCACTTCATCGAGTGGCCTGGTACGTGACGTTCAGCAGCAGTGTCGCCAGGGACAGCGTGAAGTACGCGGACCAGGGACCCAGTTGGATGTCGTGGACCTTCAGGTGCGCGCCGAGGGCGGCCAGGAAGTACAGCACGAGGCCCGCCGCGGCGACGGTGCCGAGTGGGGGGACGGCCAGGCCGGTCAGGAGGCCGAACGCGGCCGCCGCCAGGAGTGTGCCCAGGGGACGGATCCAGGAGTGGGGGATACCGAGGCGGTCCGCCTGGGTTCTGGGGTAGGCGTGGCCGCTCAGATTGGCGACGGCCGCGCCGGCGGTGGCAGTGGCGGTGAGGAGGGTGACTACCAGGTAGGGGAGATAGGGGGTGGACATGTCGGCTCCTGCGGGTCGGTCGGTTACCGGGGTGACGGTTCGGGTGGGGCAGAGGTGACCGGAAGGCGTTGTCAGTGGCTCCGCCTACGCTCGGATGTCGATGGCGGACGTGTGGAAGTGCTCGGGGCTGCGCTGGGTGGGCGGCGGGCCCGTGCTGGCGTGGAGCGGGGGCCGGCGCAGCGCGCTGAGCTGGGGGAAGCGAGTGGCCTTCGCGGTGGCGGAAGGGGGTGTCCGGACGTGCGTCGGGGCTCGGGGGCACGCGTGCCCCATGGGGGCCGTGGTGGCGGGGCGGAGTACGGGGGCGAGGTGCGAGGAGTGTGCTCGGCTGGACCGGGCGCATTCCGTGGCCGCCGACGCCGTCCCCGACGATCCGCGGGCCTATCACGTGTATCTGGCGTGGTTCGGGCCCGGGATGGTGAAGGTCGGGATCACCGCCGTCGAGCGAGGTCAGGCCCGGCTGCTGGAACAGGGGGCCGTCTGTTTCAGCTGGCTGGGTGCGGGCCCCCTGATGGCCGCGCGGCGGGCCGAGGAGATGCTGCGGGCGGCCCTGCGGGTGCCTGACCGGATTCCGTACGCCGCCAAGCGGGCCGTGCGGGCCGGGTTGCCCCCGACCGAGGCGGAGCGCGCGGCCGAGATCGCGGAGTTGCACGGCGCGGCCCTCGCCCTCGCCGCGTGGCCGGAGTCGCTGGAGCGCAGGCCGTTCCGGGCCGTCGATCAGGTGCGGGCGTTCGGGCTGGCGGGGGCGCCGGGTGCCGTCGGGGAGGTGGGTGAGCTCGTCGCCGGTGGTGTGGTCAGCGGCGAGCTGGTGGCCGCCGCCGGGCCCGACCTCCATCTCGACGTCGGCCTGCGCGTCGTGGTGCTGGACACGCGGCTCATGAGCGGGTGGGAGTTGATCGCGTCGCGTGCCGGGGCGGGGTCCTCCGTGGGGCAGGCGGGTGCCCTCTCCCTTCCTGTGCGTGGGTTTCCGCAGGCGGAGGTCCTTCAGGACGGCTTGTTCTGATCCCCCCACCGGGCTCCTGAGGACCTTCCCGGTGGCCGCTGTCACCTCACTGTGCGTTTCTCAGGGAAATCACAGGTTGCCGAAAGGACGCTCTCAGAGCCGGCCGCCAAGGTGTCCAGCATGACCACGATCTCGCCCCAGGGGCGCACCGAACTGCTGAGGCCGGACGGGAGCCCCGTCCGGGTGCTCGTGGTGGACGACGAGATGTCGATCACCGAGCTGCTGTCCATGGCCCTGCGCTACGAGGGCTGGCAGATACGCAGCGCGGGCGACGGCCAGGGCGCCGTACGGACCGCCCGGGAGTTCCGGCCGGACGCGGTCGTGCTCGACATGATGTTGCCGGACATGGACGGGCTGGCCGTGCTCGGCCGGCTGCGGCGGGAGCTGCCGGATGTGCCGGTGCTGTTCCTGACCGCCAAGGACGCCGTCGAGGACCGCATCGCCGGGCTCACCGCCGGTGGCGACGACTACGTCACCAAGCCGTTCTCGCTCGAAGAGGTCGTCGCACGGCTGCGCGGCCTGATCCGGCGCTCCGGAGCCGCCGACCGCCGCTCCGAGTCCGTGCTCGTCGTCGGCGACCTCACCCTCGACGAGGACAGCCACGAGGTGACGCGGGCGGGCCAGGGCATCCACCTCACGGCCACCGAGTTCGAGCTGCTGCGCTTCCTCATGCGCAATCCGCGGCGCGTACTCAGCAAGGCGCAGATCCTCGACCGCGTGTGGTCGTACGACTTCGGCGGACAGGCCAACGTCGTCGAGCTGTACATCTCGTATCTGCGGCGGAAGATCGACGCCGGGCGGGAGCCGATGATCCACACCCGGCGCGGGGCCGGTTACCTGATCAAGCCCGCCGCTTCATGACCCGGCGGCGACAGCCGCGCACACGCGGGCGCGCGGGGCGGGAGGGCAGGCCGCGCACCCTGCGGACCCGGCTCGTCGTCGCGTCGGTGGTGCTGATCGCGGTGGTGTGCGCGGTGATCGGGTCGGTGACGACGCTCGCGCTGCGGTCGCATCTGTACGACCAGCTGGACGGCCGGCTCGGTGAGGCCATGGCCCGGGCGGTGGGAAGGCCGCCCGGCGGCAAGCCCGACGGCGACGGTGTCCAGGGGAGTCAGGGGAGTCAGGGGAGTCAGGGGAGCCAGGGACAGCTCAGGACCGACCTCGCCGAGTTCGTCACGCGCGGCCCGCAGCCGAGCGGCACGATCGCGGCCGAGGTGCACGGCGGCACGATCACAGACGCCAAGGTCGGCGAGAAGACCGACACGTACCAGATGAGTGCCGGGACGCCGAGCGCCGCCCAGATCGAGGTGCTCAACTCCGTGGCCCAGGACGGCCGCAGGCACACCGTGGACATCCCGGGGCTGGGCGGGTACCGCGTCGAGTACCGTACCGCCGCCGACGGCACCGGCTACTACGTGGCCATCTCCACCGCCGACGTCACCAGCACCATCCGGACGCTGATCCTCGTGGAGATCAGCGTCACCGCCGCCGGCCTGATCGCCGCCTCGCTGGCCGGCGCCGTCATCGTCGGCGTCGCCACGCGCCCCCTGCGCAAGGTCGCCGCCACCGCGACCCGGGTCTCCGAACTCCCCCTGCACACCGGCGAGGTCAACCTCAGCGAGCGGGTCCCCGAGTCCGAGACCGACCCACGGACCGAGGTGGGACAGGTCGGCGCCGCGCTCAACCGCATGCTCGACCATGTGCACGCCGCGCTGCACGCACGGCAGCGCAGCGAGACGCGGGTACGGCAGTTCGTCGCGGACGCCAGTCATGAGCTGCGCACGCCCCTCGCCTCCATCCGCGGGTACGCCGAGCTGACCCGGCGGGGGCGGGAGCAGGTCGGGCCGGACACCCGGCACGCGCTGGGCCGGATCGAGTCCGAGGCGGGCCGGATGACCCTGCTCGTCGAGGACCTCCTGCTGCTCGCCCGCCTGGACGCCGGCCGGCCGCTGCGGTTCGAGCAGACCGACCTCGTACCGCTCGTCGTGGACACGGTCAGCGACGCCCGGGCCGCGGGGCCGGACCACATCTGGCGGCTCGACCTGCCCGACGAACCCGCGCAGGTGCCGGCGGACGCAGCCCGGCTGCAGCAGGTGCTGGTCAATCTGCTCGCCAACGCGCGTACCCACACGCCGGCCGGTACGACCGTCACCGCGCGGGTCCACAGGAGCGGGCCGTGGGTGTGCGTGGACGTCCGGGACGACGGGCCGGGCATCCCGCCCGAGCTGCTCCCGCACGTCTTCGAACGGTTCGCGCGCGGCGACTCCGCCCGCTCCCGGGCGACCGGTTCGACCGGCCTGGGGCTCGCGATCGTACAGGCCGTCGCGGCCGCGCACGGCGGTGCCGTGAGGGTGGACAGCGCGCCCGGACGGACCGTGTTCACACTGCTCCTGCCCACACCCGGCCCGCGTCCCGGCCCCGCCCTGGGGCCCGGACTCACGTCGGAGCCGGTGCTCGCCCCGCAGCCCGGCCTCGCCCTGTAAGCGGGCTTGAGGTCAGCCTTGCCGGTCGGGCCTGGTGCCACCTCGGAGCCCGTGCGCGCGTCGCAGCCAAGTCCCGCCGGGTGGTGCCCGGTCTCGGCCCGGTGCCCGGTCTCGGCCCGGTGCCCGGTCTCGGCCCGGTGCCCGGTCTCGCCTCGAAGGTGGGCCCTGCTTCGGAGCCCGTGCTCGCCGCAGCTCTGTGCCCCCGCCTTATCCGGGGATGGGCCTTGCCCTCGGGCCCGGTGTCGCCTCGGAGCCCGTGCCCGCGTCGCAGCCGGGACCCGCATCGTTGCCCGTGCTCGCTCCGTAGCCTTGCCCTGCCTCGGAGCACCCGGTTCACCCGGTCAAACCGGTCCCGCCCGGTAACCCGGCCTCCTGCCCCGACGCCCCGCTCCGCTCAGCAGCCCGGGCTCGCTCGCCGGCGCGATCGGACCCTGCCCAGCAGACCACGCTCGCCGACGCAACCGGCCCCGCTCAGCGGCCCGTACCCGGCGCCCAGCGCGCGCCCCCCGGCAGCCCTCCTCACGCCGCGCAGCCCGGCCGCACGTCCGGACCCGCTCACCCCGGCCCCCGTCCCCGACGCGCAGCCCCCCCGCAGCCCTCCTCACGCCGCGCAGCCCGGCCGCACGTCCGGACCCGCTCGCCCCGGCCCCCGTCCCGGGGGGCGCGCAGCCCGGTCCCACCCGGTTGCCGCTCGCCCCGCATCCCGCCACCGCCGCGCAGCGCGCGCTCGCCCCGTACCCCGCCACCGCCGCGCAGCGCGCGCTCGCCCCGCACCACCTCCCCACCCCTGCCCACTCCGCGCCGTACCGCAGACGGTGGACTCACAGCCGTGCCACAGCGCCACCACACGGGTGCGACAGGGGGCTTGAGGAGGGTCGGGTGCATGCGAACCGACTCTTCTCCCGGCGCCCTGCCGGCGCGGGAGCACCTCCCGGCCACAGACGCCGGTGCACCTGTCCTGGACGTGGTGATTCCCGTCTTCAACGAGGAGAAGGACCTCCAGCCGTGTGTGCTCCGGCTGCACGAGCACCTGACGCGGACCTTCCCCTACCCCTTCCGCATCACCATCGCGGACAACGCCTCGACCGACACCACCCCGCAGGTGTCCGCGCGGCTCGATGCCCGGCTCGCGGAGGTGAGGGCCGTCCGGCTGGAGCAGAAGGGCCGCGGGCGCGCGCTGCGTGCCGTCTGGTCGGCCTCCGACGCGCCGGTCCTCGCCTACATGGACGTCGACCTGTCGACCGACCTCAACGCGCTGCTTCCGCTGGTCGCACCGTTGATCTCGGGCCACTCCGACCTGGCGATCGGCTCCCGGCTCGCCCGCACCTCACGGGTGGTGCGCGGCGCCGGGCGGGAGTTCGTCTCCCGCTCCTACAACCTCATCCTGCGCGGCTCGCTCCAGGCCCGCTTCTCCGACGCCCAGTGCGGCTTCAAGGCGATCAGGCGCGAGGTCGCCCAGGTGCTGCTGCCGCTTGTCGAGGACACCGGATGGTTCTTCGACACCGAGATGCTGGTGCTCGCCGAGCGGGCGGGACTGCGCATCCACGAGGTGCCGGTCGACTGGGTCGACGACCCCGACTCCAGCGTGCGCATCGTGCGGACGGCGACCGACGACCTCAAGGGTGTCTGGCGGGTGGGCAGGGCTCTGGCCACCGGTTCGCTGCCGCTGGACCGGCTGACCCGGCCGTTCGGCGACGACCCGCGGGACCGCGAACTGACCGGCGTACCCATGGGACTGGCCCGGCAGCTGCTCGGATTCTGTGCCGTGGGCGGCCTGTCCACCCTCTTCTACCTGCTGCTCTACTCGGTCTTCCGCGGCTTCACCGGGGCGCAGGCCGCCAACGCGCTCGCCCTGCTGGTCTCCGCGGTCGCCAACACGGCCGCCAACCGCCGGCTCACCTTCGGGGTGCGCGGACGCGCCGGAGCTGTCCGGCACCAGGCGCAGGGCCTGGTCGTCTTCGGCATCGGTCTCGTGCTCACCAGCGGCTCGCTCGCCGCACTGAACACCGCGACGGCCGGCCCCGCCCACTCCACCGAGCTGGCCGTCCTGATCGTCGCCAATCTCGCCGCGACCGTGCTGCGCTTCCTGCTCCTGCGGGCCTGGGTGTTCCCGGAGCGCCGGGAGCGGCGCACGAGGGCCGTCGCAGCGAGCGGCCCGGCGTATCCGTACACCACCCATCCGGTCCGCGCCGGCGCCGCCCCGGACCGCGCCACCTGGGGGGACGCCACCCTGCGACCGCAGCCGGTGCCCCCGCACGACGCCCGTCAGGGGGACCTGCGATGACGACCACCACCGTGCTGCCCCCGCCGTCCGGTACGCCGGCGGCGGCCGGGTCCGCCGCACCCGGGCAGCCCTTCGTACGGCGGCTCTGGCGCGGCCGCCCCGAGGACCCCCGCTGGGTCCGCCCCGCCTTCCTCGCCGCACTGCTCGCCGTCGGCGCGCTGTACACCTGGAACCTCACCGCCTCCGGATACGCCAACTCCTTCTACTCGGCGGCGGTTCAGGCCGGCAGCCAGTCGTGGAAGGCGTTCTTCTTCGGCTCGCTGGACGCGGCGAACGCGATCACCGTCGACAAGCCCCCGGCCTCGCTGTGGCCGATGGCGCTGTCCGTGCGGCTCCTCGGGCTCAACTCGTTCGCGATCCTGTTTCCGCAGGTGCTGATGGCGGTGGCGACGGCGGGTGTGCTGTACGGGTCCGTGCGCCGCGGGTTCTCCGCCGCTGCCGGGCTGCTCACCGTGGCGGTCTTCGCGCTGACGCCGGTGGCCGCGCTCATGTTCCGCTTCAACAACCCCGACGCCGCGCTCGCCCTGCTGATGGCCACCGCCGTCCACTGCACCCTGCGCGCGCTGGAGGAGGCGCGGACCAAGTGGCTGATGTGGGCCGGGGCCGCGGTCGGGCTCGCCTTCCTCGTGAAGACGCTCCAGGCCTTCCTGATCCTGCCGGTGCTCGCGCTGGTGTACATCGCCCTCGCGCCGACGGCCCTGCGCAGGCGGATCGGGCAGGTGCTGCTCGCCGGGCTCGCGATGGTGGTCGCGGGCGGCTGGTGGGTGGCGGTCGTCGAGCTGTGGCCGGCGTCCTCGCGTCCGTACGTCGGCGGCTCGCAGAACAACTCCTTCCTTGAGCTGACGTTCGGCTACAACGGCCTCGGGCGGATCAACGGCGAGGAGACCGGCAGCGTCGGCGGCGGCCGTGGCGGCGGTCAGGGCGGTGGCTGGGGTGAGACCGGCTGGGACCGGATGTTCGGCCCGGCCGTCGGAGGCCAGATCTCGTGGTTGCTCCCGGCGGCACTGATCCTGCTGGTGGCGGCCCTGGTCCTGACACGCGGGCTACGGCGCACGGACACCACCCGCGCCGCCTTTCTGCTGTGGGGCGGCTCGCTGCTGATCACCATGGTGGTCTTCAGCTTCATGCAGGGCATCTTCCACGAGTACTACACCGTCGCCCTGGCCCCTTACATCGCCCCGCTGATCGGCATGGGTGCGGCCCTGCTGTGGCGGGAGCGCCGCCGGATCTGGGTCTCGCTGACACTCGCCACCGCGACGACGGCCACCGCGGCCTGGGGGTACGTCCTGCTGAACCGCTCCACCGGCTCCTACGCCTGGCTGAAGTGGGTCGTGCTGGTGGGCGGGCTCGCCGCCGCGCTGGGGCTGGTGTTCGCCGAGCGTCTCGGGCGCCGGCTCGCCCTCGGTGTCACGGCGTTGAGCGTCCTGACCGGGCTCGCCGGTCCGGCCGCGTACACGGTCACGACGCTGGGCGAGGGTCACACCGGCTCGATCGTGACGGCGGGTCCTTCCGTACGGGGCGGCATGGGCGGCGGTCCCGGCGGGGGCGGCTTCCCGGGCGGCGGCCAGAACCAGGGCCGGCAGGGGCAGAACCAGCCGGGGCAGAACCAGCAGGGCCAGGGCGGGCCGGGCCAGGACGGCGGCACGGGTGCGCCCCCGGCCGGCGGCACCGGCGGCGTCACCGGCCAGAGCCCGCAGGGCGGGAACGCCCCGAACCAGCAGGGCGGCACCTTCCCCGGCGGCGGCTCCCGCGAGGGCGCCGGCGGTACGGGCGGAGCCGGTGGCCTCCTGAACGGCGCCGACGTCACCGGCGAGGCAAAGGAGCTGCTGGAGAAGAACGCCGGTGACTACACCTGGGTCGCCGCCGCCGTCGGTGCCCAGAGCGCCGCGAGCTACCAACTCGCCACCGGGGAGCCGGTGATGGCGATCGGCGGCTTCAACGGCACCGACCCGGCGCCGACGCTGTCCCGGTTCCAGCAGTACGTGGCGGACGGAAAGATCCACTACTTCGTCGCGGGCGGTGGCGGTGGCGGCATGGGCGGCGCCTCGAACGGCACGTCGTCACAGATCACCTCCTGGGTGGAGGAGAACTTCAAGGAGGTGACGGTGGGTTCGGCCACGTTCTACGACCTGACGCAGCGAGCGAGCTGACTCCTGCCAGAAGGCCTCGCCTTGTACGGCGTACAGGATCTGTTCTACGGTGTACAGCATGTCGACGACCCCCCCTGCGCAGGCCGCGGAGCGGATCCCCGGGCCGGTCCCGACCGGTCACCCGCAGCGCTGGCTGATCCTCGGTGTCATCTGTCTCGCACAGCTCACCGTGCTGCTGGACAACACCGTGCTGAACGTGGCGATCCCCTCCCTCACCCAGGAGCTGGACGCCGCCACCTCCGACATCCAGTGGATGATCAACGCCTACTCCCTCGTGCAGTCGGGCCTGCTGCTCAGCGCGGGCAGCGCGGCCGACCGTTACGGCCGCAAGAAGATGCTGCTCGCCGGTCTGACGCTGTTCGGCATCGGCTCGCTGGTGGCCGGGGTCGCGGACACCAGCGGGCAGCTGATCGCCGCGCGGGCCGGGATGGGCGTCGGCGGTGCGCTGCTGCTGACCACCACGCTCGCCGTGGCGATGCAGATCTTCGCGCCCGAGGAGCACCCGAAGGCGATCGGTATCTGGAGCGCCGTCAACGCGCTGGGCTTCGCGACCGGCCCGCTGATCGGCGGATTCATGCTCGACCACTTCTGGTGGGGCGCGATCTTCCTGGTCAATCTGCCGGTCGTGGCGATCGGCCTGGTCGCGGTGGTGGCGCTGGTGCCCGAGTCGAAGAACCCGCAGGGTGACCGGCCCGACCTGCTCGGCGCGTTGCTCTCCACGATCGGCATGGGCTCGCTCGTGTTCGCGATCATCTCCGGTCCTGAGCACGGGTGGACGTCCGGCCAGGTGCTGGCCGCCTCAGGCGTCGCGGTGGTCGTCCTCGCGCTGTTCGGCTGGTGGGAGAGCAGGATCCCGTACCCGATGCTGGATCTGCACTTCTTCCGCGACCAGCGGTTCACGGGCGCGGTGGCGGGCGCGGTGCTGATCACCTTCGGGATGGGCGGCGCGCTGTTCCTGCTCACCCAGCATCTGCAGTTCGTGCTCGGGTACGAGCCGCTGGAGGCCGGCCTGCGGACGGCGCCGCTCGCCCTCGTCGTGGTGCTGCTCAACTTCTCAGGGCTGTCGGCGAAGTGGATGGTGCGGCTCGGCACGCCGGTCTCCATCGGGCTCGGCATGGTGATGATGTCGGGCGGGCTGGTGTCGATCGCGACGCTGGCCTCCGAGGGGTACACCGGGACGCTGCTCGGGCTGGTGCTGATCGGCGTGGGCTGCGCGATCGCCAACCCCGCGATGGCGCACGCCATCATGAGCGCGATTCCGCCCGCCAAGGCCGGTATGGGCGCCGGGATCAACGGCACGCTGGCGGAGTTCGGCAACGGCCTGGGCGTCGCCGTGCTCGGCGCCGTGCTCAACTCCCGGTTCGTGGCGCTGATTCCGGTGGCCGCGACGTCGCTGCCGGCCGCGCTGGCCTCGGCGGGGTCGTCCGCGGAGCGGCAGGAGATCACCGAGGCGTTCTCCTCCGGGCTGCGGACCAGCCTGCTGGTCGGTTCGGTGGCCGTGCTGCTGGGCGGGTTCCTGGCGGCCGCGTTGCTGAAGCGGGCGGAACGGGCGGACGCCTGAGAACTCCAGGGGCGCTGTCCCTGTGGCGGGTACCGGCCACAGGACGTGGCGCGGGCGGTTCCCCACGCCCCCTGCCGGGCGTCGAGGCCTAGCCTTGTGATCAGAACCCACTGTCGAGGAAGGTGCGCCATGGCGAAGGCAGCGGCGGGGCGGGCGGCGCGGACCAGCGTCTGGCTGGAGGAGAAGACGCGCCGCAGCGGCGGCCGGAGCGCTCAGCCGTCGGGCCTCGACCGCCGGCGGATCACCGAGGTGACCGTGCGGCTGCTCGACGCCGAGGGCCTCGCCAAGTTCTCGATGCGGCGCCTGGCCACCGAGCTGAACGTCACCGCGATGTCCGTCTACTGGTACGTCGACACCAAGGACGACCTCCTCGAACTCGCCCTGGACGCCGCCTTCGGCGAGCTGCGGCTGCCCGACCCGGACACCGCCGGGGACTGGCGCGACCAACTGCGGGCACTGGCCACCGAGTACCGGGCGCTGCTGGTGCGCCACCCCTGGCTGTCGCCGCTCGCGGGGACGTACCTCAACATCGGGCCGCATCACCTCGCCTTCCACCGTGTCGTCCAGCGGGTGATGCGCAGGACCGGGCTCCCGGCGCACGGCGTGACGGGCGCCATCTCGGCGGTCTTCCAGTTCGTCTACGGCTACGGCACGATCGAGGGCCACTTCTTCGCCCGCGCCGCGGAGACCGGTATGACCCCGGACGAATATTTCCAGGAGGCCATGAGTTCGGTGACCGACGTGCCGGAGACCGCCGAGGTCGTCGAGGAGTCCAAGAGTCTCATGGCGGCCCGCGGGGGCGACACGGTCGCGGAGATGATGGACCGGGACTTCGTCTTCGCCCTGGACCTTCTGGTGGCCGGCATCGAGGCCATGGTCGAACGCGGCTGACCGGCCCACCGTCTGCGCATACGCCCCTGTCGGCCGCGGGGTACTGCCCGGTGAGCAGGACGGAGCCGGTGCCCGTCGGGCCGGCCGCCGTGCCCGGGAGGATGTGCAGCCGCCCCCTCTCGTTGCCGTGGCGACCAGTCCGGCCGAGCCGCCCTGGTTGCAGGGGAGTCGGGTGAACACCCGGGGTTCCGCGCGTGCGGGGAGTCCTCAGTCGCCTTCGACCAGCCGCGCCGGGAATCCCCCGGTCGCCACCGGGCCCCACCGCTGCGGCGTCACCCTGATGATCGACTTGCCCTGCTTCACCATGGCCCGGCGGTACTCGGCCCAGTCCGGGTGCTCCCCGGCGATGTTCCGGTAGTACTCGACGAGCGGTTCCACGGAGTCGGGGGTGTCGATCACCTCGGCGGTGCCGTCGATCTGGACCCAGGGCCCGTTCCAGTCGTCGCTGAGGACGACGAGGCTGACGCGGGGGTCCCGCTTGGCGTTGCGGGTCTTGGCCCGCTCCGGGTAGGTGGACACGACGATCCGGCCCGAGTCGTCGACCCCGCAGGTCAGCGGCGACGCCTGGGGGCCGCCGTCGGCGCGGCGGGTGAGCAGCAGGGCGTGATGGCGGGGACGTACGAAGTCCAGGAGCTCGTCGAGCGAGACGCGGGTGCTGGTCGCGATGTTCGGTGCCATGGACGGCAGCCTAGGGGCGGCGGGGTCCATCGAGGCTGACCCTGCCGGGGGCAGGTTCACGCGCCGAGCGCCTCCGTCAGGCCGGCGTACACCGGAACGTCGCGCCGGACGCCGGTCACCTCCAGGACGCGGTTCGGCACGCCGCCGGGGGGCGCCACCACGCGGAGCCGGACGTGCGCCGGGAGGTGGTGGCGGACGTCCGAGACCAGGCGGGCGCCCTGGGAGTCCATGAACTCGGTTCCGGTGAAGTCCAGTACGAGCAGCCGCAGCTCATCGGCGCGGGCGTCGGCGACGGCGGTCGCCGCGGCGCGCAGGGCGGCGCCGTTGCCGAGGTCGATCTCGGCGGGGAGGGCGAGCAGGGTGCAGCCGGGCAGGTCGCGCACCCGGCAGGGGGTGGGGAAGGGGGTCACGGCACTCACCTGGCAGACGGCATGTGGCAGACGGCAGACGATCGTCCGGTTCCTGATTCCGAAGAGGCCGCTTCCTGACCCGTCGGCCCATTCCATCACGCCCGCCGCCCGGTTCAAAGGTGTCCGGAAAGACCGTCAGCCGGGCGTCACCTCACCGCAACGGAGCAGATAAAGTGCTGTCCGTCCTGTGCTCGCAGTCGGGAATGTGCTGCGGAGCTCTCCTGCGCACGGCTTTGTGGCCGCGCTCGCTGAAGAGGTTCGTGGTGACTGCGTCCGACTTTTCTGGTTTGCACCGTTTTCCGGCCGGTTTCGAGCTGGCCGAAGCGCTGACGGCAGCGGCGCAGCAACTCCATGAGACGCTCACCCCGGACACCACCCTGAACACCGCCGTGCGGATCGCGGTGCGGCTGCTGCCGGGCGCCGAGTACGCCGCGATCTCCGTGATCGAGCGGGACGGCGACCGGCGCACGGTGGCCTGGAGCGACGAGCTGGTGCGCGCCGTCGAGGCGTTCGGCGGCGACGGTGCCCGGCCGCCCTACTGGACCCAGCTGTGGAACGCCCCTGTCGTCCGGCTCGCCGACGGTCAGGCAGAGGAGGGCGGCGAAGCCCCGGCCGGTCCCGGGCTGCGCTCGGCGCTGGCGCTGCGGCTGCGGGCCGACCGGCGCAGCCTGACCGTCCTGACCGCCTACGCCCGTAAGCCGCACGTCTTCGACGAGGTGGCGACGCGGATCGGCCGCCTGTTCACCGCCCATGTCAGCATCGCCCTGGACTCCGCGACCGTGCGTGAGCAGCTCACCGAGGCCATGCGCACCCGCGACCTGATCGGGCAGGCCACCGGGATCCTGATGGAGCGGATGAACATGGACGCGGGGGAGGCCTTCGAGAGCCTCGTGCGGGCCTCCCAGCGGGAGAACGTCAAGCTGCGCGACCTCGCCCGCCGGCTCGTGGACGCGCATCCTCCGGCGTGAGCCGGGGCAGGCTCACGCCGACGGCAGCGACTTCCCCCGCACCGCCTGCACGTCCAGCTCCACCTTGAGCGTCGTCCCGATGGCGGCGATGCCCGCCTGCACGACCTGGTTGTAGTGCATGGCGAAGTCCTCGCGCCGCAGTTCGGTCGTCGCCCGGAACGCGGCCCGGGTGCCGCCCCAGGTGTCGGCGCCGGTGCCGAGGTAGGCGAGGTCGAGGTCGACGGGGCGGACGACGCCGTGCAGGGAGAGTTCGCCGTGCACCGTCCACCGGTCGGCCCCGGCCGCCGTGAGACCTGTCGACCGGTAGGTGATCTCCGGGTGCCGCTCGACGTCCAGGAAGTCGGGGGAGCGCAGGTGCCGGTCGCGCGTGCCGTTGCCGGTGTCGATGGTCGCGGCCCGGATGACCGCCACGACCCGGGACCTGGTGATGTCGTCCGGGGCGATCTCGATGGTGCCGGCGAAGTCCGTGAACCGGCCGCGCACGCTGGAGATCCCCAGGTGCTGCGCGACGGCGGCCACGCCGGAGTGTGCCGGGTCGATCGTCCACGGCCCCGGCGGCGGCAGCTCCGCCCCGCCCTGCCGGGACAGCGTCACCGTGCCGATCTCGGCCCGCCCGCTCGCCGTGACGATCGCGCCGGCGGCCGCGGGCATGTACCCGACCGCCGTGACGACGACGGTGTACGCCCCCGGCTCCAGCGGCGTGGCGTCCCGCACCGCGCCCTCGGTGTCCGCCTCGGCCCGCAGCACCTGCGTGCCCCTCGCGTCCGTCACGGTGACGACCGCGTGCGACACGGCCCATCCGTCCCGGGTACGGATCCTCGCGGTCAGTCCCATGGCCTTCATGACTCCCTGTACTGGACCGGCCCGTGACGGGGCACCCGCCACGGGCCGGAGCTGTTGCTTCTGCGTGCCTACTCGCCGGGGTGGGCGAGCGTGATGTCGTGGCTGTCGACGCCGGTACCCGTGACCGTCAGCGCGGTCGCCGCCGGCGGGTAGCCGGCCGCGATCACGGTGTAGTCGCCGCCGTCCAGGTCGGTGAAGGCGTACGCCCCGTCCGTCCCGGTCGTCGCGGTGCCGACGACGTTGCCGGCCGCGTCGACCAGCGTCACGCGCGCGTCGGCCAGCGGCCCGTGCGGAGCCCTGACGACGCCCTGCACCTGGGCCCCCGCGTCCAGGTCGACCTCGACCCGGGTGACGCCGGTGTTCGCCACCTCGACGGGCAGCGCGCGCGGCCGGAACCCGGCGGCGTTGACGGCGACCGTCACAGGGCCGGGCACCAGCTCGGCGAAGCCGAACTGGCCGTGTTCGCCGGTGGTCTGGCTGGCCAGCAGGTCACCGCGGACATCGGTCACGATCACCATCGCGTCCTTCACGGGCAGCGCGCTCCCGGCGGCCCGCACCACACCGGTCAGCCCGCTGGTGCCGCTGAGCAGGATGTCGTACGACACCGGCTCGCCACCGACGACGACGGTGGAGGCCTGCGGCTGGAAGCCGTCGGCGGAGGCGATCAGGACGTACGAACCCGCGCCCGGCGCGTCCACCGCGTACGAGCCGTCGGCCTGCGCGACCGAGCGGCCGAGCTGACGGCCCGAGAGGGAGATCAGCGTGACGGCGGCCTGCGGGACCGGCACGTTCTCGGCGCCGCGGACATGGCCGCGGACCGGGATGCCGCCGGGGACCGGCGGTTCGGTGGCCACGGCGACGGCGGCCGCGAGCCGCCGCGTGCCCTCGGGACCGGCCTCGGTGTCCGCCAGGACCGGCCTGCGCGGAAGCGGCTGAGCGGCGGGAGCGGCGGCCTGTGCCGGGATCTCGTCGTCGGCGGCCTGCGCCAGCGCGCCCTTGGTCCGCAGCGGGACCTCCTTGATGAACAGCGAGCACACCAGCGCGAGCAGCGCGACCGGCGCGGCGTACATGAAGACGTCCGCGATGCCGTGACCGTAGGCGCTCTCGAAGAGGGTGCGGAGCGGGCCGGGCAGGGCGTCCAGGTCCGGGATGCTGCCGCTGGAGCTCGAACCGGCGAGCGCGGCCGCCGACTTCGGGTCGAGGGCGGACGCGCCCTCCTCGACGTAGTCCGTGATGCGGTGGGTCAGCACCGCGCCCAGCGCGGAGACGCCCACGGCACCACCGAGGGAGCGGAAGAAGTTCACCACCGAGCTCGCGGCGCCCAGATCGCTCGGGGCCACCTGGTTCTGCGTGGCGAGCACCAGGTTCTGCATCATCATGCCGACGCCGAGACCGAGCAGCGCCATGTAGACGGCCACGTGCCAGTACTCGGTGTCGTACCGGATCGTGCCGAGCAGGCCGAGGCCGCCGGTCACCAGCACACCGCCGGCCAGCAGCCACGCCTTCCAGCGTCCGGTGCGGGTGATGACCTGGCCGGAGACGGTGGAGGAGACGAACAGGCCGCCGATCAGCGGGATGGTCAGGACGCCGGACATGGTCGGCGACTCGTCCCGGGCCAGCTGGAAGTACTGACTGAAGAAGATGGTGCCGGCGAACATCGCGATGCCGACGAACAGCGAGGCGAGCGAGGCCAGCGTGATGGTGCGGTTGCGGAACAGCCGCAGCGGCACGATCGGCTCGGAGGCCTTCGTCTCGATCAGCAGGAAGATCAGGAGCAGCGCGACCGTGCCACCGACCATCGCGTACGTCTGCCAGGACACCCAGTCGTACTTGTCACCGGCGAAGGTCACCCAGATCAGCAGCAGGCAGACCGCGGCCGTGATGAAGAAGGCGCCCGCCCAGTCGACCTTGACCCGCCGCTTGACGACCGGCAGGTGCAGGGTGTGCTGGAGGACTATCAGGGCTATGACGGCGAAGGGGACGCCGACGTAGAAGCACCAGCGCCAGCCGAGCCAGTCGGTGTCGGTGATGACGCCGCCGATGAGCGGTCCGCCGACCATGGCGGTCGCGAAGGTGGCGCCGAGGTATCCGTTGTAGCGCCCGCGCTCACGCGGGGAGATCATCGCCGCGAGGATGATCTGGGCCAGCGAGGACAGACCGCCCATGCCGATGCCCTGCACCGCGCGGAAGGTGATCAGCATCGCGGGGTCCTGCGACAGACCGGCCGCCGCCGAGCCCAGCATGAAGATCACCAGGGCCAGCTGGATCAGCAGCTTCTTGGAGAACAGGTCCGCGAGCTTGCCCCACAGCGGGGTGGACGCGGTCATCGCCAGCAGCGACGCGGTGACCACCCAGGTGTAGGCGCTCTGGCCGCCGCCGAGGTCCTGGATGATGTCGGGCAGGGCGTTGGAGACGATCGTCGAGGACAGGATCGCCACGAACATGCCGAGCAGCAGCCCGGTCAGCGCCTCCATGATCTGCCGGTGCGTCATCGGGGCGCCGGAGCCGTGCGAGCCGTGGGCGCCACCTCCGTGCTTGGCGTGGGCCCGCACACCGGCTGGTGTGGATGTTGCCATGGGCTTCCTTTTCTCTCTCACGTGTTTGCGGGTGTACGGGTGCAGTCGTCGAAGCTCGCCCGGAGCCGGGTCATCAGCTGGATCAGCCGGCCGACCTCGTCGTCGCTCCAGTCGCTCAGCCGCTGGGCGAGCAGGTGCGTGGTCCGCCGGGACAGCTCGTCGAGCTGGTCCAGGCCACTGGGGGTCAGGCGCAGGATGCGGGAGCGCTTGTCCGCCGGGTCCGGCAGGCGTTCGATCCAGCCCCGTCCGGCCACGTGCGCGACATGGCGGCTGGTGACCGACATGTCGACGCTGAGCAGCTCGGCGAGCCTGCTCATACGCATCTCGCCGTACCGGCCGAGCAGTGTGAGGACGGCGGCGGAGCCGCTCGGGCACTCGGACGGCAGGATGCGTCCCATCTCCCGTTTCACGGCCCCGAAGGCGCTGAACTGACGCGCCAGTTCCTCGTACTGCGCCCGCTCCGCCATGATCTCTCCCAGTTCAGTTGCTTAGAGCAACCATAGAAAGGTTGGTTGCCGCAGGCAAACTAAATCGGGGGTGCGGCCATAAAAACTTGGCAAAGGCAAGTATTGCGACCGTAAACGTGCAGGTCGGGTCCGGTGCGACCCCCACTTGGGCCCGTCAGGCCTTTTCGCTAGGGTCTCGGGGCATGGCTAACAACCCGGGTCCCCAGGGCAACCACGACCCCGCAGGCAACACGCAGATGTTCCGTGCCTTCGTCGACGAGGCCCCGCAGGGCCGGCAGCAGGCGGCCGCGCAGTCCGGCCCGCGCATCGGCCTGATCGTCGGCATCGTGGCGGCCGTCGTCATCGTCGCCGCGGTCGCCTGGCTCGCGCTGAAGTAACCGCCCCGTCACTCCCACCGGATCGAGACGTCCCGCGTCTCGACGTGCATGCCGAGCGGCACCCGCCAGGCGTCGACACACACCGTCCAGGTCCGTTCCCTCCGTGCGCCGGCCGCGATCGGCGCCGGGAGTTCCTCGTTCGACTCGATCGTCCCCCAGTCGACGCCGAGCGCGCCGATGACGTGCGTCCCGAAGGTGACCGTGCCCGAACGCACCGCGCTTGCGCCGGTGTTGTGGAAGGTGACGGTCACCCGCTCGCGCCAGCGCTTGTCCGCCGGCTCCCGCACCGGCGTGCCCATGCTCACCTCGGCCGGTCCTGACGGCGCCGGCCGGCCGGGCGCCGGTGTGGGGCCGGACGGGCGGGTGGGGGCCGGAGACGGTGGGCCTGCCGTCGTACCGCCGGGATCGGGGCTGTCGCCCGAAGTGGGCGCCGTGCGGCCGTCGTTCGCGGTGGCGGAGGGGTCGTGCGCGGGCGGCGGTGTCCGGCCCGGCGGCCGCTCTCCCGCGGGGGCGGGGACCGAATCTCCCGGGCTGTCCCGTGAGTCGCCCTGCCGGCCCGTCGTGTCCGGCGTCCCGGTCCCGTCGAGCGGTACCAGCGTGACCCCGTCCGGCGGGGTGCCCGCCGTGCCGGACGCCCTGGGCGGGCCGCCCGCCGCGCCGACCGCGACGTACCCGGCGTCGCCGCCACCGCTGCCGCACGCGGCCAGTACGCCCCCCGTGCACACGAGGGCCGCCGCGGCACCCAGCAGGGCACCGCGGCGGCGAGGCGACTGTGTGCTGAACGCGCTCCATGCCCCACGCATCGCGCCAGTGTGGCTGACGAGGCGTCAGGAAGGAAGCAGCGGGAAGGAGTCAGTCGGAGATGAGGCCCTCGCGCAGCTGCGCCAGCGTGCGGGTGAGGAGGCGGGAGACGTGCATCTGGGAGATGCCGACCTCCTCGCCGATCTGCGACTGGGTCATGTTGGCGAAGAAGCGCAGCATGATGATCCGCCGCTCGCGGGGCGGGAGTTTGGCCAGCAGCGGCTTGAGCGACTCGCGGTACTCCACACCCTCCAGCGCGCTGTCCTCGTAGCCGAGCCGGTCGGCCAGGGAACCCTCGCCGCCGTCGTCCTCGGGGGCCGGGGAGTCCAGTGAGGAGGCGGTGTAGGCGTTGCCGACCGCGAGGCCGTCGACGACGTCCTCCTCGGACACACCGAGCACCGTGGCGAGTTCGGTGACCGTCGGGGAGCGGTCCAGCTTCTGGGACAGCTCGTCGCTGGCCTTGGTCAGGGCCAGGCGCAGCTCCTGGAGCCGGCGCGGCACCCGCACCGACCACGAGGTGTCGCGGAAGAACCGCTTGATCTCGCCGACGACGGTCGGCATCGCGAACGTCGGGAACTCGACGCCGCGTTCGCAGTCGAACCGGTCGATGGCCTTGATCAGGCCGATCGTGCCGACCTGGACGATGTCCTCCATCGGCTCGTTGCGGGAGCGGAAGCGGGCCGCCGCGTAGCGCACGAGGGGGAGGTTGAGCTCGATCAGGGTGTCCCGGACGTACGCGCGCTCCGGGCTGTCCTCATCGAGCGCGGCGAGCCGCAGGAACAGGGAGCGGGACAGGGTGCGGGTGTCGATGTCCGCCGGGGCCTGCGGGACCGGGACCTCCGGAGCCGGGAGGGCCGGGGCCGGCACGGCTGCCAGGGCCGGGACGTCATCGATGGGGTCGAGCGCGTCGTGCGCGTCGAGCGCCTCGGGCGCTGTCTCGCTCTTGGTGAGCGTGAGCACCTTCGAGCTGCCCTGGTCTGCGGACATGCCACCCCCTTTGGGTCGCGGGACGGTCGCGGCGGACGCTCCTCGTTGCGGAGCGCAGCCTTCACCTGAATACCGGCGCCGGGGCACCGGCAAACGCGCTTCCCGCAGAATGTCACATGTCGGCAACGCGCTGTAGTGACATGTCGACATGCGAGATGCGAGAACCCCCTGGCAGAAGGGGGTCTGACGGATGTTCGGGGCGAAAAAGCCGCCAAAGGGCCTGGTGAGCGATTCGCTCTCCACGGTGACGTGTCGAGCCCGCTTTCGGTTGTGCGCCGGTTCGATTCGCGGCCGCGTGGTGATCCCGTTCGCTCTTGCGTTGGACGGGGTCCCTGGGTTAGGGCGTGTCGTTGGGATCAGGTCGCAGAGAATCGACGGTAGTTCGTCAGCCACGCGTCTGCGGCGTGCTCCAAAGGACAGGCCCTAGGCGTCGATGCGGTTCGCCGACCGCAGGCGCTGGAAGCTACGGGCGAGCAGCCGGGAGACGTGCATCTGGGAGACGCCGAGTTCGGCGCTGATCTGCGACTGCGTCAGATTGCTGTAGTAACGCAGCAGCAGGATCCGCTGCTCGCGTTCGGGAAGCTGGACGAGCAGATGCCGCACGAGGTCGCGGTGCTCCACGCCGTCCAGGGCCGGGTCCTCGTAGCCGAGCCGGTCGAGAAGTCCGGGCAGCCCGTCGCCCTCCTGGGCCGCCTCCAGCGAGGTGGCGTGGTACGAGCGCCCGGCCTCGATGCAGGACAGCACCTCGTCCTCGGTGATGCGCAGCCGTTCGGCGATCTCGGCGGTGGTCGGGGAGCGTCCGAACGCGGTGGTCAGGTCCTCGGTGGCGCTGTTCACCTGCACCCACAGCTCGTGCAGCCGGCGTGGTACGTGGACGGTGCGGACGTTGTCCCGGAAGTACCGCTTGATCTCGCCGACGACGGTGGGCATCGCGAAGGTCGGGAACTGCACGCCGCGGTCCGGGTCGAAGCGGTCGATGGCGTTGATCAGGCCGATGGTGCCGACCTGGACGACATCCTCCATGGGTTCGTTGCGGGAGCGGAACCGGGCGGCCGCGTAGCGCACCAGCGGGAGGTTGGCCTCGATCAGCGCCCCGCGCACCCGGGTGTGCTCCGGCGTGCCCGGCTCCAGCTTCTTCAGCTCGGCGAACAGCACCTGGGTGAGCGCCCGGGTGTCGGCGCCCCGGCTGCTGCGCTGGGGTGCGGGTTCGGGGGCGGGCGTTTCCGGGGCGACTGCTTCTGGGGCGGCTGCTTCTGGGACGGACGCTTCTGGGGCGGCTGCTTCTGGGACGGACGCTTCTGGGGCGGGTGTCTCCTGGGGCGGGGCTTGAGGCGCAGTACTGGCCGGCACGGTCAACTCCACCTCGTGATCCATCAACTCATCCGTCAAAAGCGGTCATAGCATCACAAGACATGTGCACTGTGTGCAAGCACCGCATAACGCCGTGTTGAGGGCAAGTTGGGGCATAAGGCGCATGAGAGCCCCCCACCGTTCCGGCGGGGGGCCCATGGCGGTCGGTCTAGAACTCGTAGTCCGCGATCACCCAGGTGGCGAACTCCCGCCACGGCGCGACGCCCGCCTGGTGCTCCGGGTGCTCCAGGTACCGGGTCAGCGCGGGCCGGTCGTCGAACGAGGAGTTGATGGCGAAGTCGTACGCGATGGGCCGGTCGCTGAAGTTCCAGCCGAGCTCCCAGGAGCGGATCTCCGGGATCTTCCCTTCGAGGGCGCGGAAGGTGTCCACGCCCGCGACCACGCGAGGGTCGTCGCGCTCGACGCCCTCGTCGAGCTTGAAGAGGACCAGATGGCGGATCATGACTTCCCTCCGTTGGCGACCCAGGTCATGAAGTCGCCGATGGCCTGCGCGGCGTCCGATATGCCCTCAAAGCCTATCTGCACGTAGTCAGCTGCCTTGGCGGGATCGGTGATGATCACGTAGAGCGCGAAGACCACGACGACATAGACGGCGACCTTCTTCGAATTCACCGCCACCGCGGCCTCCCCTGCGCCTGCTGTGCCCGTATGGAACGCCTGTTTGCCGGCCGCGAGTGTAGCTTCACGTCGTATTTGACGACCAACGGCGCGCTGAACGGCGACCGCACGCGGGGAGGCGGCGGGACGGCCGGCGCGGGATCATCGGTGCATGGACGTCACTCTTCACCTCGCACAGGACCCCGAGGCCGACGAACTGCTCGGACGCTCCCCGCTCGCCGCGCTGATCGGGATGCTGCTGGACCAGCAGATTCCGATGGAGTGGGCGTTCAAGGGGCCCGCGACCATCGCCGGCCGGATGGGCGTGGCCGACCTGGACGCGCAGGAGATCGCCGTGTACGACCCGGAGGCGTTCGCGGCGCTGCTCTCCGACAAGCCGGCCGTGCACCGCTACCCGGGTTCGATGGCGCAGCGGATCCAGCAGCTGTGCCAGTACCTCGTCGAGCACTACGACGGTGACGCGAGCGCCGTCTGGGCGGGCGTCGGCGACGGACGGGAACTGCTGAAGCGGCTTCAGGAACTGCCCGGCTTCGGCAAGCAGAAGGCACAGATCTTTCTCGCGCTGCTGGGCAAGCAGCTCGGCGTGACGCCACAGGGGTGGCGGGAGGCCGCGGGCGACTACGGCGCACCCCGGTCCTTCCGCTCCGTCGCCGACATCACCGGGCCCGAGTCGCTCGCCAAGGTGCGGGAGCACAAGCAGGAGATGAAGGCGGCGGCGAAGGCGGCCAAGGCCGCGAAGAAGTAGGGCCGCGCGTCAGTCGTCTGGACCTCTCCGGCGTGCGGCGGGCTCGGTCACGTTCCCAGCATGGAGCATGACCGAGCCACCGAGCGGGGCCCCGCGGGGAGCGGAGTTCGACGACCGGCACGTGCACGCCGCGCGTGACCCGCACACGCCGAGACCGCCGTACGAGGGTCCCGAACCGCCCTTCGAGGGCCCGCTGCACATGCTGTCCAAGGCGGCCTGGCAGGCGGTCCTCGTCACCGGCGTCGCGTCCCTGGTCCTGGGCGTCCTCGTCCTGATCTGGCCCGGCGCCTCGCTGGTCGCCGCCGGTGTCCTCTTCGGCCTCTACCTCCTCTTCAGCGGCGTCCTCCAACTCGTCGCCGCGTTCGGCACGCACAAGACGACCGCGTTGCGCGTGCTGGCGTTCATCAGCGGCGCCCTGTGCATCCTGCTGGGGCTGTTCTGCTTCCGCGGGGCCATGCAGTCGATCCTGCTGCTCGCCCTGTGGATCGGGATCGGCTGGCTGTTCCGCGGCATCACCCAGACCCTGGCCGGCGCCTCCGACCCGGCGATGCCCGCCCGCGGCTGGCAGATCGTCCTCGGTGTGGTGACCTTCCTCGCCGGAATCGTCCTGATCGTCTCGCCGTTCGAATCGGTCGCCGTCCTCACGGTGGTAGCCGGGTGCTGGCTCGTGGTGGTGGGCGTGGTCGAGATCGTCACGGCGCTGCGCATCCGGGGCCGCGCCCGTCAGGTTCCCCGCGAGGTGTGACGACCGTGCCCGCGACCTCACCCCCCACCGGCATATCCCCGCCCCCCGCCCCCGGTCCCCTCCCCACCACGCCCCCACCGGCCGCCGCCCCTGACCCACGACTGCCTGCCACCGCCACGGTGCTGCCGGGCCACGACGGCGACGCCCTGCGTGGCGTCAGCGGGTCGCCGCGCCTCGCCGCTACGTCGTCGGCGTCCGCCTCGACATCACCGGCTGCCGGCGGCGCGTGGGCGGCGTCCGCCGTGCCGTTGCCGGGTGCCGTCGGCTCGTGGGCGGCGTCCGTCATGTCATCGCCGGGTGCCGGCGTCCTGTCGTCGGCCGCGGTCGCCGCGTCGGCGTGGCCTCTTGCCGTCTCACACCGTCCCGCCTGGGCGGTGCTCCGTTCCGCCGGCGTCTCCTCCCGTCGCGCTCCTACGCCGAGCGGGCGGATTCCGCGCGCCATGCGATGGACGCCGTACCTCGGCCGGGGAGATGACCTGCTGTGAGCGCCTCCCCGCAGTCCCGTCGCGTCGTACGCCGGCGCGCCTGGCCACGGATGCTCGCGCTGCTGCTGGTGCTGCTTCTGCCCATGGCGCACGCGGAGGCGGCGGTCGGGCCCGTCTCCGTGGTGGCGGGGGAGGCGGTCGAGGCCGACGTGCTGGACACCGCCCTGCGGCCGCCGGGGCGGGGCGGGCATCGGCCCGTCGTGCCGCAGCGGCCCGCGCGGTCTCCCTCGCCGGGCGGGCGGATCACGCCCGAGCGCCCCGCCCACACGCCGACCGGGCCGCCGTACCCACTGCGGGCCCTGCGCTCGGTGGTCCTGCGCTGCTGACAGGCCTGTGTTTCCCCAGGCCAGTCGGTACGACGCAAGGAGTCAGCCATGCCCTCGGATCCCTACGCCGTTCTGCGCGCACTGGTACGCGCGGAGGCCATCCGTAACGAACCGAAGACGGAACTCAAGGACACCAAGCAGCCGCAGCAACCGCCGAAGAAGCGGGACCGCTGAGCCGTGGGCGGAGGCGGGCCCTACCGCCTCCGCCGCGCCGTCCCGAAGAGGGAGCGTGTGATCTCCCGCCCGATCTGGGTGCCGATGGACCGGGCCAGCGACCTGAACATGCCGCTTCCCACGACTTGTTCGACGACGGATTCCTCCCGCCGGGCCGTGCTCCTGCCCGCCCGCCGCTCCGGCTCGGCTTCCGGCGCCGGCCGCCGCGCCTTCGCCGCCTCCAGCTTCTCGTACGCCGATTCCCGGTCCACCGCCTGTGCGTAGCGGCCGAACAGCGGTGAGGACCTCACCGCCGCGTCCAGGGCGGCCGCGTCGACCGGGCCCATCAGGGACTCGGGCGCGCGCAGCCGGGTCGCGGCGACCGGAGTCGGGGCGCCCTTCTCGCTGAGGACCGTGACCACGGCCTCGCCGGTGCCGAGCTCGGTGAGGAGCTCTTCGAGGTCGTAGGCGGAGTCGGGGAAGGTCCTGACCGTCGCCTTCAGGGCCTTCTGGTCGTCGGGGGTGAAAGCGCGCAGGGCGTGCTGGACACGGTTGCCGAGCTGGGCGAGGACGTCGCCGGGCACGTCCTTCGGGGTCTGGGTCACGAAGAAGACGCCGACCCCTTTCGAGCGAATGAGCCGCACGGTCCGCGTGATCGAGTCCAGGAACGCCTTCGACGCGTCGGTGAAGAGCAGGTGCGCCTCGTCGAAGAAGAAGACCAGCTTGGGTTTGTCGATGTCGCCGACCTCTGGCAGATCGTGGAACAGATCGGCGAGCAGCCACATCAGGAAAGTCGAGAAGAGCTGCGGCTTGTCCTGCACCGCCGGCAGCTCCAGGACCGACACCAGGCCCCGCCCGTCCGCCGCCGTGCGCAACAGCTCCGCCGTGTCGAACTCCGGCTCCCCGAAGAAGGAGCCCATCCCCTGTGCCTCGAAGCTGGTCAGCGCTCGCAGGATCACCCCGGCGGTCGCGGTGGACAGACCGCCGATCGCCTTCAGCTCGGCCCGGCCCTCGTCGGAGGTGAGGAAGGCTACGACCGCGCGCAGGTCCTTGAGGTCGATCAGTTCCAGGCCCTTGGTGTCGGCGTAGTGGAAGATCAGGCCGAGGGACTGCTCCTGGGTCTGGTTGAGCTGGAGGACCTTGGCGAGCAGGACCGGGCCGAAGCTGGTGACGGTGGCGCGCAGCGGGATGCCGTGGCCGATGCCGCCGAGGGCGTAGAACTGCGCCGGGAAGCCGGTCGCGGTCCACCGCTGGTGCACCTCGGAGGAGCGGGAGCGGATCTTGTCGTTCGGCAGGCCGGGCGCCGAGATGCCGGACACATCGCCCTTGATGTCGGCGAGGAAGACCGGGACGCCCTGCGCGGAGAGCTGCTCGGTGATCAGCTGGAGGGTCTTCGTCTTGCCTGTGCCGGTGGCGCCCGCGACCAGGCCGTGCCGGTTCAGCATCGGCAGCGGGATGCGGACCTGGGCGTCCGGCAGGCACCGGCCGTCCCACAGCAGGGCTCCCAGATCCAGCGCGGGCCCGCCGAACGCGTACCCGGCGGCGATTTTCAGGGCCTCCTCCGGGAGGGCGGGAGCGCTGCCGGGCGCCTCGGGGTTGGTGGCCGCGGACACGGTCTCGCTGTCACTCATGTCAGACCCCTGTTCTGTTTTCACCCGAATTGCGGCATCTTTTCCAGCGTTGCACTCCCTCTCCATGGCTGCGCCCGGAAGGTCTTGACCGGTAGGCTTTCCGTGTGATCTTCAAGCGCATCGGAAACGGCCGGCCGTACCCCGACCATGGCCGGGACAGCACCCGGCAGTGGGCGGACGTCGCGCCGCGCCCGGTCCGCCTCGATCAGCTCGTCACGACGAAGCAGCAGCTCGACCTGGAGACCCTCCTGGCCGAGGACTCCACCTTCTACGGCGACCTCTTCGCGCACGTCGTGAAGTGGCAGGGCGACCTCTACCTGGAGGACGGTCTGCACCGCGCGGTGCGTGCGGCGCTCCAGCAGCGCCAGGTGCTCCACGCGCGCGTCCTCGAGCTGGACTGACCCGCCCCGCGCGGACCCCCGGAACGGCACCGGCCGGTAACTGCTTGGCCCTTTCGGGTTCTCCTGTGCGGCGTCCGATGATCATCTAGTAGGCATTGCCGCCCGAGCGCACTACGCTGCGCTCATGAGCATGCTGACTCCCCCTGGCATGGGCGGCCAGTACCGGATCACGGGGGACAAGTACCCGCGGATGCGTCCACCCCGTAGGCGCGGCAGGCTCGTACTCGTCGTCACCGCGTCCGTCGTCGTGATCGGCGTCCTGAGCTGGGGCACCCTCCAGCTCGTCGAGGTCTTCACCGGCGGCGACAGCGCCTCCGCGGCCGGCACCAAGGCGGGCTGCGCCGGCAAGGCGAGCCCTTCGCCCAGCGCGGCCGTGGCCGTGACCGTGCCGAAGCCTGGCGCCGTCACCGTCAACGTGCTCAACGCCACGACCCGCAGCGGCCTCGCCAAGCGGACCGCGGACGAGCTGAAGAAACGTGGCTTCAAAGTCGGCGAGGTGGGCAACGCGCCGAAGCAGTGGGACAAGAAGGTGAAGGGCACCGGGCTGCTGATCGGGCCCACCTCCGCCCTGAACACCGCACTGCCGGTGCTGGCCACGCAGTTGCCCGGCGCCGAGCGCAGCACGGACCGGGCCCGTAAGGGTCCGGCGGTCGACCTCGTCATCGGCAACGGCTTCAAGGAACTGGCGAAGAAGCCGGCCGCCGACCGGGCGCTGGCCGCACTGACCGCGCCGCAGCCGGCGGCCACGGTTGGGAAGAAGGGCTGCTGAGCGCAGCTACGTCCGCTGAGCCGACGCAGTAGCTGAACCCGCCCGCGCGGCACGGCCGCTTACCCGGCCGCCCCTGATGAATCCGCCTACTGGGCCGCGCACGCCCCTTGCTGGGCACGCGGGGTGCGCCTGACTGCTTGGTCGTCGGGTAAGCCCGCCTGCGCGGCACGCCGCTACGCCGGCTTTCCCGGCGGCGCCTGATGAACCCGGCTACTGGGCCGCGCACCCCCCTTGCTGGGCACGCGGGGTGCGCCTGCTGGCTCGGTCGTCCGGTGCGCCCGCCCGTTCGGCTGTCCGGTGCGTCTGCTTGCTGGTCGCCGACTCGCATGCCGGGCAGGCCCGGTGCGCCCGTCGGCTCGGTTGTCCCGCGCACCCGCCTGTTCGACTTCGGCTGTCCGGTGAGCCCACTAGCCGTCGCCGGCTACCCGGCAGGCTCGGCGTGTCCGGTGATTCCGCCTCGACGGCCGTCCGGCGCGACGCCGACTCGGCACGCCCGGTATCCCGCCCTCCATGGCCGCGGTAACCCGCATGGAGGAGCGACCGGGAAGCTGCTTGCATGGCCCGTCCGGTATCCCCGCCTACTCGGCCGCGCGGTCACCCGCATGCCGGCGCGCCCAGGAATCTGTCCCCACGGCACGCCGGGCACCCCGCCTGTTCGCCGTGCCCGGTGCCCGCATGCTGGGCGGCCCCGCAGCGAGTGCGCCTGCTGGGCGCGCCCGCAATGGTCGCGCCGGCTCGGCGGGCCCGCGTCGATCGGGACTGCTGGGCGGGCCGGGGGTTTCCGGTTACTCGGCCGCCCCGTACATCCGGTCACCCGCGTCGCCCAGGCCCGGGACGATGTAGCCGTGGTCGTTGAGGCGTTCGTCGACCGAGGCGGTCACGACCGTCACCGGGGTGCCGGCCAGCTCGCGCTCCATCAGCTCGACGCCCTCGGGCGCGGCCAGCAGGACCACGGCCGTCACGTCGTCGGCGCCGCGCTTGATGAGCTCCTGGATCGCCGCGACCAGGGTGCCGCCGGTCGCCAGCATCGGGTCCAGCACGTACACCTGGCGGCCGGAGAGGTCCTCGGGCATGCGGGTGGCGTACGTGGAGGCCTCGAGCGTCTCCTCGTTGCGGATCATGCCCAGGAAGCCCACCTCGGCGGTCGGCAGCAGCCGGACCATGCCGTCCAGCATGCCGAGGCCGGCCCGCAGGATCGGCACGACCAGCGGGCGCGGGTGGGAGAGCTTGACGCCGGTGGTCGCGGCGACGGGGGTGGAGATGTCGACCTGTGCGGTGCGCACGTCGCGCGTGGCCTCGTAGGCGAGCAGGGTGACCAGCTCGTCGGCGAGGCGACGGAAGGTCGGCGAGTCGGTGCGGCGGTCGCGCAGCGTGGTGAGCTTGTGGGCGACCAGAGGGTGGTCGACGACGTGGAGACGCATGGGCACAACAGTAACCGCGCTTCGTTGCCGCCACTGCCTGGCGTCAAACCGGCCATCCGGGGGAAGGTGAGAGGGACGGATAGGGGTGGTGTGCCTATGCCTGACCTGCCAGAGCTGCCCGAACACGCGTCCCGGCCGGACGCGGGCGCGCAGGAGAACGACGCCGAGCGGAGGCGGCGCCGGGCGAGGTTCCTGCGGGAACTCGCCGAAGCCAGAGAACTGCGTGACCGCGTCCAGCCGCGCCGCGCCAAGGCGGCCCGGTTGCGCCACGCGATGCGCATGCGAACGTTCCGCTGGTAGCCACCGCCACCCGCCGAGGGCCGGGAAGAACCGCGCCACGCGCGGTCGTTGCCGGGGTGGGCGCACCTGGCCCCGGTCGAAAGCCGCGTACGATCCGCTGGTGGCGGCAACGAGTGTGCCGGTGAGCCGTTCGCGGACGTGCGATCAAAACAGCCGGACACAGCGGGCCGAAGACGTCCCCTGAGCGCCTTGTTTCTGCCACGATTCCGAGTGGGTGGGGCTCGGAGCCCGAGCGCTCCCCGCCCGCAGCCTCCGCCGGGGGGACCCCCAACCGGCACGCCTAAGACCAGTGGGAGAGTCACGGTGTACTTCGCCGCACTGCTCGCGCGCACCGAAGACGGGTGGGAAGCGAGCGACACAGAGCTCGACGACGTGGAGACCCTGTCGGATCTGGCTGACCTGGCCCGGGAAGCCTCTCCCGACGACGACACGGTCCTCGTCCTCATCGAGCAGGAGGACGCCTGGTTCGGCGTCGTCCGCATCGATGGTGAGGACGACCCTCGGATCTACGTCTCGGACGCCGCCGCAGCAGCCCGCAGCAGCTACGGCGAGATCCTGCTCACCGACGAACTGCTCGGCCGGGATCCCGCCGACGACGGCAACGACCTGGACGCCCTCGACCTCGACGGCACCGAGGACGGTGAGCCCGACGAGGACGGCGACGACGGCGAGGAGGACGGCGGTGCCGCCGAGGCCGTGCCGCACGGGCCGGTCGGCGACGCCGGCGTCCTCGACGACCTGGGCGTCAGCGAGAAGGAGTTGCTGTCGCTGTCGGCCGACGCCGTCACCGAGATCGCCGACGCCCTGGGTGCCTCGGAGACGCTGGAGACCGTCCGCTGACCCCGTCCGATCCCCGTACGGCCCCGGATCCGGTGCGCGACCCCTGGCGGGCCGCGATGCGGCTCGCCCTCGACGAGGCCGGGCAGGCGGTCCGGGGCGGTGACGTCCCCGTCGGCGCGGTCGTCCTCGCCGCCGACGGTACGACGGTGCTCGCCGCCGGGCACAACGAACGCGAGGCCACCGGCGATCCGACCGCGCACGCCGAGGTCCTCGCGATCCGGCGGGCCGCCGCCGGGCTGGGCGAATGGCGGCTCACCGGCTGCACGCTGGTGGTGACCCTGGAGCCGTGCACGATGTGTGCGGGCGCGCTCGTGCAGTCCCGGGTGGACCGGGTCGTCTACGGCGCCCGCGACGACAAGGCCGGCGCCGCCGGCTCCCTCTGGGACGTCGTACGCGACCGCCGCCTCAACCACCGCCCCGAGGTGATCGAGGGCGTGCTCGCCGAGGAGTGCGCAGGGCTGCTCACCGACTTCTTCCGAAACCGCTGACGGCACCGCGCCGACCGCGCGAAGGCCTTGTGGCTGCCGTGCTCCGGGGCCGCCGGAAACGGATTTCGGAGCATGCCCCACCTTGCTGTAAGGTCTCCCTCGGTAGCGTGTCCGAGCGGCCGAAGGAGCTCGCCTCGAAAGCGAGTGTGGCGTAACCCGTCACCGAGGGTTCAAATCCCTCCGCTACCGCTCGTAGCCGAAAGGGCGGTCCCGTTGGGACCGCCCTTTCGTGGTCTACCGCTCACCCCGGCTCAGCCGATGCGGACGTCCTTCTCCACCGTGACCTGGTCGATGTCCGTCGTGCGGACGGTGATCCTCATGGTCCAGACGCCGGGCAGCGGGAGCCGGAGCTCGTCCGTGTCCCAGTAGCCGCCCCGGTTCTCCAACTCGGCGTCGATCGGGCCCACGTCCTGCGCACGCAGGGTGAAGCTCAGGCTCAGCTCGGGAACCGTGACGATGCCGCCGTCGGGGCCGAAGACGATGGCCTGCACCCGGTTCTGCCCCACTCGCCCAGGGGCGAGGTCGAGCTGCACCTTGCCGCGGCCGTTCGCGGTGCCCACGTCGAAGGGCACCGTACTGCTGGCTGCGGTGGGCCCGTCGGCGCCGGTGGATGCCTGCGCCGCCGCGGCCTCGGTGGCGGCGCGGCCGGGTACCGCGACGGTGAGGAGGGTGGTGATCATCAGCACCAGCACGCCGGTGACGAACTCGGCCAGGACGGAGCGGCGCAGGGCACGGCGGTGGCGGTCGGGACCGGGGTCCTGTTCCTGATCCTGCCCGGCGGGGTGCCCGCCGGCGTCACCGTGCGCGGCCTCGGCGGCGCCGGACATGCCGGTCAGCGGCTCCACCGGTTCGATCGCGGCCCCGCCCGCGCCCACCGTCTCCAGCACCCGCGCCCCGGCCTCCGCCCGCGCCGGTTCGGCCGCCGCCCAGCGATGTGTCCAGCGGCGGGAGAAGCCCGCCGCCGCCAGCAGCACGGCCACCGCGGCCACCTTGGCCACCAGGAAGCGGCCGTACGTCGTACCGGTGAGGGCCTCCCAGGAGCCGAGGCCCCGCCAGGACTGGTAGACGCCGGTGACGGTGAGGACGGCCACCGAGGCGAGGGCCAGCCGGGAGAAGCGGGCGACGGCGGCGGACGTGAGGTCGTGCGGGGTGCGGTGGAGGACGACGAGCAGGGCCGTGAGCCCGCCCAGCCAGACCGCCATGGCCAGCAGATGGAGCACGGACGACGTCATCGCCACCGGTACCTGGATGCCGGCGGAGGCGTGCTCGGCGGCGGCCCAGGTCAGGGCCAGCGCGACGCAGAGCGCGATGCCGGCGACGGGGTGCGCGGTACGGCCCGCCGAGCGGCGTACCAGGACCAGGGCTGCCCCCAGAAGGGCCAGCCGGGCCAGGAGCGCCAGGCCGGGCCGGGTGGTGAGGGTGGCGCCCAGGACGGCCGGGTCGAGGGCGTCCGTGAGGCCGGTGCCGCGTTCGTAGGGGCCGCGCAGGAGCAGCAGGGCGACCGTGGAGATCACCAGGGTCAGCCAGGCGGCGGGAAGGAGCCGGCGCAGGGCGGCGGCCGGGCCGCCGAGGACGGCGGACATGAAGACGGTGACGCCGATGAGCAGGGCGAGGGCGCCGTACGCGGCGTAGCGGGCGATGTTGTGGAGCGCGGCGGTCGCCGGGTCCTCGGCCGGGGCGGTCACCGCGGCGGTCGTCGCCGACGGTTCGCCGACCGAGAAGATGAACGCGCCCGAGACCGGGTGACTGTCCGCCGAGACGACGCGCCAGGCCACGGTGTACGTGCCGTCCGCCAGATCGGCCGGAAGGCCGACGCGGACGGTGTCGGCGCGGTTGCCCGGGTGCGCGGCCTCGCCCGTGTCGACGCTGCGGTTCTTCGGGTCGATGACCCGGACCGAGCCGTCCATGAGACCGACGGACTCGGTGAAGGTCAGGGTGATGTGGCGGGGGGCGGCGTCGAGGACCGCTCCGTCGCGGGGCGCGGTGTCGCCGAGCGCGCTGTGCGCGGAGGCGGGTGAGGCGCCGCCGAGGAGGACCAGGGCGAGCGCCGCGACCAGCAGCAGCGGCCGGCGAAGTCGCCGGAGGACCCCGGATGGAGCGGGTGCGCCGCGCCCGTCGCCGTGCCGTGCCCCGCCGTCGCGCATCCCCATCGCTTCTCCGTCGTCGGATCTGCTCCCGGGATACGTACGGATGCGGCGGCCACTGTGCTCATTCCGGGACCGGCACGGCTACGGCGTCCGCCGACGCGGCCACCGGGGAGGCGTCCGGATGCGGCGGCCGGCGTGGGGCACCGGAGCAGTCCGGGCAGGGCACCCTGGTGGTCACCCGGAGTTGTCACCACGTGGGGCGTGCTGAGATCCCGCCGTCCACCACCAGGTCGTGACCCGTCACCCAGGACGCCAGCGGCGAGGCCAGGAAGACGCACGCGTCGCCGATGTCCTGCGCGCGGCCCAGCCGGCCGAGCGGCACCGCGCGATGCCAGCGCTCCACGCCCTCCGGCCAGGCCTCCGCCAGGCCCTCCCGGTCGATCAGTCCGGGCGAGACGGTGTTGACGCGGATACCGTGACGCCCGTACTCCAGCGCCGCCGACCGGGCGTGCATGACGACCGCCGCCTTGGAGGCGCAGTAGTGCGCGTGCGCGGGTGCCGGTGCGCTCGCCTCGATGGAGGCGAGGTGCGTGACCGAACCCCCTTCGCCGCGTTCCCTCATGACCTCGACGGCCGCCTGCGTGCACGCGAACACGCTGGTGAGGTTGGTGTCCACGACCGTCCGCCAGTCGGCGGCGGTCATCCCGGCGAGTTCCTGCACCGGCTGCACGGCGGCGTTGTTGACCAGCGCGGTCAGCCGTCCACCACCGAACTCGGCGGCCTCGCGCACCACCCGCCGGCACTCGTCCTCGTCGTTCAGGTCGGCCCGCAGGACGACGGCCCGGCCGCCCAGGTCCCGCACCTGGCCGGCCACTTCACGCGCCTGCTCCACCGACGTACGGCAGTGCACGGCGACCGCCGCGCCCTGCTCCGCGAAGCGCAGGGCGATGCCCCGGCCGATTCCGCCGCCGGCGCCCGTGACGAGGGCGACCTGGCCCTCCAGCAGCCTCATGTCCGGCACAGTTCCACGATCCGGTCGGCCAGGTCCGGGTAGCGGGCGGTCAGGTCGGCGGCGTCGCCGTGCTCGTAGCCCTCGAAGGTGAAGCCGGGCGCCATCGTGCAGCCGAGGAACGTCCAGGCGCCGCCCTCGGCGACCCGCCCGCCCATCCAGGTGCCGGCCGGCACGGTGAACTGCGGGTGCTGGCCGCCGAGCACGTCCGGTCCGAGGACGATCGTGCGGGAGGTGCCGTCGGGGGCGAGGAGCAGCAGCTCCAGCGGATCGCCGAGGTAGAAGTGCCAGACCTCGTCGGTGGGCAGGCGGTGCAGGGCGGAGTGGTCGTCCCGCTGGAGCAGGGCGACGATCGCGGTGCCCTCCGGGCGCCCGTCGGGGCGGTCCGGTCCGGCCCAGGTCTGCCGGAACAGGCCGCCCTCGCGCGGGAGCGGCTCCAGGGCGTAGTGCGCGACGAGGTCTTCGGGAGTCACGCGGGGAAGGCTACCGGCCTGGCGAGGAAGGCCAGTTGAGCGTGCTTCTCGGGCAGGTGCACGTCGGGCAGGTTCACCTCCGGCAGTACGACCTTCGGACCGGACACGAACCCCAGTCGCAGGAAGCGCTCGATCGCCTTGCCGTTGCGCACGTCCGGGTCGACCACGACGCGCTGCCGGTCCAGGCCGAGCCACACGTACGAGGAAACGGCGTGCATCAGCGCCGCCGTCCAGCCGATGCGGGCCCCGCCGGGTCCGGCCGGTGCCAGCATCAGGTGGACGCCGATGTCGCCGGGTTCGGGGTCGTAGCACTCGCTGACCCGGTCCGCCTCCGGCTCGTACGTCTGGAACAGCGCGGCCGGCTCGCCGTCCTTCACCACCAGGTACGCGTGATGGGTGTCGAGGGTGTCCAGGTGGGCGTAGATGCCGGCCACCTCGTCCCGGGTGAGCCCGTTCATGCCCCAGAAGGCGGCCCGCTCCTGGCTCACCCAGCCGTGGATCACCTCGGCGTCGCCCTTCGCGTCGAGGGGCAGCAGCCGTACGGTGCCGAAGCCGTCGATCACCTGTTCGTGGACGGCGGTGCGGTCGGCGTACGGGTCAGTCATCGTCGTTCTCCTTCGTCAGACGGGCCCAGTCGGTGACGACCGGGACGAGCTCTCCCCTGGTCCACAGCGGGAGTTGGTCGCGGTGATGCGCGGAGCCGGGCACGCCGGACGCGCCCAGTGGCACCACCCACAGGCTGTCGTCACGCCGGGCCAGGTCCCAGACGTAACGGGCGGCCGGGCCGCGCGCCGCGAGGTCGGTGAGGCCGGGGACGGCCGAGGTGCACAGCACGCAGTCGTGGTCGCCGGACAGGGCCGGTTCGGCGTTCGTCTTCGTGGCGTACGGCGTGCCGGGCAACGCCCGCCACGGGGCCAGACGGTGGGTGTCGCCCCAGGTGCGGACCATCCCGGTGCCCGCCACCTCCTCCAGCGCCGCCCGGACGATCGCCGGGCGGTCGATGCCGTACAGCTCCTCGGCCGTCAGCAGGTTCTCCAGGGCGAAGGCGATCCGTGCGGTGAGTCCGAGCCAGGGGAGGAGGACCTCCGGGTAGGCGGGCGGCTCGGTGAGCGGGCCGAACGCCGGGTGGGCGGCGAGGCGGCGGACGACGGCGCCGCGCACGGCCGCGTAGCCGGCGGCCGGCTCGCTCGTGGCGTCCATGCGGCGGTCCCAGCGCAGCAGCCGGTCGCGCAGGGCGGCGGCCTCGGGGGACAGGCCGTCGAGGGCGGCGAGCAGGCCGAGGAGGGGCGCGGCGGAGGCGAGGTGGGTGTCCATGTGGAGGGTGGGCATGTCGGCCGCCGACCACCGGTCCTTCTCGTCGAGCAGCGCGGCGATGCGCCGGGCGCGGTGCGGCGGGGCGAACTCGACGCCGAGCGGGGCGGACGGGCCGCGCTGGTTGGCCATCACCGCGATGCCGTCGGTCAGGCCCGCGCGGGGCATCTCGTGCCAGCCGCGCCACTCGTGGCCGGGCTCCCAGGCGGGCACGAGCCGGACCTTGTTCGCCTCGGACCGGACCGGCACCCGGCCCGCCACCCGGTGCAGGGTGCCGCCCCGGGTGTCGGCGGCCTGCACGACGTTGACCGGCTCCACCCAGCTGTCGAAGGCGCGGTCGACGTCGGCGACCGTACGGGCCCGCAGCAGCGGGAGCAGGGTGGCGAAGCCGGCCTCGGCGAGGACCCGGGGCGGGTGACGGAGGCTGAGGGCGAGAGGGGGCTCGGGGCCGTCCGGGAGGAGCGTGCCGTCGTCCAGGCCCTCGGGCCCGCCGGCGATCACCGGCCCCCGTGCCGTCTCGATGACCTCGACCGGCACCGGCTCCGCCCCGCGCACCTCGACGAACTCGGTCTGGCGGTGGGCGCGTTCCCACCGCCCGTCCGGGCCGAGTGCCTCTACTCCCGCGCCCGTCCGGCGCAGCCGCTCCCGGTACAGGTCCTGGTAGTCGGCCATGGCGTTGGTGATGGCCCAGGCGACCGCGCCGGTGTGGCCGAAGTGGGCGATGCCCGGGACGCCGGGCACGGCGAGGCCCACGACGTCGAACTCCGGGCAGCTCAGGCGTATCTGCTGGTAGACGCCCGGCTCCTCGATGAAGCGGTGCGGGTCTCCGGCGATCACCGCCTGTCCGGTGACGGTCCGCTCTCCGGCGGCCAGCCAGCCGTTGCTGCCGGAGGTGCCGGGACCGTCCGTGGCGAACAGCGCCACCGCCTCGGGCCCCAGACGCCGTATCACCTCCTCGCGCCAGAGCTTCGCCGGGAACCCCGCGAACAGGATGTGCGTGGAGATCCAGACGGCGAGCGGGGCCCAGGGCTCCCAGTGGCCGGGGGCAAGCCCCGCGCCGGCGAACTCCGGGGTGCGGCGGGCGCCTTCCGCCAGACCCTCGTTGACGCCGTCGACGTAGGCCCGGACCCAGTCGGCCGTCTCGGGGTCCAGGGAGTTGAAGGAACGTTTCGCCGTATCGGCCAGGCGCGCCCGTCTCGCGAGCACGTCCCAGGGCGCAGCGGCCGTACCGAGGAAGGAGGCCGAGGTGCCCCCGGCCCGGTGGCGTTCGACCTCCAGCTGCCAGGCGCGGTCGAGCGCCGTGACCCGGCCCTGGGCGCGGGCGAGTTCACGTGCGTCGGTGGCGCGCAGGTGGGGGATGCCCCAGGCGTCGCGGTAGATCTCGATGGTCACCTGGACATCACCCTGTCATTCCTTCGGTGCTTTAGGTTAGGCTTCCCTAAGTAAGTCGTGGCGGAATGGTACGTGAAATGTGAAGGAGTGCCATGGGGCAGGGGCACGGTTGGCAGGGTGCGGTCCTGAAGCTGATGGGCGCGAAGGACTTCGTCCTCACCGTCACCGGCGCCGAGGACGTCACACCGGACTACCGGCGGGTTCACTTCACCGGCGGAGGCCTGCTCACGGCCAACGGCATCCACCCCACGATGTGGGTCCGGCTGTGGTTCGACAACGCGGGCAAGCCGCACCAGCGGGCGTACACGCTGGTCGACGCGGACCCCGAGACCAGCACCTTCAGCCTGGAGTTCGCACTCCACGAGGGGTGCGCCAGCGACTGGGCGCGGGCGGCGAAGGAAGGCGACACCATCGAGGCGACGGTCCAGGGCACGGGCTTCCAGCATCCCCGGCCCGAGCCCTCGCACGTCTTCGCGATGGGCGACCCTGCCTCGCTGCCCGCGCTCAACTCCCTCCTCGACGCCCTCGGTTCGGCACCGGCGACGATCTGGTTCGAGGGCGAGCTGGACGGCCTTCCGTGCCACGCCGACCCCGACAGGCACGAGATACGCCGGTTGCCCCGCCCCGGCATGGTCGACGAGGTACGGGCCACGCTGCCGTCGCTCCTGGCGGCCACCCCTGACCCGTACGTCTGGATCGCCTGCGACACCGCGACGACCCGGGCCCTGGCCACGTACGTCCGCAAGGACCTCTCCGTCCCCAAGGAGCGGATGCACGCGCTGGGGTACTGGCGGGCCACCTGACACAGGGTGAGCCGCCCCACGGGGAGGTGCCGGTCGGTGAGTCGAGGTACCGGCAGGTGAGGGGAGACGCCGGTCGGTGAAACGCACTGCGGGAAGCGGCGGCCGGCGGTTCCGTGACGGAACGGGGCGGCGCGTGGCGGTACAGGAGCCCCGGTGCGCGGGACCTGACGCCGCCGGCCGGACGGACGGGACGCGGACTCAGCGTGCCGCGCCGCCCGCCCGCGCCGGTAACGGTTCAGATGTGAGGTGCGCGCGCCGGCCTGCCGTGCGCGCCCCCCACGTCGAGGGCGGGCCGCGAGGGAGCTGAGCCATGCCCGAGCTGCCGGACGTCGAGGCCTACCGGAAAGTGTTCCAGTCCTGCGCGTCGGGCAGGGTCGTCCGGCGTGTCGAGGTCCGGGACGCGGGCGTCCTGCACGGCGTGAGCGCGCGGCGGCTGCGCGAGGCGCTGGAGGGCCGCAGGTTCACCGGGCTCGAACGGCACGGCAAATGGCTCCTCGCCCGCACCGGGGGCGGCCTCACCCTCATGCTGCACTTCGGCATGACCGGCCGGCTGGTCTGCGAGCATCCGGACGCCCCCGCCGAACCCCACGACCGCGTCCTGCTCACCGTGAGCCGCGACCGCCAGCTCCGCTTCCGCGACCAGCGCAAACTCCAGGGACTGTGGCTGGCTGATGGCTCTGTACGCGAGATCGGACAGCACGTGTTCACCAGATCGGGAGTCACCCGGTCCGCTCTCTCGAATCGAAATACTCACGAGTTCGGACAGCACGGGCACGTGTGAGCAGGGCCGACGTGGTGGCTTAGTGTCTCCGCCATGACCAGAACCACGCCGCCGCGCCCCGTGCACGTCGAGGAGCTCTTCTCGAAGCTGCGGGCGTATCGGGGGATGACGACGCGCCTGCACCCGCGCCCGGGGCGTCCGGACGCGTCGGTCAGCTCGGTCGGCGGTCCTCTGCTGTGGCCGGCCGACGAACCGTGGCCGGTCTGCATCGAGCCGCACAAACGCAGCCGCGGGCACCGCATCGCGGACATCCGTCGCGGGCGTCAGGTGCTCTCGGATGCCTGGGCCCGTGACCGGCCCACCGACGAGGAACGGGTCCTACTCAAGGAACTGGGCCGCAGGCACCGGGACCCGGACGTCGCCGACACCGATCCGATCCCGCTGGTCGGTCTGGTCCAGCTGTACCGGCGGGACGTGCCCGGCCTCTTGCCGGGCCCGGACGGCTGCGACCTGCTCCAGGTGCTCTGGTGCCCGTTCGAGGCGCATGGCCCGACCCGCTACGGCCTGTCCCTGCACGTACGCTGGCGCCGTTCCGACCGGGTCGCCGTGGCGCTGAACGCTCCGCCGCAGCCGACGCTGGTCGGCTTCGAGGGCTCGGTCGCCGAGCCATGCGTACTGCACCCCGAGCAGGTCGTCACCTACCCGTACGCCGGATCGCTGCCGGCCAGGCTGGGCGCCAAAATCGACGCCTGGGAGGAGCGCCAGGAACAGAAGGCGGAGAAGTACGGGCTGGACGACGAGCTGGTCACTTACCACCACGACCTGTCGATTCCGCCGGGTTGCCGGGTGGGGGGCTTTCCGTCCTGGCACACGACTGACCCGCATCCGATGAACTGCGAGGACTGTGCCGCCCCCATGGTGCTGCTGCTGACCATCGACAGCATTGAGTGGGACGGCGGTAGTGGCAGCTGGATGCCCGCCGAGGAGCGCGATGTCGCGGATCACCTGCGCGAGCCCCGCCCCACGCAGCTCACGATCGGCCGAGACGGACTGCTGAACATCTTCGCCTGCCCCACCGAGCCCGGGCACCCACACCGATGGAGCATCCAATAGGCGGGACAGAGCTTCTCGGACTGCCTGCCGTCACCTCCGGTGAACATCGAACAGGACACCGCGCAGGTGCCTCCCGAACCCGTGGACAACTGACTTCACAACCCATGAATAAAGCCAGGCTGACGATGCCGAGGTCGCCCGGCTGCTGGACCGCCAGGGACCCGACGCGATGGCGGTGGGCCGCGCGGAGTTCGAGACCGCGCTCCGCGGACGCCGCGGGAGCCTGAAGACCGCGCTCACCGACCAGGCCGTCCTGGCCGGGCTCGGCAATCTCCTCGCCGACGAGATCCTCTGGCGTGCGGGGCTGCGCCCCACCGGCCGGGCGAGCGATCTCACCGAGGCCGACCGGCGGCGCCTGTACACCCGGATGCGCAGCACCCTGCGCTCCGCGGTCGGCGCGGGGTGCGTCCCGCCGCGCGACTCCTGGCTCACCGGCCACCGCGACGACCCGGACCCGCACTGCCCGCGCTGCGGCACCCACCTGCGCCGCACCCGCCTGGGGGGCCGCACCACGGTCTGGTGCCCGCGGTGCCAGCCGGAGGGTTCGTGACGGGGCGCACCAGGGGACCTGTGCGGCGGCACGCCCGGCCGGGGGGCGGCACCAGGGAACCTGTCCGGCGGCACGCCCGGCAGGGGGCCTTCGCTGGTCGGTGTCGGCGGGTGGCGTGCATGTCCCGCCGGCCGCCGCCGACGGGCGGGTACGTGATCATTGCCGGTCGGGGTCGCGGTCGGCGGGCTGGTGCGTGAGCTCGGCCGGTGGCGGTCGGCGGGCGGGGTGTCAGCGGACGAGAGCCGAGACGCCCGCCTGCGCGTACTTCTCGTCCAGGTCGCCCTTCGGCACCGGTCGCCGACCGCATGACCGCCCGGCTCCGCGCTCCGTGCTCCGCGTGCGACCCTCACGCCGCGCGAGCACGACATCCTCCGCCCGGCTCTCCCAGGGCCTCACCGATCGTGACATCGCCCGCACCCTTTTCAACAGCGAGGCCAGGCTGAAGACCCACCTCCGCCGCGCCTACGGCAAGCTGAACGTCGACACGCGCGCGGGTGCGGTGGCCGTGGCGAAGGAGCGGCGTCTGGTGCCGTGAGGCCGCGCCGAACGCCGAACCGCAGGCTCCTGGGCTCCTAGGCGACGCCGGAGACGGCCGGCCGTCGGGCGCCGGGATCGTCGTCACTCTCGTTCGGGAAGGACTCGTCCTCCCCGAAGTCCGGGGCCTGGAAGGGGTTCGTCGCCGGAGGCGGCGATGCCGCGGCGCTGCCGCGCGGCTGCCCTTCCAGGGCGGAGAACAGCGAGGTCGAATCGATGAGAGGTCTCACTTTCGTCACGGGCCACGGAGGGGTGTCGCGTGTCCCTTGGGGTGCCGTTGTGCCCGGGACCGGGCACAACGGCGTCAGAGCTTGGTCATCTTGGAGTACGGGCTCAGGATCCGCATCTGCGCCGAGCCGAAATCGACGAGCGCCGCGATTCCGTCCTCGATGCCGATCACGCGGCCGAGGCCGTACATGTCGTGAGTGACCTGGTCGCCCACCGCGAAGTGCTCGGGAACGCGGGTGACGGGGGCCTTGAAGGGGCTGGTAGGCAAATGACGCTTCGGTACATCGGGCTTTGTCATCGTCCTCAGTATGGGCCCACGCGCACGCCACTGGAAACGCCGGAGGGCCGGACCTTCTCGGACGCCGTTGGTTTCTTCGGCCCCTGCTGTGCCCCGTCGAGCGCCGGCTCGACGGGGCACAGCGCTGCGAAGTGGCTGGTGCGTGGTGTGCCGGATGGCGTCGTGCTGGGCCTGCTGTTGCCGCCACATGAGTTCCCGGCGGCTGCCGGTGGCAGAGCTGACGCAGTCCCGCGGGTGAGGACAGGGGCCGCCGCGGCTGGCCGGGGAACCTGACGCGGATGGCCGGCAGGCCCTTGGAGTCAGTGCGGGGATACCAGTCCGTGGCCGTCACACCGCCTGGGCAGTGGAGCAGCGTGCGCGTGTCCAGCTTCTGCTCGTGGTTCCTGGTCAGCGGACAATCGCCTCCTCACCCCCCGTTCTGCGACCAGGCCGCGGTGAGCGCGGTGACCGGGTCACCGTCGGCTGGTGCCGCGGGCCACCACTCGCCGTCGTCGTCCTGAAGGTAGGGGTACCAGCGGGCGTCGGGGCCCAGACGCAGCTGGATGCCGTGGTGGGTGAGGGTGAGGCGGTTGCGCCAGGCTCTGAGGTGTGTGGGGGAGTCGGTCATCTCGGCGAGGGCCGTCTCCAGGGCGGTGCGGGTGGCCTTCATCACCGTCGGGTCGGGGGTGTGGGGCTGTTCGGCGACGGTGAGACCCGTGGGGCCGCCGTGTCGCCAGGCGCGGGTGAGGCGTGCGAAGGCAGTGGGGTTGGCGCCGGTGTTCTGGATCAGGTGGTGGAACCACTCGGGTCCGGGGTTGCTCGCGGCGATGCGCACGGCGTCCTGGTGCTGGGTCAGGTGCAGGTCGGCGGTGTCGCCGGCGAGGAGCCGGGCGGCGCGCGCGGTGGCGTCGGCCATGAGGCGTTCCAGGTCCGCGGCGGCCAGGCCGGTGCCGGGTGGCGGGGTGACAGGCAGGGCTGTGGTGTGGGCGGCGGGTTCCGGGAGTTCGGGCGGTTCGGGTGGCTCCTCGGCCCAGCGGGCGTACGCGGCGGCGGCCGGGATGCCGGCCGGTGCCGGTGGGGCGGCGGTGTCCTGTGCTGCCGTACGGAGTGCGCGCAGCTGGGCGAAGACCTCCTCGCGACCGTGGCCGCGCAGCGCGAAGAGCACGAACGGGTCGGTGTCGATGGTGGCGGCGATGGCGTAGCAGAGCGCGGCGGCGTGCTTGCAGGGGTATCCCCAGTCGGGGCAGGAGCACTCCGGATCGAGCTCGGTGGGCAGGGGGAGCAGTGGGACGCCCGCGTGCCGGGCGTCGTCGACGAGTTCGGCGGGCATCTCGCCGTCGAGAAGTGCTGCGAGATGCCCGGCGCGGCCAGCGATGGTGTCGAGCAGGGTGTCCCACTGAGGGCCGGTGAGGACGGGCAGGTGGACCGAGGAACGGTACGGGCGCGGGCGGCTGCCCTGCACAGCGGCGGTGACCTTGCCCGGAGCGACCGTGACCGGGCCGACCATGTCGTTGCGGGCGTAGGTGCGTCCGCGCGAGAGCCGTCCGGCGTCCAGGGTGGAGTCCTCCAGGGCGGCCACCCATGCCTGGCCCCACCAGGTCGAGGCGAAGGCTCGCCTGCCGCGGGCGGGCGCACGGCGCGGGCCGGGGACAGCGGGGCTCATGACTGCCTTCCCAGGGCGACGAGTTCGGCGAGTTCGGCGTCGGACAGTTCGGTCAGGGCCGCCTCGCCGGAGCCGACGACGGCGTCGGCGAGGGCGCGCTTGGCTTCGAGCAGCTTCGCCACCTTGTCCTCCACGGTTCCCTCCGCGAGGAGCTTGTGTACCTGGACGGGTTTGTCCTGTCCGATGCGGTAGGCGCGGTCGGTGGCCTGGTCCTCGACGGCTGGATTCCACCAGCGGTCGTAGTGCACGACGTGAGTGGCGCGGGTGAGGTTGAGTCCGGTGCCCGCCGCCTTCAGCGACAGCAGGAACACCGGCACCTCACCGCGCTGGAAGCGGTCCACCATCTCCTCGCGCCGCGCGACGGGGGTGGCACCGTGCAGGAAGAAAGTGGGGACGCCACGCTCTGCGAGATGCTTCTCCAGCAGAGCCGCCATCTGTTTGTACTGCGTGAAGACCAGCACGGATTCGCCTTCGGCGGTGATGGTGTCGAGTAGCTCGTCGAGCAGGTCGAGCTTGCCGGAGCGGCCACGCAGGGGAGTGGACTGCCGCAGGCTGTGCTCTTTCAGATACTGGGCGGGGTGGTTGCAGATCTGCTTCAGCGCGGTGAGCAGCTTGAGCACCAGACCGCGCCGGGCCATGCCCTCCGACTCCGCGATCTTCGCCATGGTCTCGCGGACCTGCGCCTCGTACAGGCTGGCCTGCTCGGCCGTCAGCGGGACGACGCGGTCGGTCTCGGTCTTGGGCGGCAGTTCGGGCGCGATGCCGGGGTCGGACTTCTTGCGGCGCAACAGGAAGGGACGTACGAGACGGGACAGGCGCTCGGCTGCCTCGGGATCCTCGCCCGCCTCGATGGCGCGGGCATGCCGGTCACGGAAGGCGGTGAGCGTGCCGAGGAGCCCGGGGGTGGTCCAGTCGAGCAGGGCCCACAGCTCGGAGAGGTTGTTCTCCACGGGCGTGCCGGTGAGCGCGACGCGGGCGCGGGCGGGCAGGGCGCGCAGTTCGCGGGCGGTGACGGCGTAGGGGTTCTTGACGTGCTGGGCCTCGTCGGCGGCCACCAGCGACCAGGCTGTCTCGGCGAGTACTTCGCGGTCGCGGCGCAGCACCCCGTAGGTGACCAGCACGATCTCGTCGGCGGCCAGGTCGTTGAGGTGGCGGTCGCCGCCGTGGTAGCGGCGTACCGGGGTGAGCGGTGCGAATCTGGCGGCCTCGCGCTGCCAGTTGCCGAGCAGGGAGGCCGGGCAGACGACAAGGGTGGGGCCCGTGGTGGTGGGGTCGCTCTGGCGGTGCAGGTGCAGAGCGAGCAAGGTGATGGTCTTGCCCAGGCCCATGTCGTCGGCGAGACAGCCGCCGAGGCCGAGTGCGCACATCTCGGCCAGCCAGGCCAGGCCCCGCTTCTGGTACTCGCGCAACGTGGCCTTGAGTGCGGCGGGCGGGGGCACGGGGGTACGGGACTCGGGGTCGCGGATACGAGTGACCAGATCGCCGAGCGCACCGACCGCCGCACAGGGAACCCGGTCACCGTCCCGCTCGGCCTCACCGGTCAGCGCGGCGCTCAACGCCTCCATGGGGGTGAGCGGTTCCATCCGGCGGCGCCTGGCGCGGGCCACCAGCTTCGGGTCGGCGACCACCCACTGGTCGCGAAGCCGGACGAGGGGACGACGTGACTCCGCGAGGGCATCCATCTCGGCCTCGGTGAGCGGTTCGCCGCCCAGGGAGACCTGCCAGCGGAAGTCGAAAAGGGCCTCGGTGTCCAGCAGGCCGCCCGCGGTGGAACCGGGGGCCGTGCGTTGCCCGATCTCCGCGGTCGCGGTGAGCGCCTTGACCAGTTCGCGCGGCCAGTGCACGTCGACACCGGCCGCGCGCAGCGCGTCCGTGGCGTCCCCGAGGAGCTCGAAGGCTTCGTCGTCGGTCAAGCGGAGCCGATCGGGAGCGGCATCGTCGAGCAGCTTCCGCAGCGGGGGCCAGGCGCGGGCGCCGCGACGCAGGGCGAGCAGGGTCTCGGTCTCTGCGCGTGGGCCGAGCAGCCGTTCCACTTCGGCCGGCTCGCTCCACAGCTGGGCGGCCTCGATGACGAGCGCCGGGTCCGCCGCGGTGTGCAGTTGCAGGACGGCCCGGAACTGCCGTCGGCGTCCTTCGGGTACGTCGACGCGCAGGGAGACACTGACCTCGGAGGTGAGCGCCGCCTGGGTTTCCTCCGCCCATTCACGCAGGGCGGGCACGGCACGGGCCTCGCGCCAGGCGTACGGCAGCGCTCCCATGGCGAGCGGCGCGGCCGGCGTACGGACCAGATCATCGGCGACCGCGTCGCAGAACCGGCGGACCAGCGCAGCCGGTTCGGCGATCCGTACCGGCGCAGGACCAGGCTCGGGGAGGCAGTGGGCGTGGGGCGGGAAGGCGGCGGCCAGGGCGTCCAGCGTCCGGCGCTGGGCGGCGGTAAAGGGGCCCACCTGCCAGGTGTCGTGACCGGCGGGGGTGAGGGCCGGGTGGACGCGGCCGTCGGCGAGCAGCCGGAGCGCGAAGCGAGTGACGGCCTGCCAGGCGGCGGCGGAGGGATGCGTCGGCTCCGCATCGGCCAGGGCGGAGACAGCGACGGCGACAGGCAGCGCGTAACCCTCGACCCTGCGCCGCCTGACCGAGCGGCCGTGCGGCAGGACCAGCTCCACCACCTCGGTCTCGAGGCCGGGGGGCGCCGTACGGTCTCCGGCTGCTGCGCCGGCCGGCTTCCACAGCAGCAGCCGCCCAAGGCGGGCGGGCTCACCGGGCAGGAACACCGCTGCCCAGCCGGCGCCGAGCAGCTCTCTCACGAAGGCGGATGTTTCCTGCCGCGCCAGCGGCGCTGTGTTCCTCGCGCCCGTACTCGGCTCTCGTACGACGACTCGTGCCACTCTCTTCCGCCCTGCCGCTTGCCGGACCCTCGCCTGGCCCGCTCACTACCGAACCCCACCAGGCAACGTCACACGCTGGCAACCGCGGGCCTGTGCCTGACTGCTGGCGATGGCGCCACGGCGGATATGCCGCTGCTGAACACACAGGTCGCTGACCGACAGACTGCGGGGAACGGACAGCACGTAGTGCGCATACCGCAGTATGCTTGCCGCTATGGCTGACACCACACGTATCACGGTGACACTCCCCACCGAGCAGGTGGCGGAGCTGAAGAAGATCACGGACAACGTCTCCGGCTACGTGGCCGAAGCGGTCGCCAGGCAGATCCGGCACCAGCTTCTGGGGGCCGACCTGCGCAGCCACACGGACGAGCACGGGGCCTTCAGTGAAGAAGAGCTGGCCGAGGCGCGGGCGCGGATCTTCGGTACGACGCAGGCCGCAGGCGGCGCGAGCACCGCGTGAGCGGGCACATCGAGACCGTCGTCCTGGACAGCGAGGGGCTGTCGGCGTGGGTGGCGCAGGACCGGAAGGTTCTGGCGATGTTCCAGGTGTTCCACGACATGGGAGCGGACCTTGTCGTCAGCGCCAACACCATCGTGGAGGTGAGCCACGCCAGGGTGAACCTGCCCCGACTGCAATGGGCGCTCTCCCGGGTCAAGGTGGAGCCGGTCACCGAGGCAGCGGCCAGGACGGGGGCACAACTGCTCAAGGACGCCGGTCTGCACGGACACAAGTACGCGATCGACGCCACCGTCGCCGAAGCGGCCTTGCGTCAGCCTGGCCCGGTCGCCATCCTCACGTCGGATGTCGATGACCTGACCCGGCTGTGCGGCAGCAAGGTCCGGATAATCGGGCTATGACCGCGACATCGCCCCGGGACCATGGACAGATCATTCCTGCCGGCGACTCAGGGCGGCGACTGCCTCTTGGTCCACGCCGTTGAGGACCGGCAACTCATCGTGTGGGTCGTGGCGGCCGGTAACCGTCGGAACGTATCCCGTCAGATGGTGTGGGTCCCGCAGTCCGCGCCGGTCGCCCTGTAGGACGGACCCGCGGTCGGGAACGGTGCCCCCTCCATCCCGGTGCCGGCCGGTCCCCCGCCGGAGGCGGACTACCTCGCTCGCGTCCGCGAGCTTGGGCAAGGAACCCCCGGCTTCTTGCCTCAGTAACAGAGGTGCGGCCTACGGCCGCGCAAACCTTGGCAGCTCGCTGCGCCGGCGCGCGACGGCGTTCGGGAGCTCCCGCCCGCCGCGTGCTGCCGGGCCGACTCAGACCTGGCGTGCCCGACGGGTCGGCACAGCCCCTGCGACTCTCCCGGCTACGCTCGCGAGGGAGCGCCCCGCAGCGCGTGGCTGCGGGGCGCCGATCCACTTTCGCAACAGGCCATAGTGGGGTTCAGTCGACTGTCTGCCCGTCGTACATACCGCCCCTGCAGGTCGGGAGCACGGGCGTCGACCGATCGATCGTTCCGCCGCCGTCCGTGCACTCACCCGGGGTGACGCTGTCGGCCAGGGTGACGCTGCCGGCGGTGGCGGTGGCGGCGCCTGTGAGGCCGAGGCCGGCGAGGGCTGCCGTGGCGATGACTGCGGCGAGGATTCGTCGAATGCGCATTGGTTCGCCTTTCACGGATTGCCTCGATAGGGCACTATTCAGCTTCATGTTCACCCATGTGGGTGGCACGTCTTATTAGGCCATTCGAGTGACAGTGCTGTCGGGTGCGGGGTCGGTGACGCGACCCGTCGGACAGGCCCTGGAACGAAGAGACCACCCCGGCCGGATGGGTGGTCTCTTCGTTGTTCCGGAGGGGGCAGCGTCCGCAACCATCGTCTTGGCCGTGGGTCGCTCTATGCGGTGATCGACTCATGGCCACCGGCCCTATCCACATGTGGGCGCGAGTCGGCGCAGCGCGGGCGGAGCGGGCCGAAGGCAGGAGCGGCGCCCGGAGCGGAGCCGGGAAGCGCGCCCGGCGGAGCGGAGCGCAGCCCGCCTGTCAGCTGAACCGGAACCTTCCGAGGAATTGCCTGCGGCGTAGCCGCTTTGAAGGGTGGATGGGGCGTTCAGGTCGACGGGCAGGGCGTGGAGCCACGCGTTGGGGTTGAGGAAGACTCACAACCCCGGCGCGCGGGCCTCTGCGGTCGAGGATGCGGCCGACGATGCCGATCTGGAGGGTGGCGGGGGCGGCGCAGCAGCCGCCGCCGGACTGCTCGGCGTTCTCCGGCTCGTCGAACAGGCCCGCGCCGCCGCAGACCCCGGTCTCCGGCAGGGTGAGTTCGACGCGCTCGGCGGCCTTCTGGTCGCCGGCGATCGCCGCCGTGATGGAGCGGACCTGCTCGTAGCCGGTCATCGCGAGGAACGTGGGGGCGCGGCCGTAGGACTTCATACCGACCAGGTAGACGCCCTTCTCCGGATGGGAGAGCTCGTTCACGCCGTGCGGGTAGACCGTGCCGCAGGAGTGCACGTTGGGGTCGATCAGCGGGGCCAGGGCGGTCGGGGCCTGGAGGCGGTCGTCGAGGCCGAGGCGGAGCTCGGAGAGGAAGGACAGGTCCGGGCGGAAGCCAGTCAGGACGATGACCTCGTCGACCGGGTCGAGGCGGCGGCCGTCCTCGGCAACGAGGACAAGCTGGTCGCCGTCGTGCTCCACAGCCTGTGTACGGAATCCCGTGACCGCGCTCGCATAGCCGGCCTCAACCGCGGCCTTGGCGCGCAGGCCCAGCGCGCCGCGGGCGGGGAGCTGGTCGGCCTCGCCGCCGCCGTACGTGTTCGCGCCGATGCCTCGGCGCAGGATCCACACCGCGTGCGTCCCGTCTCCTTCCTTCTCGGCCAGGTCGGCGAGGAGGGCGAGGGCGGTGAAGGCGGAGGCGCCGGAGCCGACGACGGCGGTGCGCTTGCCCGCGTAACGGGCGCGTACGGCCGGGTCCTTCAGATCCGGGACGCGGTAGGAGATACGGTCGGCGGCCGACTTCTCGCCGAGGGCGGGCAGGCCATTCGCGCCGACGGGGCTCGGGGTGGACCAGGTGCCCGAGGCGTCGATGACGGCGTGGGCGGTGATCCGCTCCTCGGAGCCGCCGGCGGACTGGATGTGCACGGCGAACGGCTGCTCGTCGCGGCCGGCGTCGACGATGCGGTCCCGGCCGGCGCGGGCGACGCCGGTCACCGTGGCGCCGTAGCGGACCTTCTCGCGCAGGGCGTCGGCGAGGGGCTGGATATACCGCTCGGCCCAGTCGCCGCCGGTCGGGTAGGTCGAGGCGTCGGGGCGTACCCAGCCGGTCGGGGCCAGCAGCTTCTCGGCTGCCGGGTCGACGACCTCGCCCCAGGTGGAGAACAGCCTCACGTGCGACCACTCCCGTACGGCACTGCCCGCGGTCCCTCCGGCTTCCAGGACGAGGGGTTCAATGCCCCGCTCGACGAGGTGGGCGGCAGCGGCCAGGCCGATGGGGCCGGCTCCGATGACCACGACGGGCAGCTGGTCGGTGGTGGGCGCGTTCACGAGGTTCCCCCTTTGTTTCGACATCCGTCGATCTCTTGCGTTGTCAGCATGGCAGCTGTATCGATAAGCGTCAACATAGACATTCGTCGAATCTGGAGGCGGGTATGGAACGAGTGGACGTAGCGGTGATCGGGGGCGGCCAGGCTGGACCGGCCGCCGCACACGCCCTGCGCCGGCAGGGGCTGGAGCCGGTGGTCCTGGAGGCGTCCGACCAGCCGGCCGGGTCATGGCCGCGCTACTACGACAGCCTCACGCTCTTCTCTCCCGCCGGATACAGCTCGCTGCCCGGGATGCCCTTCAGCGGGGACCCGGACCGCTATCCGCATCGGGACGACGTCGTTGCTTACCTGCTGCGCTACGCCGACCGCCTGGACGCCGACATCCGCACGGGGGTGCGCGTCCGGGACGTCCGGGCTGCCGCCGACGGCACCTTCACCCTCGCGCTGGCCAGCGGGGATGAATCGTCCGCGCGGGGCGTGGTCGCGGCGTCCGGAACCTTCGGCCGCCCTCATCGTCCGTCGCTGCCGGGCCTTGAGGACTTCGCTGGCACGGTGCTGCACGCAGCGGAGTACCGCGCACCGGAGCCCTTCGCCGGGCGGCGTGTGGTGGTCGTCGGTGCCGGGAATTCTGCCGTGCAGATCGCCGCCGAGCTGGCCGCGCACGCTCAGGTCACCCTGGCCACGCGGCATCCGGTGCGCTTCGCGGCGCAGCGCACGCTGGGCCGGGATCTGCACTGGTGGCTGACGCGGACCGGGGCGGACATCCTGCCCGTGGGCCGGTATCTGCGCACACCACCGACCCAGCTGGTCATCGATGACGGCCGCTACCGGGCTGCTGTCGCTGCCGGTGCTCCGGACCGGCGTCCGGTGTTCACGGGTATCGACGGTGCCAAGGTCGCCTGGGCGGACGGCAGCAGTGAGGAGGTCGACACGATCCTGCTGGCCACTGGCTACCGCCCCGACCTCGGCTACCTGACCCCGCTCGGTGCACTCGACGACCGCGGCCACCCGCTCCACCGGGAGGGTTTCTCACTGACCCACCCCGGCCTCGCCTACGTAGGGCTGGAGTGGCAGCGCAGCCTGTCTTCGAACTCCCTGCGTGGGGTCGGCAGGGACGCCAGACGGATCGCCCGGCGCCTGGTGGCGCACCTGCACCGAGACTGAGGCGCGCACCCTGGCCGCTCTGGTTCGACGTATGTCAACATAGACGCATGTCGAACATCAAGGCGCTGCCGCTGCTGGAACCCGAGGTCGCCGAGGGTGTCGTGCCGTGCTGCCCGCCGCTCACCGAACGGCCGCTGACGGCCGAGGAGGCCGAGCGGACCGCCGCGATGTTCAAGGCGCTGGGCGATCCGGTGCGGCTGCGGCTGTTTTCGGCGGTCGCCTCGCACGAGGGCGGCGAGGCATGCGTGTGCGACATCTCCGACGTCGGCGTCTCCCAGCCGACCGTCTCCCACCACCTGAAGAAGCTCAAGGAGGCCGGGCTGCTCACCTCCGAGCGGCGCGGCACCTGGGTGTACTACCGGGTGGAGCCGTCGGTGGTGGCCGCGATGGGGCAGATGCTGACCGCAGCCGTCCCCGCGGCCTGACCCTCACCGAGCGGGAGGATCAGGCCATCGCGGCGTTGTCGTTCCGCGGCTTGCCGCACTCCGACACGTCTTCGTCCGTCAGGGTGCAGGGTCCGTGGATGCGGGATGTCATGCAGATACGGTCAAATGCCTGCTGCCAGCAGCGCAGATCCGGCAGATCGGTACCGGGCACGTCCACGATCAGCAGGGTGGGCATGGCCCGGGACTGCCGGATCTTTCGCTTCTCGCGCTGTACGTTCCTGGCGACATCCTGGGCCATGGCGATCATGTGAGGGCTGTTGAAAGGGGCAGAGATCAGGGTCGTTCCACCACTGCCGAGAGTGATCGTGAGCCACGACGCGGGATGCCGTCCTCGGGCCGCGCCGGTGCCGCCATTACGCGCAGACTGCGTACAGCAGGGCTGCCGTCGGCGGGGAGGATCTGCTCGATGATGGCGTTGCGTACCTCGCTTCGGATCGCCACCGGCGGAATGGGGTCCGTGCGGATCGACACGCCCAGGTCCAGGCCGCGAGCTCGCAGCCCCTCACGCAGAGTCTGGCTGAGGTCAAACAGGCTCTTGGGCCGTCGCGAGCTGATCTCGATGCCCAGGCAGAGCGGCTCCTCACCCATCAACAGGTCGGGTCCTGGCCCTGTGTTGAACCGAAAAGGCACTTGGGCCTCTGCCAGCAAGGAGGCGACCACCAGTTCCGCGCGGTGCCGCAGGAACTGCTCCTTGCCGGCCCAGGACGAATCGTCGAAGGCACGGAACGTACGAGCCATCGAGTCCAGACCACCTGGCTGGGCTCCCTCGAGAAGAACGAGGGTTTCTTCCAGGCAGGTCAGGACCGGGTCGCGCCACCAGGCGTGAGTGATGCCGGGGTGCCTGCTGGGACGGTCCACGTTGCTGCGCAGAGGGTGAGTCGGCCCGTCGCCCATCCAACGGCGCAGCACAGGAAGGTAGCCCTGGGATGATGTGCTCACCCGCTTCAGGGTAGAAGAGCCCACAATCTTCCTGCCCAGAGTTTTCCGTCGCCCGGTCCAGGGCCGGCCACAGCGGGGCACCGTCGATTGGTGGCACTTGGTCGGCCTGGATGAAGCTGATGGCCGACTGGACTACATCGGCGAACTATCAGCCGTACGCGGTAAGGAATTGGGCGATCTCGCGGGCGGCGTCTCGCGCGGGGCGTCCGATTCCGATGAGAGTGGCGGAGGCGGGGCCGGTCCAGTCGCCGTAGCCGAGCAGGTGCAGGCGCGGCTCGTCCACCACCTGAGTGCCCTCGGTGACGATATGGCCGCGTCGGCCTCGGAGTTGGAGCGGGGATAGGTGGGAGAGAGCAGGGCGGAAGCCCGTGCACCAGATGATGGCGTCGGCCTCGGCTCGGGTGCCGTCGGCCCACTCCACACCGCCGGTGTGGAGGCGGGAGAACATCGGGCTCGCCGTGAGCAGGCCGCGGTCGCGTGCCTCGCGTACGGGCGGTACGGCGACGATGTCCCCAAGCGAGGCCACCCCGCCCGTGTCCGTGCGGCCCTCGTCCAGCGCGCGGCGGCGGGCGGTGGCCACGTCGAACAGGGCACGCCCGTCGATGTCGTCGGCCAGGAAGCGCGGCGGACGCTGCGTCACCCAGGTCAGGTCCGTGTCGTGGGCGAGGTCGGCGGCGATCTGGGCGCCGGAGTTGCCGCCGCCCACCACGATCACGCGCTGGCCTGCGAAGTCGGCGGGGCTGCGGTACTCCACCGTGTGCAACTGGCGTCCCCTGAAGGTCGCTTGGCCGGGGACCGTGGGGAGGAAGGGCCGCCACCAGGTGCCGGTCGCGCTGATCACCGCGCGGGCGTGCCAGGGGCCGGAATCGGTCTCCACGCGCAGTAGCCCGCCGTCCCGGTGGGCGCCGAGGACGCGTACGGGGCGCTCGACGGGCAGCTGGTACCGCTTCTCGTAGTCGGCGAGGTACTCCACGACGTGCTGCGCGTCGGGGTAGGTCTCGCCGGGCTGCGGTGGCATGAGGTGGCCGGGCAGCGAGGAGTACGCGGCCGGGGAGAACAGGTGCAGCGAGTCCCAGGCGTGCTGCCAGGCGCCGCCCGAGGTGGTCTGGGCGTCGAGGAGGACGAAGTCGAGGCCCAGACGGCGCAGGTGGTAGCCGGCGGCGAGCCCAGCCTGGCCGCCGCCGATCACCACCACCTGCGTCTGGTGGCTCATTCGGCCGATCGTCCGGGCATGAAGATCAGGGCCACCAGGGCCAGTCCAACCACGCCGCCCACGAGCTGCATGCCGATGAAGCCCGCGACCGAACCCGGCGCGATGCCCGCGAAGGTGTCGGTGAAGGCGCGGCCGATCGTCACCGCCGGGTTGGCGAAGGACGTCGACGAGGTGAACCAGTACGCCGCGCCGATGTAGGAGGCGACGGCCACGGGGGCGAACTGCAGCCGGTTGGCGCGGGCCAGCCCGAAAATCAGCAGGATCAGGCCCGCGGTCGCGACGACCTCGCCGAGCAGCAGGTGCCCGGCCGAGCGGTCGTGCGTGGACCACTTCACCAGCGGTTCGCCGAACATCGCGTCCGCGAGGATCGCGCCCGCGATCGCTCCCACGATCTGCGCGGGCACGTACACGGCGACCTCGCGCGGTGTGACCCCGGCGCCGCCGCGGCGGGCGGTCCACCACTCGGCGAGGGTGACGACCGGGTTGAAGTGGGCGCCGGAGACCGGGCCGAGCAGCAGGATCAGGATGCCGAGGCCGAAGACGGTGGCCGTGGAGTTGGCCAGCAGCTGCAGGCCGACGTCCTTGGTCAGTTCGGTGGCCTGAATACCGGAGCCGACCACGACCGCCACCAGCAGTGCCGTGCCTATGAGTTCGGCGGCGGCCCGGGCGACCAGAGGGGTACGCGGCGGGGTGGCACCCGGCGCGGACCCGACAGAGGCGGGTGCGGGAGCGGCTGTCGCGGACTCCGCGGTCGGGGCGGCTTCGGCGGCGGTCACGGGCAGGCCCTCTTGTTCTCGGCGGCGGAGCGAGCGGACTCGGCCAGGTCGGCGAACTGGCCGGCGAGCTGGGCGATGACGTCCGCCTTGAGCCGGTAGTAGACGTACCGGCCGCACGGCTCGGTCTCGACCACTCCGGCCTCGCGCAGCACCTTCATGTGGTTGGAGAGGTTGGTCTGCTTGGCACCGGTCTCCTCCACCAGGTGGGTGGTGCACAGCGTCTCTTTGGCGAGCAGGGTCACGATCTGGAGCCTGAGCGGGTCGGCCAGAACCCGGATCAGATCAGTGTCGACTGACGTCATCATGGACTGATACTGTCACATCAGTGGTGGCTGACACCACCGGGTGCTGATGTCATTCGCGCCCGATGTCGTCATGAGACAAGAGAGACCTCTGATGTCCGACAAGCCCTCCGTGCTGTTCGTCTGTGTCCACAACGCTGGCCGTTCCCAGATGGCCGCCGCGTGGCTGACCCACCTGGCCGGGGACCGCGTCGAGGTCCGCTCCGCCGGCTCCAACCCGGGCGCGGGCGTCAACCCGGCCGCCGTCCAGGCCATGGCCGAGGTCGGCATCGACATCTCCGCCGAGGTCCCGAAGATGCTCACCGTGGACGCGGTCAAGGAGTCGGACGTCTGCATCACCATGGGCTGCGGCGACACCTGCCCCGTCTTCCCCGGCAAGCGGTACCTGGACTGGGACCTGGAGGACCCGGCGGGCCAGGGCGTCGAGGCCGTCCGCCCGATCCGCGACGAGATCAAGGTACTGATCGAGGGCCTGATCAAGGAGATCGCCCCGGAGCCCCAGGCATGAGCACGGCGACGGACATACGCAACGTCGTCGTCATCGGCTCCGGCCCCGCCGGATATACCGCCGCCCTCTACACCGCCCGCGCCTCGCTGAAGCCGCTGGTCTTCGAGGGCGCGGTCACGGCCGGCGGCGCGCTGGTGCAGACGACCGAGGTGGAGAACTTCCCCGGCTTCCGCGACGGCATCATGGGCCCCGACCTGATGGACAACATGCGGGCCCAGGCCGAACGCTTCGGCGCCGAGTTGATCCCCGACGACATCGTCGCCGTCGACCTCACCGGCACGGTCAAGACCGTCACCGACAGCGCGGGCACGGTCCACCGGGCCAAGTCCGTGATCGTGGCGACCGGCTCGCAGCACCGCAAGCTGAACCTGTCCGGCGAGGACGCGCTCTCCGGCCGGGGCGTGTCGTACTGCGCGACCTGCGACGGCTTCTTCTTCCGCGAGCACGACATCGTGGTCGTCGGCGGAGGCGACACGGCGATGGAGGAAGCCACCTTCCTCTCTCGCTTCGCCCGCTCCGTGACGATCGTCCACCGCCGCGACACCCTGCGGGCCTCCAAGACCATGCAGGACCGCGCCTTCGCCGACCCGAAGATCTCCTTCGCCTGGAACAGCGAGGTCGCAGCAATCCACGAGGCCGGCGGCAAACTCGCCGGCCTCACCCTGCGCGACACCGTCACCGGCGAGACCTCCCTCCTCGCGGCCACCGGCCTGTTCGTCGCCATCGGCCACGACCCGCGCACCGACCTGGTCACCGGCCAGCTGGACCTGGACGACGAGGGCTACCTCAAGGTCGCCTCACCCTCCACGCGCACGAACATCGCGGGTGTCTTCGGCGCGGGCGACGTCGTCGACCACACCTACCGCCAGGCGATCACCGCAGCCGGCTCCGGCTGCGCCGCTGCTCTGGACGCCGAGCGGTACCTCGCCGCCCTGAGCGACACCGCCGGCGAACCGGCCGTGGCCGCCGTCTGACGCCCCGGAGGAAGATCATGGCTCTCAAGAACGTCACCGAGGACTCCTTCGAACAGGACGTCATCAGCAGCGACAAACCGGTCCTGGTCGACTTCTGGGCCGCCTGGTGCGGCCCCTGCCGCCAGCTCGCCCCCTCACTTGAGGCGATCGCCGCCGAGCACGGCGACAAGATCGAGATCGCCAAGCTCAACATCGACGAGAACCCGGCCATCGCCGCCCGCTACGGCGTCATGTCCATCCCGACGCTGCACCTCTACCAGGGCGGCGAGGTTGTACAGACCATCGTGGGCGCCAAGCCCAAGGCCGCCCTGGAACGCGAGCTGGCCGACCACCTCGCCTGACATGCGACGCCGGTGAGGGCGCCCCCAGTGCCCTCACCAGCCCCGTTTCTCCGATCTCCGACGGAGGTATCCCGGTGGCCAGCAAGCGCATCGTCGCCGTCGGCGGCAGCGACGCCGGCATCAGCGCGGCCCTGCGCGCCCGCGAGCTGGATCCCGACAGCGAGGTCACCGTGGTGGTGGCCGACGCCTACCCGAACTTCTCCATCTGCGGCATCCCGTACTACGTCTCCGGCGAGGTCGGCCACTGGAGCGACCTGGCCCACCGCAGCCTGGCGGACCTGAAGGCCACCGGCATGCAGGTGTGCACCGACACCCTCGCCACCGGCATCGACGTCACCGGAAAGCGGCTGGTCGTGCGTGACGCCGAGGGCCGCACCGAGGAACTGCCGTACGACGCACTGATCGTGGGCACCGGCGCGGTCAGTGCCCGCCCGCCCATCGAAGGGCTGAGCGGCCCCGACGCGCTCGGCCCGGCCGACGGCGTCCACCTCCTGCACGGCATGGGCGACACCTTCAAGGTCATGCAGACGCTCGCCGCACGCCGCCCGAAGTCGGCCGTTGTCATCGGCGCCGGCTACATCGGCCTGGAGATGGCCGAGGCCCTCACCACCCGCGGCCTCAACGTCACCCAGATCGAAGCCCTGCCCGAAGTCCTGCCCACCGTCGACCCGGAACTCGGCGCCCTCGTCCACGATGAGCTCGCCGCGCACGGCGTTGAGGTCATCACCGGCACCCAGGTCTCCGCGATCACCCGCGACCCCTCCGGCGACCTCCTGCGCGTACGGGCCACCGGACCAGACGGACAGGCCATCACGCGCGGCACCGAACTCGTCCTGGTCGTCGTCGGCGTATGCCCTGACACCGCCCTCGCCGCGACCGCCGGAGCCCGGCTCGGCGTGAAGGGGGCGATCGACGTCGACGAGTACATGCGCACCTCGCTGCCCGACGTGTACGCGGCCGGAGACTGCGCCGTCACCCACCACCGGCTCCTCGGCAAGACCTGGCTGCCGCTCGGGACGACCGCCCACAAGCAGGGCCGGATCGCGGGCGAGAACGCCCTCGGAGGCACCCGCTGGTTCGCGGGCAGTCTCGGCACCCAGGTGGTCAAGGTCTTCGACCTGGTTGCCGCCCGCACCGGCTTGCGCGACCACGAAGCCGCAGCCGCCGGGCGCAGCTGGACACCGGCGACCACAGCGAGCCGCCCCGACGACCACAAGGCGTACTACCCCGGCGCCACCCCCATCTCGATCCGCGTCACCGGCGACACCTCCAGCGGCCTCCTGCTCGGCGCCCAGCTCGTCGGACGACGCGGCGCGGAGATCTCCAAGCGCGTGGACACGTACGCCACCGCCCTCTTCCACGCCATGCCGGTCGACGGCATCAGCGAACTCGACCTCTCCTACACCCCACCGCTGGGCTCCCCGTGGGACGCGGTCCAGGTCGCGGCCCAGGCATGGATGAGCGAGCACCACCTCGACGTCCAGCGCCGGATGCTGGGCGTCTTCTGACGCCTCCCTTGCCGCGAACACCACCGCCCTGCCCCCGTCGAGACCATTGACAGCCGAATTTAGCTCAACGAAAATTGACTCAATGAATGCTGAGTGGTCTGCATCGGTGGTGGCGCGAGCGCAGCGGCACGCGGCACTGGGGGAACCCGCGCGCCTGGCGATCGTTGACCGGCTGCTGCTGGGCGACGCCTCGCCCAGCGAACTCGGCCAGGAGTTGGGCCTGCCCAGCAATCTGTTGGCCCACCACCTCAAGCTGCTCGAACAGGTCGGCCTGATCGAGCGGTCCCGCTCCGAAGGAGACCGGCGGCGCACCTACCTGCGCCTGCACACGCAGACCCTGGTCGACACCATGCCGACCCTGCTGCGGACGGCGCCGCGTGTGGTGTTCGTCTGCACCCACAACTCCGCCCGCTCGCACCTGGCCGCTGCCCTCTGGAAGCGCCGTAGCACCGTGCCGGCCGCCTCGGCGGGAACCGACCCCGCCCGGCGCGTCCACCCCCGTGCCGTCGCGACCGCACGGAAGCACGGCCTGTCTCTGGCCCCCGCCCGCACCTCCCACATAGACGAGACGCTGCGCCCGGACGACCTGGTGGTCGCCGTCTGCGACAACGCTCACGAGCAGCTCGGCCCCCGGGTCCCCGACCGCCTGCACTGGTCGGTCCCCGATCCCACCCGCACCGGCACCGACGACGCCTTCGCCGACGCCCTGAGTGATCTCGCCGACCGGATCGACCGGCTGGTGCCCGCCGTCCGCCCTCCTGGAGGCAGCGATGACTGAGACCGCGCCCGTCCCGCACCGCAACCTGAGCATCGACCAGCAACTCGCCCTGCGCACCGCCGCCACCCACCTGAGCCGGGAGTTCGACGGCCTCTTCGGCCAGGAGACCATCGAGCGGTTCCTGCACACCAGCTACGACCAGTTCGCCGGCCGCAGCACCATCCCCAACTTCCTCCCGCTCATCGCCGAACGGTTCGCCCGCCAGCGCCTGCGCGCCTTGGCCAAGGTCGAAGGCCACTCCACCGACGGGAAGCCCGTCGTGCTCTTCCTCTGCGTCCACAACGCCGGTCGCAGCCAGATGGCCATGGGCTTCTTCCAGCACCTGGCCGGCGACAGCGCCGTCGCCTGGTCCGGCGGCTCCGAACCCGGATTCGAGGTCAACCCGGCCGCCATCGCCGCCATGAGCGAGCGCGGTATCGATATCTCCCGCGAGTTCGCCAAGCCCTGGACCGACGAGATCGTGCGTGCGGCCGACGTCGTCGTCAGCATGGGCTGCGGCGACGCCTGCCCGGTCTTCCCCGGCAAGCGGTATCTCGAGTGGACCCTGGACGACCCGGCGGGCAAGACCGTCGACGACGTCCGGCCCATCCGTGACGACATCGAGCGCCGCGTCCGAGGGCTTCTCGACGACCTTGGTGTCCCGGCGCAGCCCTGATCGAAATGGTGAACCAGATCACTGTTCAGCATGGTCCGCCTCAGTCCGATCACGGCAACTGAGACCAAAACTGAGACCACTCACGTCGAAGGGCCCCACCGCGAACGGTGGGGCCCTTCGATTTCGTGCCCGGTGAGGCACTGGCGGAGGATACGAGATTCGAACTCGTGAGGGGTTGCCCCCAACACGCTTTCCAACTGTTCGTCCGGCGATTCATGGTCGTCCGCCACCGTCCTGACCTGCGGCCGGTCGCTGCGATCGCCAGGGAGCGGACGGTGCTGAATGGGGGTGAATGCAACCCGAACTGCAACCCCGGTGATCCCTTGATCGAGCTGGCCGACGAAGCGGAGTCCGAAGGCGTTGAGCGGTCGGTCTCTCTCGAAGAGATGGCTGCCCCGCTCCGTGCCGGCCAAGGCTGATCGGCCATGGGCTACGTCACTCGTTTCACGCCGCATGCCCAGCGGGACATGCTCAAGGTTGAGCGCCCGGACGCCCTGCGGATTCTGTACCGCATCGCCGAACTCCAGAAGGCGATGGACGTCGGGGATGTCGCGGCGTTCGACATCAAGGCCCTCCAGGGGCAAAGCACCCGTTGGCGGCTGAGGATTGGCGACTACCAGGTCGTCTACACCGTCGAGGACGGACAACTGGTCGCGTGGACCCTGGCCGTTGGTAACGTTGGCGACCCAAACGGGCTGAACTGCACTCGGCCGTCTTTTCCTTGCGATAACGCCACCTAGCAGTAGTCACACGAATACCATGTACTTATGAGTCGTTGTACAGCCCCAGTTCAGGGTCATCGGACCGCCAGCGGACGTGCGGCGTGCCCCGCGTGCAGCAGCGGCGGCTACGGGTACTCATCGTCCCGTCCCTACTACCCGCCGCCGGTCTACACGCCGCGGAGCAGTGGCGGGGGCGGTGCGACCAGTAGCGGCAAAATGCGGGCGCCTTGGTCACCGAGCACCTCCTCCGTGATCTACACGCCTGGCGAGGTGAAGGGTCTGGCTCCTGTTCGCGACGCCGCCGTGTTGCGCGCGCGTCAACAGCCTGACCTTCGCGATGTCTTCCTCTGCCACGCGTGGGATGACCGGCGCGGTGCTGCCACGGAGTTGTGCGACCTGCTGGAAGCAGAGGGCGTGTCGGTCTGGTTCAGCGAGAAGGACATCGCGCTCGGCCTGCCGTTCATGCGGGAAATCGACAGAGGGCTGGCGAGGTCGCGTACGGGTCTCGTTCTGGTCACCCCTGCGCTACTGACACGCCTCAAGCGCGGTGGCGTCTCTGACAAGGAGCTCTCGGAGCTCCTTGCACGTGACCTGCTGCTCCCCGTCATACACGAGACGACCTACGGCGAACTCCGGGACGTCAGCCCCCTACTTGCATCCCGAAACGGGTTGGACACGGCTGAGGATTCGATGGCAGTAGTTGCCATCAAGATCGCAGAGCTGGTGGCCGTTGAGGACGACCAGCTCGCGGCGAACTGAGCTTGACTATTAACCCCACCAAGAAACGATCTTGGTGGGGTTAATAGTCAAGCTCAGCTTGCGCTCTGATTGGGTGAACCCAGGTCGCGGTCGTGACCAGGCCCTGTGCCGCTTCACCCGTCCCGCCTAGCGTTCCGTCGCTGTCGTCAGCCGCGTACGCGACGGGAAACTGAGCGTGTCGACCCGCGCCCCTATCAGAGCGAGCCGTCGCACCGCCTCCGCGTGAAACATCCGGCTCTGCCACCGCTGGTAGCGGTAAGCGCACTCCATGGTCGTCCAGGCCAGCAAGAGCCCCACGACCCCAGTGGCCACGGGTGCCGCGTAGAGCCGCGGCCCACCCCCGCCTTCGACTCCGAGGGGCATAGTCCAGGCGAGCGTGAGGGCGACGGTGAGCGCCAACCACAGGAAGTACCCGCTGAAGATCCAGGGCTGCGCCTCACACAGCCATCGCAACCGCCCACGTTCCGCCGCCCGCCCCTGAGCCGCCACCGCCCCTGCCAGTTCTTCGAGCGCGAACCGTGCTCGGTCCCGCTGCTCTCGCCGGATCGGCGCGCCCCACTCTTGTGTACGCACGTCAAGCCGAGCGATCTCCCGCCGTACCACCGCCATCGGGGCTGCCGAGGGCATCGCCTCCGGCCACTGCACCCACCGTTCGCGGTCGTCCTTGAGGGAGCGCACGAAACGGGCTGCCATCGGGCCGACGGCGGCACACATGCCCAGCATCAGTACGACGGCGAAGCCGGGACTCCGCCCCCACACTTGAATCACGAGCACTATTGCGAACAGCAGGAGAAAGGCCGGCACCGGATAGGTTGCCCGAAGGTAGTTCTCCTGCGTGGCGTCCTGCAGGTCACGTTCCCACGCCTGAACGGGGCGGCGCATGAGGCCGCAGGACAGCAGTACAGCGATTAGAACGAAGCCCATCAGCCCAAGGGACGCCAGGGCCAGCAGCAGAGCGACCGGGTCGTCGCCCGGCTCTGGAGGCGACCCGGTCGCCGTTGCTGCCCACGGCACGAGAACGCAGAGTGCGGCGGCGAGGAGACCGGTGGCCCAGCCGAGCAGTCGGCCGGGCCGTCGTGGCGGCCGTACTTCAGACAGGACTGCTGGCACCCACTCCGGTGCCACCAGGGTCTCCAGCGTGGCGATCAGCTCCTCAACGGCCGCGTCCCAGCCATCTGCGGGGATCCGATGTGCCTGGCGAAGGGAGAGATCGCGGATCGACGCGGGAAGCAACTCGGGCGACGGTGGCTCTACGGCGTCAAGGAGCAGGGGGATCACGGTCTTCCCAGCGGCAAGCGCCAGTTCGATCTCGTGCCGCACCCAGTCGCCCGCGCGGTCGAGGGATCGCGCGCCCGACGGGTCCCGCGCCTCCAACCAGCCTTCCGAAATGGTGACGAGCAGAACCTCGCAGTCATGCACTCGGCCTCTGAGGTCGTCTGGGTAGCGGTTACCCGGCAGCATCGACGACGTGTCGAGGAAGACTTGTGCGTCACCGAAGTGACGGCTGAGCCGATCACGCAGCCGGTGCACCGCATCTGTGGCATGCGGACTCCTGCGGTAGTTGATGAAGACGCCCCCCATGGCGGTGTAGCTCCTCCTCGTCCGTTCCTTCTGTCAGGGTGGTGGCTGGGTCATGCTTCTGATCACTCAAAATCGCGGAGGTCAGGACGTCAATGCACGCAGTCGGCTGCGGCCAGGGTGGATGATCTTCGAGGGGGGACACACTGTGATGCTCTGCCCGCCGCGGTCGGCGACCCTTGACCACGCACTTGCGGGCGCCCCGGATCCGCGTGCTGGACTTCTGGGCCATGGCGCTGACGGAGGTAGCCCGGCTGCTTGCGGTTGCGATCCGCGTCAGAGCTGCCTTGCGTGACCACCTCGCCCACAAGGGCATGACTTCTTGCGTTCTCGTACAAGTTGTCGGAGGTCGCAGCTAGAGTCGCAGTCGTTCGCATCGGCACTCTCGATTGACGTTTCCATGGCCAAGACAGTCTTCTACAGCTTCCACTACGAACAAGATGTCCACCGCGTCCAGTTGGTTCGCAATATTAACGCGCTCGAAGCGCAGCCACTGTTGAACTCTCAGGACTGGGAGCAGGTGCGTAGGCGTGGAGACGAGGCAATCAAGAATTGGATTCACGAGCAGATGGCGTACAAGAAGGCCGTCATCGTCTTGATCGGAAAGCACACGGCAAGTCGACCCTGGGTCATGTATGAGATTAAGAAGGCATGGGCTGACAAGAAGCCGCTGCTAGGGATCCGAATCCATGGACTCTCGGCACTGGGGAGCGTTGATAGTGCGGGTTCCGACCCCTTTGCCAAGGCTATTGGTGCAGGGGTAGTGCCGGTATTTGATCCCGCGATGCAGGATTGGTCGGGAAAGACCGACAGTAAGGCGACCTATAACAAACTGCGTGACAACTTGGAGTCTTGGTCGGAGCAGGGGGTGATTAGGCGGTCATGGTAGATCAATCTGCATGCCCCTTTTGCGTGATTGTTGCAGGGGGCGACTCCAGTGCGAGGCTGGTGTATCGCACCCAAGAGGTCACCGCATTCTTTCCATTGGAACAAGCCACTCGCGGCCACACTTTGGTAGTGCCGAACCGTCATGTTTCAGACCTGACAGATCTCAACGCTGTTGAGGGCCGTGATTTGGGTGAAGCGCTCCTCAGGGCAGCACATGCGATCCGCTCGGCCCTAGCTCCGGATGGTTTGAACGTGATTCAGTCGACTGGGGCAGCCGCCACTCAAACCGTACCTCACGTGCATTTTCACCTCGTGCCCCGATGGTCGGGGGATCGCATGGTGCTTAGATGGCCCGCGGGTGCGGCCGAAGATAGTCAAGCCCAAAGTCAGACTCTCGCCGCGATTCAGTCTGCGCTTTTCAACGAAGTAAGCGCGGTTGGGTCAGAGGATCGTCGGCAGCACTTGGCATTTATCCAAGCGATAATTACGCGCATGTCGCAGGCGTCGTCATCCTCGAAGGCGTGGCTGCTTCCGATTGTAACCGCGACTTACGGATACGCGATCACGAAGAGTTCGATCTTCGTGGCGCTTCTCGGCCTCTTGGCGGTACTTGTCTTTGGTGTCCTTGATGCTAATTATCTAAAGCAGGAGCGTGCCTTTCGAAAGCTCTATGACGAGGTGGCGGCCGGTCGTTCAATTCCTGCATTCTCCTTGAATCCTGCTCTGGCATCGCCGGCGGGTTCCAGAGTCAACTATTGGCCCGATTGGCCCGATATTAGATCGTGGGCGGTTGCTCCTGTTTATGGACCCTTGCTGCTTGCGGGGATGGGTATAGGAGCCTGGCTGCTCTACCGTTGAGGTAGTGAATTGATCGCTTCGACGAACCTGGGAAAGGCATCATCGCCATGCGTGTCAGCCTCCCTTGTGCCCATCGCCGTGCAGGATCGCTGTCCTGGCCGCCCAGGCCAGGATGCTCTGCCCTCGCATGGACAACCCGAGCCGGTTCCAGTGGAAGATCACGTGATAGCTGAGCACCTGTCGCAGCCCGCGATCCAGTGACCCGTCCTGGACGCCGTGGGCGAGTGCTTGGCCGGCGCTGCGGAACGCGCCAGCCCACTCGGCGACGGGCTCCAGCGGGCCGTCGAAGCGAAGCAGGACGTCGCTGTCGGCGAGAAGGAGAAGACGGATCTCGCGGGCTCGGGCGTTGAGACGGTCCGGCGGAACGTCGCTGATGGCCGAGCGGTGTTCCGTCGTGATGACGCGGTCCCAGACATCGCCCTGCTCGTACCACTCCAACCGGGCGGCGCGCATCATGATCGTGCACAGCAGGACGGACAGCTCCCTGGGCCCGACGGTGAGATCGTCGCGCTGGCACAACTGCTGGATCTGTCGGCTGTCGGTGACGAACAGGGCGTGCGCGGCCGTCATGCTGGTCTTCCCGCCGAACGCTGGCGTCTCAGGCTCGTAGATACCGGGCCACCAGCGCTGAAGGTGCCCGTCGGAGACTAGGCGGTCGAAGCCGTCCCCGACTGCCAGCTTGGCGCCGCCCGCAGGCTGGACCCGGAGGCGCAGACGCCAGCAGGGGTGCTTTCTGGTGTACCACCAACCGTCGATCGCGCCAGCGGTCTCCGCTTCGCGCAGGATGGGCAGGACGTGCGTGGTGAAGGTGGTGTCGGCGTTCGGCCAGTCGGTGAAGTGGAGGTACGTCTGCCACCAGTCGGTGGTGGCCGCGTGGCAGGCCAGCGCTTCCCGGCCGGCCTGGTCGTAGACCGCGACCGCGTCGGAGAGGACCACGGGGTCCATCCGGTACTGCTGTGCTGCGTCGGCGAGCGGCAGGCCAGTCAGGACGGCGAGGACGGCGTGCTGCGTCGGGCTCGGCTCGGCTGCCTGAGTCAGTTGATCAAAAGACATGCGTCCCATCCAGTGCTCGGCGCCTGCTGCGAGGCGAAGGTGGTGAGAGCGAGCGCGGTGCCGGCGGCACCGTTGATCAGGCCGGGAGCCGGTGAGGAGCCGGGCTGGCCGGATGCGGTGAGGGTGTCACCAAGGCGTTCCGGGAGGGCGTGCAGCCGTGGGTCGAGCGCGTCTGCGGCCGCGCGGTGAGCGGTCTGATAGATGCCCGCCCATCCGTGGCAGAGGCCGTTGTCGGTGACCAGGGCGAGTTGCGCGGGATCGCACAAGGCCCGGTACAGGGCGTGCTCGTAGAACTTCTGGAGCGTGGGCGAGCGCAGGGCGAGCCCGGCGAGCTGGCCGGCCCGTGCGATGCCTGTCGTGCCGTAGCACCAGCTCGGACGGGCGGGGGCGTCGTGGTGGGGGCGTCCGCGGTCGAAATCGCGCCGCGAGATGTGTTCGGGCCACCAGGGGCCGGAGTCACCGTGCTGGCACCAGGCGTCGAGGTGGGCGCAGATGGTGAACATGGCGTCCTGGTGGCCGTGGACGGTGATGCCGCGGCGCAGGGCCTGGGCCAGGAGGAGGAGCGGGCCAGTGATGCCGTGCGCGGCACCGAAGTTGCCGTCTCCGCCCGGGAAGTGGGGGGACTCGCCGCGCGCCGGGTCGTGGCGGACCCACCAGCCGGGGAGCCCTCGCCCTTTGGGGGCGAGCGGCCGGGTCAGGGCGACGAGGTACTGCAAGATCCTCTCCAGGGCTGGGCCCGCGGGCTCGGTGCGCAGGAGGTAGGCGCCGATCCCCGTGAGGCCGTAGAAGAGGTCGTACTCCGCGAAGGTCGGAAGGTCTCCCCTGTCGATGCGGGCGAGCGCGGCGTCCACGCGGCGGTTGGCGAGGTCGGTGATGTGCTGGTGCAGGATCGTGCGCGCCGAAGCGTACAGATGCTGGTAGGCCGGAGGGACGGCGCTGAGGAGGAAGCCGACGGCCGGGGCGCCGAGGAACAGGCCCGTCTGGTCGGCCGCGCTGATGGGCCCGGAGGCCGCGCTCGTGATCCATCGGTGGGCGGAAAGCCAGGAGCCGCCGTTCCGGCTGGCCGTCTCGATGTGCAGCAGGCTGATTCCGGCGGCGCCGTCGGCGAGCGACTGCACCGCCCAGGGCTCCTCCGGGGGCGGGGGAGGGGGTTCCGCCAGATGGGCGGTGTACTGCTCCAGGATCGCTGCGGCGGTGGCGGCCAGTGTGGTCATCGGGCTGCCATCCGGTGCTGGAGGGCCGCCGTTCGCACGAGCCGGATCGTGGTCTCCTCGGTGCGCGGATCGACGCCCAGAGCCCGGACGTGGTGCTGGTGCAGCAGCGACCGGGCGACATCGAGCGGATCACGCTCACCGGCCAAGGCCGTCCGGTAGGTGTCCACGGCGGTCGCGCGGGCACGCCACGCTTCGGTGACCTGTGGGCCGCCGGGGAGGGCCGCGAGCGCGGAGGTGCCGTTCGGCGCGGCGAGTTCGAGTACCTGGCTGCGCAGGGTCCGGCTTAACCGTCCGGTGCCCTGGGGGAGGCTGCGCACCAGCCACTCTTCGGCCGCCGCAGCGTCCGGTGCCAGGGGTGTGACGAGGCGCAGGGCGCTGGCGGCGGCGAGGGCCTGCGGGGCGAAGGCGTCGGGGCGCTCGGTGAGCTGGATCTGCGCAAGGGCGGCGGCAGAGTCCGCGGCGAACACCTGGTGCGCGGCGTCCATGACCGGCCCGTGGCCGAAGCGCCCTGTCTGCGGCTGGTACGGGCCCAGGACGAGCCCGGACGCCAGACCCATCCTGTGCAGGTTGTCCGCCCAGGCGCGGACGTACTGTGAGCTGGCCCCGTGTGTGTCCGGTGGCAGGTGCAGCGTGAGGTCGAGGTGCTGGTCGGCGTCCGGCCGGGCCATCTCCCGGTGACGGGTGAACCACCAGGTCGGCGGCTCCTCCCCGAACGCGGCGAGCAGGTGGGGGAGGTGGTGGCTCAGGATCTCGTCGTAGCGGCGCGGGTGGGCGTGGAGCTGCGCGAGAAGGACGCCGCCGGCCCCCGGGAAGTGCCTCCTGGTGGCCGTCACCGTGGCGGGGAGCGGCCGGGGCACGTAGGGGGTGTCCGGCTCGGCCCGGCCCAGGGAGAGCCAGATCTCGTGCGCCCGCCCGATCCAGCCGTGGGCGTCTGCGTCCGAAACCTCGCGCAGCTCCACGCGCCGGGCGTTGTCGAGATGGGCGCGAAGGACCCGGAGGTGGACCGGGTGGGACAGGTCGAGGGGGAGGCGCTGGTCGTACTCGATGACAGCGACCTGCATCGGAACCCGCAGCCGCTCCTGCCAGGCGGTGAAGGCGTCCTCCCACTCCTGCCGCGGAGCCTTCCGGCCGGGCAGGTCGTCGGCCATCAGCAGCCATCGGGCCTGCGTGAGGATGGTGCGGCGGTAGCGGACCCGGGGGAGGAACGGGAGCCGGGAGCCGGCGCCGAAATCGAACGGCTTGTAGGCGGCGTACCGCCCGTGTGCCACCTCGGCGAGGAACCGGGCCAGCGGCGGGGTCTGGGTCCCGCCTTCCAGGGCGTGCAGGACCCGCACGTCGATGCGCCGGCCGGTGGAGAGCTGCACGAGCTGGAAACTGCGAGGGTCAGCGGTAACGGCGATGTCGGCGAGCCGGACCGTCGTCTCGTTGCTCTCTTGGTGGCCGGACAACTCGATGACGTGCGACAGCAGCCGCGGTGTGCGGGTGACGTTCTCGTTGCGGTGCCGGCGCGGCGGGAACACGAGCTGTGCCGTGAGGCCATCCGGCGCCCCTCGATAAGTGGTGGCGAGGGCGTCTTGGTGCTCGGGCGGCAGGACGTGGGCGAACCGGCCCGCCATGCTGCTGCCGGGGCGGGGTGCCGCGGTGAGCAGGAGGTCGAAGGTGCCGTTGGACAGCGCCCGGGTGCTGGGGGCGTGGACCTCGAAGGCGGCCTCCACCCGGGGCACGAACAGCCGCTCGTCCGCTCCGGCGGCCTTCTCCAGGGCGTTGACCATGTCGTCCGTCAGCCGCAGTTCGTCACGGCCATCGAGGAGGACTTGCTGCATCAGCGCGAGCAGCAGTTCGTCGCGTTCGGTGCGCACCTTCAGGGCGGCCCCGCGTTCGGAGCCGATGTATCCGGCGGGGAGCCCGAGGCCGCTGTCGGCAACCAGGTCCATCACCGGTACGAGGGCGCCGACGCCGTACCGGGCCCGGAACCGGCGGTGGTAGTCGCGCCAGTGCTGGTAGCCGTAGGGCTGTGGGGTGGTCCGGTAGAGGGCCGACACGGCTGCCTGCGCTTCCGCAATCACGGCCTGCGGGAGCTGGGTCTCGCAGTCGAGGGCGGTGTCAATGAGCAGCGGTGTCGGCGTGACGGGGGTGAGGGCGCGCATCCGCGCGGCGGTGGCGCTCACGTTGGTGTCGGAGAGCGTCGGCTGGTGGGCGGACATTTCGTCGCGCAGCGCGTACAGCTCGTGGACCAGGTCCCGCACCTCGGGGATGCCGTCCGCGCCGTGCCGTTCCAGCTCGTGGCACAGGTGCTGGAAGGCGTCCACCGTGGTCATGGGCGCCCACAGGCTGGTGATGAGGAACTGCTGCTCGACCAGGCTTGTGAGAAGAGCGTCGATCTGCTCCGGGGCGGCCTGCGGGAAGCCGTCGCGCAGGTGGCCGTGAAGATTGCCGTAGGGGATGGGGGTGCGGGCCGCGCTCATCGCGGCGGCCACCGGCCGGGCGTTGCGGACAGATATCTCGACCGGGGCCAGAAGGACGGCGTAGCCATCGGAGGGCGGGCCCGGCGCCACGAGCCGATCGCCCCGAGTGTGGGCGGCGTTGTTGGCGACGAGCGGGAGCCGCTTCAGTAACGCGGGGGTGCGCTGGAGCCGGAGGACCAGGTCGGTGACCCACTCGGAGTCCGGCCGGATCAGCACGCGGTGCTTGTCGCGCCACCGCGCGGTCGCCCGGGGCCCGACCGTCACGGGACCGGTGCCGGCGAACAGCCCGAGCGGGGTGGGCCGGTGCTGCCACCGCAGGAGGTAGGAAACCGTCGATACGGCGGTGCGGCGGACGTGACGGGGCTCGGTCTGCCGGCCCTGGACGACTGCCTCGATGGCGTCGGACAGGACGGGGGTGGCCAGCCCCAGCGCGCTGCGGAAGTCCTCGCGCTGCCAGATGCGGTTCAGCCACCCGCGGGTGACGGCCATGTTGTCCAGGTCGAGGGTGCGGGGGATGTCTGCCGGCCCGGGGCTGGTGGTGGCGCGCAGCAGAGCGGCGCCCTGCCACTGGTAGTCGGCGACTGTTCGGGAAGCCATGGTGCCCTCCGTCTGGCGGGGCAGGTGAGGGGCCGGTGAGCCGGGCGAAGCACTTCGCCCGGCTCACCGGCAGGGAACGGCCTGCAATCAGGCCCAGTCCTCTGTGAAGGAGCCGCGGATCAGGCGGGGTCCTCCGTGAAGGAGCCGCAGGCGGAGGCGCCGGTCGCGCAGGTGGTGCCGCAGCCGTCGCCCGTCGAGCACATGAGCTTGCCGTACGCGTGCTCGGCGATGACGACCTTCACGTCCAGGGGCGCGAAGTCGTCGTCCAGGCCCGCCAGCGGGGCGGGCGGGGCCAGGGTGGCGCTCGTCATGGTGATGCCCTTCCTCTTGTTCGGATGGTGCGGGACGACCTGGCTCCCGGCGTTACGCCAGAGGCCAGGAGAGCGAGATCCGGCTGTGCACCTTGTCGATGATCCGGTCGGCCGGGATCTGGTCATCGGGGGTGTCGGCCGGATAGACCCGGATGACCGGGCTGGGGCCGCCGCGCCGGTTGGCCTCCCAGTCGCGCAGCATGTCGGCGACCTTGCCGGCGAGCTGCTTCGCGTTCGGGCCGAGGGCGTGCACGCCGTACTCGATGTGCTTGTTGTCCTCGGTGCGGCGGGTGACGAGGTAGGCGAAGGTGTCGTCGTCGACGGCGGCGAGGGAGAACCGCTTGTTCACGGGTGCGACCAGACCCGTGTCCAGGTCGTCATCGACCGCCATGGTGCAGAAGCCGGGCAGGCCGATCGCCATGGCCATCTGGAGGGTGTCGATGAGTTCGGAGAGGCCGATGACGACGCCGGTCCACAGCTCGTGGCGCGGGAACGTGACCGCGTTGTCCAGCCGGTGCGGATCGGCCGGCAGACCGTCATCGAACTTCAGCCCGATCTCCGGGGTTCCGTTGACCAGGAGGAGTTCTTCGCGGTGGGCGGTTGAGCCCTGCATCGGGACGAAGCCGCAGATCCGTGCCGACTCGCTTTCCAGGTAAGGGCCGCGCTCGCCCGTGACCTGGGTGAAGGCGATCGAACGGGTCAGGCCGCACATCCGCAGCGGCACCACGAGACGGCCGCCCTGCTTGAGCTGCGCGGTCCACGCCGGGGCGATGTCCCAGGCCCCGGCGGTCACCATGACGACATCGACCTCCCCGATGGGGAGGGGTTCGGCCGCGTCGGCGGTGACGACGCGGACCTTGTCGTAGCCGTTCTCCTCCAGGAGACGGGACGCGCGGTCGGTGACGGAGGAGTCGATGTCCACGGTGATGACTTCGCCGGACGGGCCGACGAGTTCGGCGAGATAGGCCGCGTTCAGTCCGCCCGAGCCGACCTCCAGCACCCGCATCCCGGGCTCCACCTGGGCCTGCTCCAGCATCATGGCCTGGATCTGCGGGGCGGAAACGGAGCTGAGCTGCACCCCGTGCTCGTCGGTCTTGGTGATCACCGCGGCGTACGTCTCGTACGCCCTGTCGAGCGGGGTGTCGGGGATGAACGCGTGGCGGGGCACCTTGCGCATCACGGCTTCGACCTCCGGGGAGGAGATGTTGCCGTCCGCGCACAGCTCGTCCACCACCTTGTTCCGCAGGCGGGTCGCCTCGTCGGGCTCGACGGTCGTGTTCGTCATGGACTTCCTTCGGTCGTACGTGTTGGGGATGCAGGTCGGTTCGTGTGCCGGATGGGCCGGGAGGCTAGGGGCGAACGTTCTCCGTTCTTGTCAGCTCACCAACGGGGCGGTGTGCTGGACGGCGAGCTGGGAGGCCCACGCCCGCAGAGGGCCGGTGCGTGGTGACCAGCCCGCCGAGCGGCACGCGGGTGGGTGGAGGCGTGGATCACTCGGTCCCCTTGATGTAGCGGGCCTCGATCAACTCTTCGATCAGGTCAGCGGTCACGAAGGCGAGACGCCGGGCGAGTCCGACAGCCTGCTGATGGGCGGCCGGCGTGCACTCCTCCCGCAGGGGGCGCGCTCGCTCGACGAGTCGGGTCATCTCGGCGGTGGGCGGAAACCTGTCGTCAGCCACCGTGATGTCGCTGAGCTGCTTCAGGTGGCTGCGGAGGCGGTCGACCAGGGCGACGGTCGTCGCAACGGGCGGGGAGTGATTGCCAATCACCGCGTCGAGATCGTCGAAGACCTCTTCGATGTCGAGCGGCTTCCAGACTCGGAATCGGTCCAGCACGAGCCGTAAGCCGTCTGCGTCGAGCGGTGGCGTCCACTCCTCGGCTGGGCGTTTCGGAGCCACTGCGGTGCTCACTGCTCTTTCCCCACCGAAGCCTCGACCACAGCCCAGGTGACCTTGCCCCACGGGTGTGTGTCGTAGCCCCACCGCGAACTCATCGTCGCGACCAGACTCAGACCCCGGCCGCTCTCAGCGTTCGGGTCGGCCGTCTTCAGGTGGGGCGCGCCGTGCGAGCGGTCGGAGACTCCGATGCGGACGGCACCGTTACTCGGACGCTCGATGAGGATCTTCGACACCGGGGTATCGGTGTGCTCGACGGCGTTGGCCAGCAGTTCGGTGACGATGATCTTTCCGCAGTCGGCCACGTCGTCGTCCATGCCCCAGGCCGCCAGCACATTGGAGACGAGAGCGCGGGCGCGGCTCACGGACTCGCGGACGCAGGGCAGCTCCGTGGTGTAACCCGGGGCGCCGATCGCATTCGGTTTAGCGACGGTCATGGTCACGAGGTCTTTCCCTCCGGCGTGGGGCGCCCGGTCCTGACGAGGAGGCAGGGCCGAGCTTTCCTCCGTGCCGCCGTGCCGAACTCGACTCGGCGACCGATGACCAGTCAACGAGCGACATGCCGGGCGCAACAGGAAGGGTCCCGGATTCGTGCATGCCCACCAACCGGAAGACTTTGCGTTCCCATTACCTGAGGTCTGGGCATCAGAGTGACGGTGGTACTACGTTCGGTACATGGGAGCGAATCTCGTTCTTCAGCGTCGATTGGATCAACTCGGTTTCACACAGGAGGAGTTGGCGGCTCGACTGAACGCTGCCCTGCAGGAGATCACCGGTCGGTCCGGTGAAATCTCCTCCCGGACGGTCCGTAACCTGCTCAACGGATCGAGCCGACGTCCAATCGGACGCACTTGCGCCGCACTTGAGCGTGTGTTCGGCTGCCCCGTGGCGGACTTAGGGTTCAGCGCACCCAGCTCCATGCAACATCCTCCGGAGGGCCCCGTGCGGCGTCGCGACTTCATCGTTTCCACCACCGGAACGGCAGCCGCAGCCGTTCCGGTCGTCAAGCAACGTCGGTCGGTAGGCATGGCGGACGTAGCCCGCGCCTCGGCCAGCATGAACCAGCTCGTGGAGGCCGACGACCGCCAGGGCGGACACGCCTCCCTGGCGACCGCAGCCCTCGAAGCTCGCGCCAAGGTGCTGGAGCTTCAGCAACGGAACGCCAGCGAACGCGTGCGCCGCGCCCTGTACGCGCTTGCGGCCGAGTTCACCACCATCGCCGCCTGGTCGTGCATCGACCTACGCGATCTGGACACGGCCCAGACGTACCTGCACGAGTCGTCCACGTTCGCCGGCCTCTCCCAGGACCCGCCCACGGGCATGCGCGTGTGGGTCAACATGGCCATGCTCGCCTACCAGCGGAAGAACTGGCCGGAACAGCTCGCGGCAGCGCAGGCGGCCAACGCCTCCCCCGCCGCCCGCAGGGATCCGTTCTTCGGCTCCATGGGCCGCGTCCGCCTCGCGCTCGCCCATTCGTCACTGGGGGACCTGCGAGCCGCTCGGCGGGCCCTGGGCACAGCGCAAGAGACCTTCCGGAAGGCGGCCGAGGACGAGCGTCCCCGGTGGACCGCGTTCTACGGGCCGGCCGAACTCAACCACCTCGCGGCGATCATCCTCAACCGCAACGGAGAACCCGCCGAAGCCGAGGCGATGGCGCACCGAGCCCTGGCGAAAATCCCGGCGGAGTTCCAGCGCAACCGCGCGCTGGCCACCTGCCAACTCGCGCTGGCACAACTCCGCCAGGGAGAGCCCGAGCAGGCCACAGCGACCGCGGCCACCGTCTTCACGATCATGGAGGGCGCTCCACTGCCTGGGCGCATGCGCACCCTGATCGGGGACTTCCACCGAGACCTGTTCCGGCTGGCGCCGTCGACGACGTACGCACGCGACTGGGCAGACCGAATGCGAGATGAATGGAGTCGAACGTGACCAGGGTGATCGACCTGCGGCACTACGCCCAGGAGAACCTCCCCGAGGGCTTCAGGCAGATGCTGATCGATGTGCACGCCGACGCCTACGCCGATGCGATGGACGACGAGTTCAACCAGCGGTTTCCGTGGTTCGTCGATCACTGGTCAGGGATGAATGGCTTCACCTGCGTCGTCGCCTTCGACGGCGACGAGCCGACCGGCTTCGCGTACGGCGCCCCCCTCCAGCCCGGCCGTGAGTGGTGGCGTTCCACCGCGTTCGAGCCGAACAACGGGTACACCGCGACCTACGCCGTCTCCGAGGTCATGGTGCGCCCTCGGTGGCGGAAGCAGGGGATCTCGGAGCGGCTCCACGAAGCCCTGCTGAAGGAGCGCAGTGAAGATCTCGCGGTGCTCCTGGTCGATGTGGCGCACCCGAAGGTGCAGGACCTGTACGAGACGTGGGGCTACGAGAAGGTGGGCGAGCAGCAGCCCTTCGCCGACTCCCCGGTGTACGCGGTCATGGTGAAGAGGTTGCACCCCTAAGGGGCCTTGCCTGCCCCACGTACGGCGTTACGTACCGGCCAAGCTCGTTATCACCGTCCTCCGCGAGGTCGTGGCCAGCACCCCCGCATGCCGCGCTCTCGCCAGAAGCAGGTCGAAGTGTCCGGGAAACATGCTGCCGTCGTGCTCCTGCTGAAGCGCGACGGCAGCTTCCAGCATGGGAAGGGTCACGTCAGCGGCTCGGACGTCGGCGGTTCACGTCCGCCGGTTGCGGCTGCACGACCGGAACAGCGGGTGCACCCGTGTCCGGCGGCAGGTGGGTGCTGCGAGCACTGCGGGTGGCCGCGCTCCGCACCCGCTGGCTGACTCGCTCGGCGGTGGCGTTCCGCAAGCGCCAGACCAGGACCTCGGCCGGTCGGTCCGCGGTGTCGAGTTCCCGTTGCCCGGACAGGTCGGCCAAGGCCCGGCGGGGCGGGGTGCCAGCGGACTCGGCCTGGGCGAGGGCGGTGGCCAGCGCGGGCCAAGCCGGGTCGGCCAGGATGCGGTGTGCGTGCTCGGGGATCGTGGCTCGGACGGCTGCCGCGAGCCGATCCTGTGCTTGGGGACTCGGGGCGCGTGCGGCGAGCTGAGCAAGGGCCGGCCGGGCGGCCTGCTGGCGGGCGGCCCGGAGGTGGACGAGGGACTGCTGGGCGGCTGCCGCCTGCTGCTCGTGACCGCGCTGGGCGTGCCACTCGGTGAGGGCAATGAGTAGGAAGACGGCTGAGGCGAGCACCGCGGCGACGAAGTCGCCGTCCTTGCCGGTGGGTGCGGTCAGCAGCGTCCTTCCGGCCTGACGCAGGGCGTCGGCGGCCCGGTGCTCGGCTCGGATGGCGGAGCGGTTGGCGCGGTTGAAGGCGATGGCTGCCGCTTGCAGTTCAGCCCGGAGCTGGCGCGGCGCCGAGACTGCGGTGTTGTGCAGCAGCTCGGCGAATGCCGCAGCCTGAGCCTGCACTTGGGCGTCGACTTCACCTCCTTCCGTTTCGCCGTTGGCCCTGGTGACGAGCGCATAGGCGGTGCGCAGCTCCCCATCGGCGTGCCGCCAGGAGTCGCCTGCCTCTGCCCGGCTCGCGTGCAACGCTGTGGCCTGCCCTGCAGCCTCGCCTTCGGCCGGACCGAAGCGCTCGCGGAGCCGGTTCAGGGACAGGTCCGGAGCGAGTGCGGAGCCGCTGTAGAAGATGGGCTCGCCCTTGGCATCGGTGTCGTCGGCGGTGGCGAGGCTGTAGCCGGTGACTTCCCCGGTGACGGGACCGAGACGGGGTCGGACCTTGATCCCGAGAGACGTCAGCACGGCGAAGAACTCGTCCTCGTCGCGGGCTGCCGCCGCGGCGGCGTAGGCGTGCTCGCGAAGCCAGACCCGTGCTGTGTTCTTGTGGCCCTGCCGCTCGGCCTTGGCGACCTCCGGCCCGGTCGGCGTCTTCGGCGCTGTCGCGTCACCGGACTTCAGCCGGCGCAGGCCGAGTTCTGCCTCGATTCTGCGGCATTCGGCCTGGGCCCGTCGGCCGTCACCCTTGTTGCGGGGGCGGCGGCCGTCTTCTCGGACACTGGTCGCCATGATGTGAATGTGGTCCTCGGCGTGCCGTACGGCGATCCACCTGCAGGCCGCGTCGTCACCGTGTTCGGCGATGCCAGTGGCGTGGACGATGCGGCGGGCGACCTCGGCCCACTCTTCGTCGGTGAGGTAGCGGTCGCCCGGTGCGGTGCGGACGGGGCAGTGCCACACGTGCTGCGGCACCTTCTTGCCCAGCCGCTGTTCGCGAAGCTTCACCGGCTGGTCGAGGTAGTCGGCCAGTTCGCTGAGAGCGTCGTGGTGTTGGTCGAGGGGAATGCGGCCGGGGTCGTTGATGCCGGGCATCGCGAACGCGGCGACGATGTGCGGGTCGGTGTGCTCGTTACGGCGGCCGGGGCCGAAGAGGTAGGAGAGGAGGCCGCGGCTGCGGTCGCCGGTGGAGACGTCAGGCACCACGGTGACCACCTCCGGCCAGGGTCTGGTCCAGCAGCAGACGGGTGCGCTGGGCGACCTGGTGAAGCTCGTTGAGGATCTCTTCGGCTCGGTCGGGCAGCTCTCCTTGGTGGACAGCGCGGACGAGCTGGTTGAGGTTGTTCCCGGTGCGGCCGAACTCCCTGATCAGCCTGCCGAACAGAATCATCAGGTCCTGGGTGGCCTGTGGGGACGGGAGCGGGGCGACGCCTTCGGGACGGCGGTCGGACAGGTAGGCGTGGGCGAAGGTGAGGGCGCAGTCCATGAGGTAGGCCGAGCGGGAGCGCTTCGCCTTACGGGCGGCGAGGTCGATGAAGGCACGCTCCGCCGGTTCGGCCGAGCAGGTCAGTTGCAGGGTGCGCTTGGTCCCGGAGCGGGGCCGGTAGAGCACCTCGCTCAGGTGCCGGCGGCGCTCGGCGCCGGGTGCGATGTCGGCGTGAGCAAGGGCAGGGACATCGTTGGCGGCGACACCGTGGTGCATGAACACGTCGGTGTTCACGGTCGGCGCGATGCGTACGACAGGGGCGGCGGTTGGCTCGCTCGGCTCGGCGGGCGGCTGCGTGTTCTGGTGGAGGCCGCGCTCGGCCTCCCCGCCCGTTTCTGTCCCGGCCCCGTGGGCCGGGCCGGCCTCCGCCCCCGCGGGAGCGGACACGAGCGCGAAGTCCGCATCGCCCCAGGCGATGTGGACTTCGCCCCAGCTCGCTCCGCTGTCGGGTGGAGGGCGACCCCGTCAAAGCCCTGGTCGGGCGTGGGCGGGTGCGCTGCGAGGAGGCTACGGGGCGGCGAGGACTTGGCGGGCTTGGCCTTGCGGGAGAACGGATTACGGCTCACGGGAAGTTTGGAGGCTCCTGCCTGTGTGTGGTGTGGAGTGGGCGAGGCGAGTGCCCGGGGACTCGACGGCTTGGCCCAGCCGGGCATCTCGTGTAGTGGACCGGGAAGAGGGCGTTGCCCGGAATCGGTTCGGTTCCGGGCAACGCCTTGCGATGAAGGTCAGTCGACCGGGTGCGGACGGGCGTTGGTGCCCTCCCGCACCAGGGCCATCGCTTCAACGAGCCGACCGGTGCCGGCGCCGAGTCCGGCGTCTGTGATGGCTTTACGGGCGCTGTCGCGGGTCAGTCCGGAACACCCTGGATGGGCGGCGCTGATGACGCTGGCCAGCTCGGCGATGGAGGCCATCGCGGGGCGTCCACCGAGGTTGGTCGCCGGAGGTTGACCAGAATCCCCTTGGGTGCTTTGGCCTGCGCTTTCACGCCCCCGTCCGGGCCCGTCGTCGCCGTCGTCCGGATCATCGTCCTTGTCGCGTCCTGTTTCGGACGGGGTTTCGTCCGCCGCAGGTGAGGGGGCGGTCTCGGCGGCCACTCGGGTGGGCTCCTGCTGCTTCGGCGGGGCTGCCGTGGACAGGCCCGCGCGGGCGGTGTACGGAATCCCGGCCGCTTGCTCCGGTGCAGGTTGCGTACCGTCCTGATCTTCAGGGGCGGTCGTGGTCACCGACGTTCGGGCGGCGGAGGTACCGCCGTAGCGGGTGATCAGGATGTGCAGGTGGGTCGCTCCGGCCAGGGCGAGCGGTGCGACGGCGGACAGCACGGTGACGGTGCCGTCGCCCAGGCGGAGGGTGGCTGCGCCGGGCCTGTTCAGGGCCAGGGCGTGCAGACCGTTGGCCCAGATGCTGGCGGCGGTCGCCGTGCTGAACAGCGTCCACGCGTACAGCCGTGCGGGCATCGGCGCTTCGCGCAGGACCAGCAGGGCGCGGACGCCGTAGGCGATGAACCCGTCGATCACTACCGGGAAGAGGTAGGCCAGCTGGTCGCGGACGTGGACGGCGGTGGCCATCTGCCGCAGCGCGTCGTAGGAGAGGGCGCATCCGGCGATGCCGAGCAGGATGATGGCGAGCCGGTCCCACCAGGTGGCGCGGTGACGGCTGGCCGGTGCGGCGGGTATGGCGGTGTCGGTCATGGGCGTGGGTACCCCTCGGGGTGTGGTCTGGAAGGTGGTGCGTGGTGATCCGTCTTGGCCGTCTTGTCGTTGACGCAGCAGGTCAGAGGCGGTACGGCAGGCGGGCGACATGGCGTCTCAGCGCCGTGCGGGAGGCGTCCCCGCCGAGCGGTCACGATCCGCTGGCGGACACGTCGGTGGGCGGGCGCGCCGGAAGTGCCGTGTCGTCGCATCGGGTGCCGGGACGGATGGCTATCCGTCTTGGGACGCTGTGCCGTCTTGGCTAGAACGGCTCTGACCTGCACTTATACGGCTGGGACGGCAGGGACGGCACGAGACGGATATGGATGGGGTCGCCTGCAGGGTTCGCGATGGCAGGCGGGCGTTTCGCGCTGCGGTCGCCCGGTATGGGTGCCGCCGACGAGCGGCCGACGGCACCCACGCGGGTCACTTGGCCGGTGTGTCTCTGCTGTCGTCCGAGCCGGTGTCGGGGTGAACGGTGGGGCAGTAGCGCTTCCAGGCGTCGGCGAACTTCGCCCGGGTGTAGCCCTTGAGCTGATTCCCGTCGGGCATGCGGACGTTGCCGGAGCGGATGCCGTACTCGCGCAGCAGCCCGGACAGCGCGCGCGGGTTCAGGCCACCGCGCCCGGCTTCGGCCCAAGGGCCTCGGGGTCGGAGTTGAGCCGGTAGAGCAGGGCGTCGGTGCACACGCTCTCGGGGTCACCTGCGGCGGCGAAGGCGCGGCGGATGTCGGCGAGGATCCGGGCGTTGGAGGGGTTGTCCTCCTCGGCCTGGGCCTCGGCGGTGACCATCTGCGCGCATGCGGCGCGGGCGCGCTCGGGCCAGGTGCCGCCCGCGAGGTCGGCGACGATCACCAAGGGCTCCCAGGTGTCGGCCGCCCGGTCCTCGACCGGCATCTTCGGCTCCAGGTGGAGGGCCTGTTCGGCCACCGAGGTGGTCCAGCACGCCAGGCGAGCCCGTAGGGAGCGCAGGGCGGGGCTGTCGCGGCGGGTGCGGTACGGGCTCACCTGCTCGCCCTCCGCGCGGCGGCGCATCCGGATCACGACAGACCGGTCCATGATCGTGTCGGGCAGGTCGCCGATGCCGGCGAGCGCCGCCATGGCGAAGGTCGCGAAGGAGTGGGGTGTGTGCTCCTTGCCGACCACCCGCAGCACCGGTCGGCCGCGCTGGTGCCCGGCGTTGAGCAGGCCGCGCATCTCCTCGTTCTTCTCGGCGACCTTGGGGCTGCCGAAGATGGTGTCGGCTTCGTCCACGAGGAGGGTCGGCGGCTCGTCCGAGATCGATCGGAAGATGGCCGCTGCCGTGGAGTTCACGGTGATGACGGGCTTGTGGACCGTCTCGGTGAGCAGGTCGAGCAGGCGGGATTTCCCGCACCGCTTCGCCGGGCCGACCACGGCCAGACGCGGGGCGTGCTGCCACACCTGTTGGAGGTGGGTGGCTGCGATCCACAGCACGGTTGCGTCCAGTGCCTGCTCGCTCGGGAGGACCACGAAGCGGGCCAGGGCGGTGCGCAGCTCGTCCAGCAGCGCGGCGGCGTCCGGCTGCCCGCGGTCCGGTGACGGGGCGCCGGTCGGATGGGGTGCCGCAGGGGCGGAGGGGGCGGTACTCTCGTTCACGGAGATCCTCACTCGGCGGCTCCGGGGGGCAACCCGGTCCGCCGCAGTCGACTGTCCTGGGATGGGCGGTGGCGAGGTTTCCTGCAGCCCCCGGTGTTCGTAGCGCCGGGGGTTTTCGCGTTCCTCGGGACACCTACGTGATTCAACCTCCTGGCGATTCGATTGCAGATGCCCTTATGGCATAAGTGTGCACGAGCGTCCGTCTCAAGTCAACCGTTCAGTGCATGGAAAGATTAACCTCCTCTGGCATGTTCGATGCTCAAGCCCATAGTGACGCGCGCCACATGTGCGAGTATTCGCTTGCAGGTTGGGGTATCCATGCTGGTATGGTTTAGGGGTGGAGGCGTGACGACCTCCGCTTGCCGAGAAGGAGAAGGGAGGTGAAAGAAGTGGACGATGCCAAGCCGCAGCGCTGGGCTCCGCCGGAGGGGGAAGCCCTGGTGGCGCACAACCTGAAGGTCCTACGGATGACGGCCCGCCTGTCCCAGGAGGACATGGCGGAGCGCATGCGCCGCCTGGGCTTCAAGATGCACCAGACCCAGATCGCCAAGATCGAGAACGGTACCCGGGGCATCAGCTTCAACGAGGCGCTCGGCTTCGCCAAGGCCCTCGGCGTCCCTGCTGGCAACTTCATGCTCGAAGCCGTCGCCAGCCACGACGATCCCCACCGGGAGCTGCAGGAAGCCGCCTTCGACATCCAGAAGGCCGAACAGGAGCACCAGGTCGCCCAAGACCTCGCCGACGCCGCGAAGGCCAGACTTGAGGCCGTGGAAGCCCGATACGACGAGATCGCCGAGCGCCTCGGCGTCGAGCCCGACCCGGGGAGTCTCTCCTTCTACCCGGCTCCGAACTCGCCCGGGGACCCGCTCCGCAGCGGCTCAGCCGACGACGAGTAGCCGCTCGGCGGAGATCTTCTCAGACGCCTGGGCGCGGTCCCTGTAGCCCGTCCGCCGCCCCCACCCACCGCTGTCCCTCGGTGCTACGAACACCGAGGGATACCAGCGTGGATACCGATCCAAGCCCACCGCCCATCCCGGACAGTCCAGCGGTCGCGTTGCCCCGTGACCGCCGAAAGGCAATCCTGCATGCCCACCACCCCGCCCCCTCTCGCCCGCATCGCCGACGCGCTCGGCGTCCCCGAGCAGCGGCTCCGCACCCTCGTGCTGGAACACGCGGCACCCACCCCTGACACGACCCTCGCCGCGCTCACTGTCGAGGAGGCCGCCCGCCGCCTCGGCGTCGGCCGCACCACCATGTACGCGCTCATCGCCTCAGGCGAGGTCGGCTCCGTCCTGATAGGCCGCCTGCGTCGAGTGCCGGCCGAGGCCCTGGCCACCTACCTCGCCAGCCGCTCCCAGGCAGCCGACCCGACCGCCGCCCACGCGGCCTGAAGGGGGCGGACATGGCCAAGACTCGCCAGCCCAACGGTGCCTCCTCGATCTTCCTCGGCAAGGACGGCAAGTGGCACGGCTACGTGACCGTCGGCGTCAAGGACGACGGCAAGCCCGATCGGCGCCACGTCAAGCGCAAGACCCGCGCCGACGCCACCAAGGCGGTCCGCGAACTGGAGCGCAAGCGCGACTCCGGCACCGTCGGCAAGGCCGGGCAGACCTGGACCGTCACGACCTGGCTGACCCATTGGGTCGAGAACATCGCCGCACCACACGTGGGCGAGAACACCATCGACGGCTACCGCGTCGCCGTCCACCACCACCTCATACCCGGCCTCGGCGCGCACCGTCTCCCCAAGCTGGAGCCCGAGCACTTGGAGCGCTTCTACGCCAAGATGCAGAAGGCCGGCAGCGCCGCCGGTACCGCGCACCAGGTCCACCGCACCGTGCGCACGGCCCTCAACGAGGCGGTGCGCCGAGGCCACCTCACCGTCAACCCCGCCTCCGTCGCCAAGGCGCCGCGCCTGGAGGAGGAAGAGGTCGAGCCCTACACGGTCGAGGAAGTGCAGAAGCTCCTCGACCTGGCCAACAAGACCCGGCACCCGGCGCGCTGGGTCATATCCCTGGCACTCGGGCTGCGCCAGGGCGAGGTCCTCGGTCTCAAGTGGACGGACGTCGACTTCGAGCTGCGGGTCATGACGGTCCACCGCAACCGGCTGCGGCCACGGTACGAGCACGGCTGCGGCAACCGCTGCGGGCGCAAGCCCGGCTTCTGCCCGCAGAAGGTCAACATCCGCCGCGAGACCAAGGACACCAAGTCTCGCGCCGGACGCCGGCCGATCGGCATCCCCGACCCGCTGGTACAGCTCCTGCTCCAGCACCGGCGTGAGCAGGAGCGCGAACGGCGACTGGCCGGCGACCTCTGGACGGAGAAGGGGTACGTCTTCGCCTCCCCGACTGGCGAGCCCCTCAACCCGAACACCGACCACCATGAGTGGAAGGATCTCCTCAAGGCGGCGGGCCTACGCTCGGGCCGCCTCCACGACGCCCGTCACACGGCGGCGACCGTCCTGCTGATCCTCGGCGTACCGGACACGGTCGTTGACGCGATCATGGGCTGGGAGCCCGGCAAGTCCGCCCGGATGCGTCGCCGCTACCAGCACCTCACCAACCGGGTGCTCACGGACACCGCCGACAAGATCGGCGGCCTCCTCTGGCCGCTGCCTGAGGAGCCTCCTGCCGGTTGACCGGCTCTGGTCCCAGGCCGGCAAGGGGTCGGCCCGAACGCATCGGGGTTCGGGCCGACCCCATCGAGCTGGCTGTGCACGCCCACCGAAGTCCTACTCTTCGGCGAGCTGCTCTTCGCCTTGCTCGGTGGTGTAGGGCCGACCAGCCTGGTCCGTGATGACGGCGACTGACGTGGGCAGAACCTCGACCCGGAGCATGGGCCATGCCAGGGGATCGCCACGACCATCGACGTAGAGCAGGTGACGCACGTAGGCGCCCACGAGGAAATCCCGTTCGGCGAGCTCGTGGACGTAGCCCTCAAGTGTCTTCTCCGCGTCCCGGTTGTCACGCACACTGTGAAGCTCTGGGGCGATGTCCAGGTAGTCCCGGAGCAGGTCCAGGAACTCCACGATCAAGGACTCTTCGTCGTCAGGAAGACCGTCCGGCAGGGCGTACTCGAACGCCACACTTGTCTTGATCATGTTCCATAGAGGGTTTCCCCGGGTGATCAGTGCCAACGCCCGGGGCTGCGGGAAAGCCGGGTCGGGAACGAGCTTCACGCCGCCTGAGGCGCCGTCGTCCAGTGAGCGCCGGACCCAAGCGGCATGCCGCTCCTTGATCTCCCTGAGTCGCTCAATCGTGAAGTGGGCTGGTTGATCATCGACCTGCTTGTGGTGCCTACTGCACAACAGCAGCAGATTCGTATGGCTGTGCTTGGAGGCGTCGTCCAGGTCCCCCGCCCGCGGACCGCCTTTGGAACGAGCCACGATGTGTGCCTCTTCGCCGAACACAGACGGATCATCACAGTCCGTCCCTGGGGTGATCACCTCGCCACGGCAGATTGAACATCTCCCGCCGGCTTCAGCCCACACAATCTTGCGCGTCTTCTCGGAGACCCCCATGCGTGGCACCTTGCCAGAAGTTCAGGTCGGCGCAGAAGAACCAGGCCAGCTTCTTCTGCGCGCAGGGAGCCGTCACCGCCGGATCGCGGCAACTGCAACCCGAACTGCAACCCTCAACGTCGAAGGGCCCCACCGCAAGCGGTGGGGCCCTTCGACATCGTGCCCGGTGAGGCACTGGCGGAGGATACGAGATTCGAACTCGTGAGGGGTTGCCCCCAACACGCTTTCCAAGCGTGCGCCCTAGGCCTCTAGGCGAATCCTCCGCCGGAAACATTACATGACCGAGAGGAGTGCTCGCGAACTCGTTCCCGCACCTCAGCATCAGGTAGGCTGTGCGAAGCCCCTCACGCGGCGCTATCTGACTGAACTCCCCCAGGGCCGGAAGGCAGCAAGGGTAGGTCGGCTCTGGCGGGTGCGTGGGGGGCGTTTGCGTGTCCGGGGTCTCGGAGGATCCCGCAGACCCTCGGGTTCCGGGGCGGATCCCGTTGTCGGTGGCCGCCTATAACCTCGTAGGCGTGTCGTCTCTCGCGCTGTACCGCCGCTATCGCCCGGAGTCGTTCGCCGAGGTCATCGGGCAGGAGCATGTAACCGACCCGCTGCAGCAGGCGCTGCGGAACAACCGGGTCAATCACGCGTACCTGTTCAGCGGTCCGCGTGGCTGCGGCAAGACGACCAGCGCCCGGATCCTGGCCCGCTGCCTGAACTGCGAGCAGGGGCCGACGCCGACGCCGTGCGGTGAGTGCCAGTCGTGCCAGGACCTCGCGCGCAACGGCCCCGGTTCGATCGACGTCATCGAGATCGACGCCGCTTCGCACGGTGGTGTGGACGACGCCCGTGAGCTGCGGGAAAAGGCCTTCTTCGGGCCCGCGGGCAGCCGCTACAAGATCTACATCATCGACGAGGCCCACATGGTCACGTCGGCCGGTTTCAACGCGCTCCTCAAGGTCGTCGAGGAGCCCCCGGAGCACCTGAAGTTCATCTTCGCCACCACCGAGCCCGAGAAGGTCATCGGGACCATCCGATCGCGTACGCACCACTACCCGTTCCGCCTGGTGCCCCCCGGGACCCTGCGGGACTACCTCGGCGAGGTGTGCCGCCAGGAGGACATCCCGGTCGAGGACGGTGTCCTGCCGCTCGTCGTGCGGGCCGGCGCCGGATCCGTACGTGACTCCATGTCCGTCATGGACCAGCTGCTCGCCGGCGCCGGTGCGGACGGTGTGACGTACGCCATGGCCACGTCGCTGCTGGGCTACACGGACGGTTCCCTGCTCGACTCCGTCGTCGAGGCGTTCGCCACGGGTGACGGCGCCGCCGCCTTCGAGGTCGTCGACCGCGTGATCGAGGGCGGCAACGACCCGCGCCGCTTCGTCGCGGACCTGCTGGAGCGGCTGCGGGACCTGGTCATCCTCGCGGCGGTTCCGGACGCCGTGGAGAAGGGGCTGATCGACGCCCCCGCCGACGTGCTGGAGCGGATGCAGGCCCAGGCGGGCACGTTCGGCCCCGCCGAGCTGAGCCGCGCCGCCGACCTCGTCAACGAGGGCCTGACCGAGATGCGCGGCGCGACCTCCCCGCGCCTGCAACTCGAGCTGATCTGCGCGCGCGTCCTGCTGCCGGCGGCCTACGGCGACGAACGTTCGACGATGGCCCGCCTCGACCGCCTGGAGCGGGGCGTGAACTTCTCCGCGGGCGCCGGCGCGCCCGCCATGGGGTACGTGCCCGGTCCCGACGTGCACGCGGGAGCGCCCGCGGGCCCGGCCACCGGTGCGCCCGTTCCGCCGGGCGGCGGGGTCGCGGCGGCCCGTGCCGCCGTACGGGCCTCGGGCGGCGGTACGCCGGAGCCGGGCGGGGGCCAGGCCGGTCCCGGCGACCAGCGGGGTGACGTACCCCCCGGCGGTCAGGGCGCCCCCGCGGCCCCCGGCGCGGGCGAGCCCGCCCCGCAGCCGCCCTCGGCACCCGCGCCCACCGCGCCCCCGGCGCAACCCTCCGCCCCGGCCGCGCCCGGCGCCTGGCCCACCGCGGTTCCCGCCGGTTCCGGCGCAGCCGCCCGGCGCCCCGGCGGCTGGCCCACGGCCGCGCCTCCCGGCGGCGCCCGCTCCTCGACGGCTCCCGTTCCCGCCCCACAGGCACCCGCACCGGCGCCCACACCCCCGCCCGCGTCGGCCCCGCCGGCCTCCCCACCCGCGCAAGGCGGCCTCGACCCCCGTTCCCTCTGGCCGAACATCCTCGAAGCGGTGAAGAACCGCCGCCGTTTCACCTGGATCCTCCTCAGCCAGAACGCCCAGATCGCGGGCTTCGACGGCACCACCCTGCAACTCGGCTTCGTCAACGTCGGCGCCCGCGACAACTTCGCGAGCAGCGGCAGCGAGGACGTACTGCGGCAGGCACTGGCCGAGCAGTTCAACGTCCACTGGAAGATCGAGGCCCTCGTCGACCCCTCGGGCGGCGGCTCGGTTCCCCCGCCGCCGGGCAGCGGCGGCGGGGGCGGTTACGGCGGCGGGACGTCCGGCGGTCACGGCGGCGGAGGCGGCGCCACGGGTCAGGGCGGTGGCAGCGCCGCGAACGGTGGCTACGGCGGCGGCACGCAGGCAGGCACCGGCGGCGGTGCCGCGACCGCCCAGCGCCCGGCGCCCACGCAGCCCACCTCGGCCGCGCCCGCCCAGGCCGGTGCGTCACCGGCTGCGGCGGCCGTCCCCACCCACACCCCGGCGCGGCCCTCCGCGCCGGAACCGCCTCCCGTCTCCATCGAGGACGACATCCCCGAGGACGACGACCCCGACCTGGACGAGTCGGCCCTCTCCGGCCAGGAACTGATCGTGCGGGAGCTGGGGGCGACGGTGATGGACGAGTTCTCGAACGACTGAGGCCCCGCCGCCGCGGGGGCGTGCGGGGACCGGGGCGGAAGCTGCGGCGGCCCAAGAGCGGCGGCTCGTCACGATGCCCGGCAGGCGCCCCCTTCGGAGAAACGCACAACGCCTCGCCCTCCCCTCCTTGGGCATCCCCCACAAACCCGCCCCGCCCGCTCCCGTTAGGCTGACCCCGTGAAGGTCCTCGTCATCGGTACCGGCGCCCGCGAACACGCCCTGTGCCGCTCCCTGTCCCTCGACCCCGCCGTCACCGCGCTGCACTGCGCCCCCGGCAACGCCGGCATCGCCGAGGTGGCCGAGCTGCACCCGGTCGACGCGCTGGACGGCGCTGCCGTGACCGCCCTGGCCGAACGGCTCGGCGCCGACCTGGTGGTCGTCGGCCCGGAGGCCCCGCTGGTCGCGGGGGTCGCGGACGCCGTGCGTGAGGCGGGTATCGCCGTCTTCGGCCCCTCGAAGGAGGCCGCGCGACTGGAGGGCTCCAAGGCGTTCGCCAAGGACGTCATGGCCGCGGCCGGGGTCCCGACCGCCCGCTCGTACGTCTGCACGACGGAAGCGGAGGTCGACGAGGCCCTCGACGCCTTCGGCCCGCCGTACGTCGTCAAGGACGACGGCCTCGCCGCGGGCAAGGGCGTCGTCGTCACCGCCGACCTCGCCGCCGCGAGGGCGCACGCCGCCGCCTGCGACCGGGTCGTCATCGAGGAGTACCTGGACGGCCCCGAGGTCTCCCTCTTCGCGGTGACCGACGGTGAGACGGTCCTCCCGCTCCAGCCGGCCCAGGACTTCAAGCGCGCGCTCGACAACGACGAGGGCCCGAACACCGGCGGCATGGGCGCGTACTCGCCGCTGCCCTGGGCCGACCCGAAGCTCGTGGACGACGTCCTGGGGAGCGTGCTCCAGCCCACCGTCGACGAGCTGCGCCGCCGCGGCACGCCCTTCTCCGGCCTCCTCTACGCCGGTCTGGCGATCACCGGCCGGGGCGTACGGGTCATCGAGTTCAACGCCCGTTTCGGCGACCCGGAGACCCAGGTCGTCCTGGCCCGCCTGAAGACCCCGCTCGCGGGCATCCTGATGGCCGCCGCCACCGGCAACCTCGCGAGCCTCGAACCCCTTCGCTGGAGCGACGAGGCGGCCGTCACCGTCGTCATCGCCTCGCACAACTACCCCGGCACCCCACGTACGGGCGACCCGATCACCGGCCTCGACGCGGTGGCCGCGCAGGACGCCCCGCACGCCTACGTCCTGCACGCGGGCACCAAACGGGACGGCGACAGCGTCGTCAGCGCGGGCGGCCGGGTCCTGTCCGTCACCGCGACGGGCGGCGATCTCACCGAGGCCCGCGAACGGGCGTACCGCGCCGTCACCCGCGTCCACCTGGACGGCTCCCAGCACCGGACGGACATCGCGGCGAAGGCGGCGACGGGCGCCTAGCCCGAATCCTGCCCCGCCCCCTCGCCAGCCGCCTGACCAGGCACTCCGTAGGCCCCGGATTCCTCTCGGATCCGGGGCCTGATCCTTGCCCTGCGTCATGCACCTTTCCCCAGAGCCATTCCATCGAGTGACCGATGTCCTATCCGGCTGACGGGGGCCGGGGCCCCAACTAGGGTGCGGCGCAAGCGTTCCGGCACTTGGCCCACCGGCATTGCGATGTCAGTGGTGGGTGCCACAGTGGGGGAGTGAGCAACGCCAGGACAGCCAGCAATGCCAGGACGGGAGGGGGTGAGGTCCGGACGTGATGGGCATCGGTGTGGAGACAGGGACACTGACGGCGCGTGCCCGCGCGCTGGCCGTGCTGCGGGTCCGCAGCAGGGCGCTCGCCGTCGCCGTGCTGCCCGCGGCCGTGGCCGTGGTCCTGCTGGCGGGCGGTTCCACCGGCCATCTCGCAGGCAGGGGGTGGGACGGCGCCCGCTGGGCGGTGAGCGTCGTCGCGCTCTTCGTGCTGCTGGCCGCCGGTGGCTTCGCGCTGCTCCTCGCCCGCGCCCGCCCCGCCATGAGCCCGACGGTCCCGATCGCCGAGGCGGCCGCCCCCGACCTGTACCGGCTGGTGCGCGACCTCGCCGACCGCCTCGACGTCCCCGCCCCCTCCGCCATAGCGCTCACCCCGGACTGCGACAGCTGGCTGGAGGACCGCACCCATCCGTCCCACGGGCCACCTCCCGGGCCGGACGACCGCGACGAGATGGCGGGTCCCGAGCGACGGCACGGCCATCGCCGTACGACGGCCAGCCCCGTGCTGGTCATCGGCTCCCCGTTCCTGTGGTGGATGCGCGTCGGCGAACTGCGGGCGGTCCTCGCCCCGGTCGTCGCCGGTACGGGACCCTCGGCGCACCCCGACATAGCCGCCGCCCGGCGCTTCGTACGAGCCCTGGACGCCGCGGTTGCCGTGGCCTCGGCGCCGGGCCGCGGGCCAGTGATCCGTACGGTGTACGCGGGCGCCGGCCGGCTGGCCCGCCTGCTACTGCGCAGCTGCCGGGAGCACGCGGCCGAGATGGAGCGCGGGGTCGCCGCCGCGGCGGCCGAGCGTGCACAGGCTGTGGATTACGGGCTGCGGATCGTCGCGCAGGAACAGGTGGGGCTCGCCTACGCCGGCTGGGACCGCCTGCTCACCCGGGTCGCGCTGCCCGCCTGGCGGATGGGCCGCTGGCCGTCACGGCTGGACGCGGGCGTCGTCGCGGCCCTCACCGAGCTGTCCCGGCGCGACCGCCTGGCCGAGGGCTTCGCCTCCCGCCTCGGCGAGCGCCCCGCGTGCGACCTGCTCGAAGAGCCAGGCCTGGTGGACGAAGCCACCTCGCTGCTCGCCGCCCGCCTCTTCCACGGGGGCCCGGCGGAGTCCGGCCCCGACTGGTCGCCGGTGGCCTGGCAGGAGTATCCGGACGAGGTGGTGGACCGGAAGTGGCGCGCCGACGCGGCCCGCCTGCATCGCGTCCTGGACACTCTCGGCGTACGCCGCACCACCCGCGACGCCGACCACGGCCCGACCCTGGCCCGCGTCCTGAACCACCTGACGGACCCGGCCCCCACCTCGGACCCCGAGGACCACGACGCACTGAGCAGCACAGCATCGCCCTCGGTCACGACCCGGAACGCAGCCACCGCTCCCGCGCCCCCGGCCACCCCTGACACAGCCCCGGCCTCGTCCCCGGCCACCGACCCGGCCTCGTCTCAGTCCCCGGCCACCGACCGGCCTTGGTCCCCGGACACGCCCCAGCCCCAGGCCTCGGCCACATCCCGGTCTTCGGCCACGGACCCCGCCTCGGCCACCGACCCGTCGCCGGCCGCCGACCCGACCCCGGCCACCGACCCGACCTCGGGCATCGGGACGGCCCCGGTCACAGGCTCGGCCCCCACCGCCGACCCGGCCCCGGCCCCGAACGCCGCCTCAGCCCCCGGCACCGACCGGGAGAACCTCAACTCCCTCGAAAACTCCGGAGGCCTCAAGACCCCCGCCACCGCCAGCGACTTCACAGACCCCACAGACCCCAAGCACCCGGCAGCCCCCACAGCCCCTACAGCCCCCACAGACCTCATAGCCCTCCAGGACCTCGACGATCCGGACGCCCCGGAGACCCTGGACGACCCGGAGGACCCCGCCCCCTCCGACCCCCGCAGCGCCGCCCTCGCCGCAGGCCTCCGCGCCGAGCTCGCCCGTGAGGAGGCGACCGGCACCCCACCGCGCACCACCGCGCCCGCCCTCACCCCCGACGCCCTCTGGGACGACGGCGCCCTCCCCCTCTTCCCGCTCCAGCCCCCGCGCACCCCCCGCGAGTTGCTCGCCGATCACGTCACGGCGATGGTCTGCTGCGCCGCGATGGACACCGCCGGCGCCACCCCCGGCCTGGACTGGCTCGACGGCCCGTCCCTCCTGGTCAAGGGCGAACGTGCCGCCGACCTGACCCCGCGGGTCCTGAGCCTCATAGAGGACGGCGACCCGGCCCCGCTGAGAGCCTGGCTGGCCGAGGTCGGGATACGCCCGGAGAAGCCCGTACGGCTCGTCTGAGCCCGGCCCGTCCTCGGTCACCGCTCCGGCCCCTCCGTCCCCACTCCTCCCGGAGTCACAGCTTCCGCTTTCGGTCAATTCGAAACGAACAGTGACGGAGTCCGTGCGTAATGTGATGTGCTGGGTACTGAACGCGCACATGGCAAACGCACTCGACATAAGACAGCCCCAGCAAGACAGCCCCAGCAAGACAGCCTCAGCCAGGCAGGCGCAGCAAGACAGCCGCACCGTGCCACGCCACAGCGCACTCACCACCACCGAAAGAGCCACCGCACCACCGGAACGAACGGCGCCGAGGGAGGGGAAGCGACCATGGGGTCGGAGCAGATTCGCCGCTGGGAGTCGGGAGCCCTGGCACACGCCGTGACGGATCCTTTCGGCCAGGGCCCACTTCCCTGGCTGCGCGGCAGCGAGACGTACTTCGACGACACCGGACAAGTGGTCCCCTGGTACGTGGACCCGGTCCCCGGCGCCCGGCAGCCCCCCGGCGCCGCCGCGTCCCGTGTCCCCGCCCCCCGCTCCGGCGGCCCCCGGGCCGCCGACGACGTGCGCCGCCAGATCAAGGGCTTCATCTCCACCGGCGCGGTGGCCCCCGGTGAGGCCGTGGACTTCCACGTGACCGTCGACCCGCCCCAGGAATTCGCCGTCGACATCTACCGCATCGGCCACTACGGCGGCCACGGCGCGGCCAAGATCACCACCAGCCCCCGCCTCTCCGGCATCGTCCAGCCGCCACCGCTCACCGCCGACCGCACGGTCTCCTGCCACCACTGGTGGCTGTCCTGGCGGCTGCAGATCCCGTCGTACTGGAGTGTGGGCGCATACGTCGCGGTTCTCACCACCGCCGACGGCTACAGGTCCCACGTGCCCTTCACGGTCCGCAACGACCACCCGGCCGACCTGCTGCTGGTGCTGCCCGACGTCACCTGGCAGGCGTACAACCTCTATCCCGAGGACGGCCGCACCGGCGCGAGCCTCTACCACGCCTGGGACGAGAACGGCCGGCTGCTCGGCGAGTCCGACGCCGCGACGACCGTCTCCTTCGACCGGCCGTACGCCGGCGCGGGCCTGCCCCTGCACGTGGGCCACGCCTACGACTTCATCCGCTGGGCCGAGCGCTACGGCTACGACCTGGCCTACGCGGACGCCCGCGACCTGCACGCCGGACGCGTCGATCCGGCCCGGTACCGCGGCCTGGTCTTCCCGGGCCACGACGAGTACTGGTCCACGCACATGCGCCGCACGGCGGAGCTGGCCCGCGAGCACGGCACGTCCCTCGTCTTCCTCTCCTCCAACTCCATGTACTGGCAGGTGGAGTTGGGCCCGTCCCCGTCCGGCACCCCGAACCGGCTCCTGACCTGCCGCAAACGCAAGGGCCCGGGCAGGCCGGTGCTGTGGCGGGAGATCGACCGCCCGGAGCAGCAGCTGATCGGCATCCAGTACGCGGGCCGGGTCCCCGAACCGCGTCCGCTGATCGTCCGCAACGCCGGCCACTGGCTGTGGGAGGCGACCGGCGCGCACGAGGGCCACGAGATCGAGGGCCTCGTGGCCGGGGAGGCCGACCGCTACTTCCCGCGCACCCCGCTGCCCGACCACGACGAGCGCATCCTGCTCGCCCACTCCCCGTACACCGACAGCGAGGGCGTCCTCCGCCATCAGGAGACGTCCCTCTACCGCGCCCCTTCCGGCGCCCTGGTCTTCGCGGCCGGAACGTTCGCGTGGTCCCCGGCTCTGGACCGCCCCGGCCATGTGGACGCCCGTATCCAGCGGGCCACCGCAAACCTTCTGGACCGCATCTGCAAACGCGACTGAACGGTACGGCCGCCCGGCGCGACCGATCACGACGCCCCCGTGACCCGCTGTCCGCGCCCCCGCCGGCATACGGGAGAATCGACCCACTTGGACAGAACCACGGGGAGGAACCGTGTCCGGATTCGTCGAAAAGCCCGAGCCGACCGAGGTCCCCGGCCTGGTGCATCTGCACACCGGCAAGGTGCGAGAGCTGTACCGGAACGAGGCGGGCGATCTCGTGATGGTCGCCAGCGACCGTATCTCCGCCTACGACTGGGTGCTGCCGACCGAGATCCCCGACAAGGGCCGCGTCCTCACCCAGCTGTCGCTGTGGTGGTTCGACCAGCTCGCCGACCTGGTCCCCAGCCATGTCCTGAGCACCGAACTCCCGCCGGGCGCCCCCGCCGACTGGGCGGGCCGCACCCTGATCTGCACGTCACTGCGGATGGTCCCCGTGGAGTGCGTGGCCCGCGGCTACCTCACCGGCTCCGGCCTGGCCGAGTATGTCGAGTCCCGCACGGTCTGCGGCCTCGCCCTCCCGGAAGGCCTCGTCGACGGCTCCGAGCTCCCCGCCCCGATCTTCACCCCGGCCACCAAGGCCGAGGTCGGCGAGCACGACGAGAACGTCTCCTACGAGGAGGTCGCCCGTCAGGTCGGCGCCGAGACCGCCGCCCAGCTGCGCCAGGCCACCCTCGCCGTCTATCAGCGCGCCCGCGACATCGCCCGCGACCGGGGGATCATCCTCGCGGACACCAAGTTCGAGTTCGGCTTCGACGGTGAGGACCTCGTCCTCGCCGACGAGGTCCTCACCCCCGACTCCTCCCGCTTCTGGCCGGCCGACCGGTGGGAGCCGGGCCGTTCGCAGCCGTCGTACGACAAGCAGTACGTCCGTGACTGGCTGACCTCGGCCGAGTCCGGCTGGGACCGGGCCGGCGAGCAGCCCCCACCGGCGCTGCCGCAGCACGTCGTCGAGGCGACCCGGGCCAAGTACGTGGAGGCGTACGAGCGTCTGACGGGCCTCAGCTGGTCGTAGCCGGACGAAGAAGCCCAGCAGAAGACGAAAAAGCCCCCCGGCCGGAACCGGGGGGCTCATCCAGAGCGGACGACGAGGCTCGAACTCGCGACCTCAACCTTGGCAAGGTTGCGCTCTACCAACTGAGCTACGTCCGCAGTGCGCCGCGGCGCGACAGCAACTATACCCAACCCCGCTCGCGGGCGAGACGGACAGCCGCATGCCGGTTCTCCACCCCGAGCTTGGACACGGCCGACGACAGATAGTTCCGCACGGTTCCCTGGGACAGCGCCGCCCGCTCGGCGACCTCGGCGACCGGCGCCCCGTCGGCGGCCAGCTCCAGCACCTCGGCCTCCCGCGCGGTGAGCGGCGAGTCCCCGGCGGAGATGGCGTCGGCGGCCAACTCCGGGTCGACATACCGGTTCCCGGCGTGGACGGTGCGGATGATCTCCGCGAGCCGCTGCGCGCTGACCGTCTTCGGCACGAACCCCCGCACGCCCGCCGCCAGCGCCCGCTTCAGATGCCCCGGCCGGCCGTGACTGGTGACGATCAGCGTCCTGCAGCCGGGCAGTTCGGCCCGCAGCGATGTGGCGACCTTCACACCGTCGGCGCCGGGCATCTGGAGATCCAGCACGGCCACGTCGGGCTCGTGCGCCCGTGCCATCGCCAGCGCCTCGGGCCCGCTGGCCGCCTCGGCGACCACCATCAGGTCGTCCTCCAGCGACAGCAGGGCGGCCAGCGCCCCCCGGATCAGATGCTCGTCGTCGGCGAGCAGTACGCGTACCGTCACGACGCCACCTCTCGCACGGCGGCCGCCAGCGGCACCTCGGCCACCACCCGGAACAGCCCCCGCCCGGTGGGCCCGGCCTCCAACGTCCCGTCGACCGCCGCCAGCCGCTCCCGCAGCCCCGCCAGCCCGGATCCCCCTCCGCCACCGGCGGTCCCGGCAGCCCCGTTGTTCTCCACCGTCAGCACCACACGCCCCTCGACCACCCGCAGCCTCACCACACACAACGCGGCATCCCCGTGCCGCAGCACATTGGTGGTGGCCTCCCGCACCACCCACCCCAGCGCCGACTGCACTTCGCCCGGCAGCCCCGCCGCCGCGTCCTCCCCGGACACCTCGCAGGAGATCCCGGCGGCCGTCAGCACGCCGTGCGCACCGGCGAGTTCGACCCCGAGGTCGGCCTCCCGGTATCCCCGTACGACCTCCCGCACCTCACGCTGGGACTCCTGCGCGATCCGCTGCACCTCGATCATCTGGTCCACCGCCTCGGCCCGCCCCCGCCGCGCCAGCTGCACGGCCAGCTCGCTCTTCAGCGCGATCACGGCGAGGTTGCGTCCCATCACGTCGTGCATGTCCCGCCCGAACCGCAGCCGCTCCTCCGCGACGGCGAGCCGCGCCCGGGTCTCACGTGCGGCGTCGAGTTCGTAGACGGCGTCGAGCAGCCAGACGGAGAAGACGGAGGTGAAGGCGAGAAATCCGGTGCCGAGCAGCACGACGAACGAGACGACCAGCGCGGAGGTCACGGAAGCGTGCATCGGGAACGCCAGGAGTCCGGCGCCCACCGCGAAGCCCCCGACGACCGCGAACACCCGTCGCCGGTCACGCACCCCGAGCGCGATGATGCCGCCGCCGAAGACCACGACGACCCCGAAGACCGACCCCGCGGCCGAATCGACGCCGTCACGGTCCGGGCCGTGCTCCGAGACCGCCAGGGCCACCACGGCGTAGGCCGCGGTGACCACGGCGAGTGTCCACATCAGCCGCACGGGCTGCTCACGCCGACCCCGGGTCCAGTCCAGCGCCCGCGAGGCGGTCACGGCGCCGATCGCGCAGTGCGCACCCACCACCAGCATCAGCAGGCCGCCGAGCCGAGGCCCCACCGCGCCGGCGGCGGGAAGCCCGGCCGTGAGGAACTCGATCACCGCGAAGAAGTGGAACGACCACCGCGTGTACGTCTCCACCTTCGCCGGCGTGCTCTTCCCCCGCCACCAGCTCCCCGGCCTGGACACCTGCCCGCCCCTTCTCTCCGTCAGCGTCGCGGTTCCCAGCGGAACCATCGGCGTACAGCAAACACGGCGACGGCGATCCAGACCAGGGCGACCGCCATGGCGCCGAGCGCCTCGGACGCCGGCAGATTCCCGGTCCATCCCCCGCGCACCAGCGTGATGGCAGGCGTCAGCGGCAGCAGCTCGCACACCGAGGCCAGCCGGTCGGGCAGCACCTCCAGCGGCACGGTCACACCCGAGCCGAGCATGGACACGAACATCATCGGCAGGCTGGTCACCTGGGCGCTCTCGGCGGTCCTGGTGAACGTGGCCGTGACCGCGGCGAGCGCCCCGCACAGCACCAGCCCCAACAGCACACCCGCCACCGCGAGATGAGGGGCGGGCGGCGCCCCGAGGTCGAGAACGACCGTGCTGCCGGCCGCCAGCAGCACGCACTGCGCCAGCCCGATGCCGGAGGCCGGCAGCGCGGCCCCGACGAGGATCTCCGCGTCCCGCAGCTCACCGGTGCGCAACCGCTTGAGCACGAGCTCCTCACGCCGCACCACATAGACATTGGTGAGCGCCGCGTAGACCGCGAAGAGCAGCGAGAACCCGATCGCGGCGGGCAGCAGGACGGTCCCGACCGTGAGCCCGGCGTCCGCGAGATCCATTCCGTCGATCGCCGCCCGCACGCTCAGCGGAAGCAACAGCGGCACGAGCACGGCCGTGACGAGTGTCGCCCGGCTCCGTCCCAGCAGCGTCAGCTCCGCCCGCGCGAGGGCGTTCATCCGTCCGGTGACCGTGGTCATACGGCCGCCACCTCCTCCTTCTCCGCGGCGGACATCCGCCCGGCGATCTGCAGGAACGCCTCCTCCAGCGAGGCGCATCGCACATCGAGTCCGCGCAGTTCGACCCCGGCGCCCCGGGCCCACACCAGCACTTCGGTGGCCGTCCGCTGCACCTCGTGCGTGCGCAGCCGTACGGTCCGCCCGCGCACCTCGTGGCCGACGACCCCCAGTTCAGCGAGGGCCGGCAGATCTCCGAGGTGGTAGGCGTCCGGCAGCTCGAAGGAGATCCGGGCCGGCTGGGACGCCGTCACCTCCGCGGGCGTGCCGGCTGCCGCGATCCGCCCCTTGTGCAGGATCGCCAGCCGGTCGGCCAGGCCCTCGGCCTCCTCCAGGTAGTGCGTGGTCAGCAGGACCGTCGTCCCGGCGTCCCGCAGCTCCCGCACCAACTCCCAGGTGTCCCGGCGCCCTTCGGCGTCCAGCCCGGTCGTCGGCTCGTCGAGGAACAGCACCTCGGGCCTGCCGAGCAGCGCCAGCGCAAGATCCAGCCGCCGTCGTTCACCCCCGGAGAGCTGCTTCACGCGGACGCCGGACCGCCGGCCGAGCCCGACAAGCTCCAGCGCCTCGTCCACCGGCCGCGCCCCGCTCGTACAGCCCGCCCACATCCGGACGGTCTCCGCGACGGTCAGCTCGGAGGGAAAGCCCCCCTCCTGCAACATCACCCCCGTCCGCGACCGTACGGCGGCCCGCTCGGCGCAGGGATCGTGCCCCAGCACTCGCACCCGGCCCCCGGTCGGTGCCGCGAGGCCTTCCAGTAGTTCGACGGTCGACGTCTTGCCCGCCCCGTTGGTGCCCAGCAGCGCGAAGACCTCGGCATGTTTCACGTGGAACGTGATCCCGCGCACCGCCTCGAACCCGCCCCCGTAGACACGCCTCAGGTCGGAGACCTCAATCACGTGCTCGTGCTCGTTCGTGTTCATGCCTTCAGCATCACGGCGGCGAAAGCCCGGAAGCAGTGCGCGGTGTCATCACTGCGCATGACAAATGTCAGAGGCCCGATGCATGGGGAAAACGCCGAAGGCCCCGGTCATTGACCGGGGCCTTCGAAGAGAGAGCGGACGACGAGGCTCGAACTCGCGACCTCAACCTTGGCAAGGTTGCGCTCTACCAACTGAGCTACGTCCGCATGCACCCTCGATCGTCAGCCAGAAAACGACGGCCATCGATCGGTGCGAGCACCAGCCTACCTGATCCACAAGAGTGGTCCGGACGGTGATGCAGAGCGGGTGACAGGAATCGCACACTGCGCCTTCCCCCTGGAAGGGGGATGTTCTACTACTGAACTACACCCGCATGTACTCCGTGAGCTGGGGTTTTTCTTCCCCGCCCGGCGGCGTGCTCCAGACTCTAGCTGATCACCCGGGGTGCTGTGCAAGTCGGTTGCTCCGGGCGGCCGCTGAACGCGCGTCGGAGTCCGGCCCACGGAGTCGGTTCGGGCGGCCGGCTCACTGCGCCGCGGTGAACGCCTCGTAGACCTTCTTGGGGATGCGGCCCCGCGCGGGTACGTCCATCTTGTTCGCCTGCGCCCAGGCCCGAACGGCCGCCGGGTCGGGGGCGACCTCCGTCTGCCGGTAGGCCTTGCCCGACCTGGACCGCTTGCGGCCGGCGTCCACGTAGGGCGCGAGCGCCTTACGCAGTTTCTTGGCATTGGCTTCATTCAGGTCGATCTCGTACGACTTGCCGTCGAGTCCGAAGGCGATCGTTTCCGCCGCTTCCGAGCCGTCGATGTCGTCAAAGAGAGTGACCACGACCTTCTGCGCCACGAATATCGGTCCCTTCGTACGGCACGTCTATCCAGCTCAGCTGCGACGACATGCCGAGTGTCGGCTTTTGCCAATTCATTTGTACAGTGCCCGGCAAAGCATTGTGAAGCCCGACTAAATCTCTCCGCGTGTCCCGGCGCAATAGCTCTCGCGGGTGGATCTCGCATCTTTCCCGGAACTTTTCGTGAACGCGCGCTGTCGATGCATGACCGTGACCATCGATCCGTAGCTTCCTACAACTCTACCCGCGTAGAAATTTTGTGCGGGTAGTCTGAAGGAACCTGCTCAGCACCACACACCGGGAGTGCCAGTGGCACGCGTCGTAGTCGACGTCATGCTCAAGCCGGAGATCCTCGACCCCCAGGGCCAGGCGGTGCAGCGCGCACTGCCGCGCCTCGGTTTCGACGGCATCTCCGACGTACGTCAGGGAAAGCGATTCGAACTGGAAGTGGACGGACCGGTCGACGAGGCCGCGCTCGCCCGCATCCACGAGCTCGCGGAATCCTTCCTCGCCAACACCGTGATCGAGGACTTCACCATCAAGGTGGAGGAAGTCGCGGAGGCCGCCAAGTGACCGCTCGTATTGGCGTCGTCACTTTCCCGGGCAGCCTCGACGACCGGGACACGCAGCGCGCGATCCGTATCGCCGGCGCCGAACCCGTCGCCCTCTGGCACAAGGACAAGGACCTCAAGCAGGTCGACGCGGTGGTGCTGTGCGGAGGTTTCTCCTACGGCGACTATCTGCGCGCCGGCGCCATCGCCCGCTTCTCGCCGGTGATGGAACCCCTGATCGAGCAGGCGAAGTCCGGACTGCCGGTGCTCGGCATCTGCAACGGCTTCCAGATCCTCACCGAGGCCCACCTGCTGCCCGGCACGATGCTGCGCAACAACCACCTGCACTTCATCTGCCGCGACCAGAAGCTGCGGGTGGAGAACGACCGGACCGCCTGGACCAGCGACTACAGCGCCGGCCAGGAGATCCACATCCCGCTGAAGAACATCGACGGGCAGTACGTCGCCGACGAGCGCACCCTCGACGCACTGGAGGCGGAGGGCCGGGTCGCCTTCCGCTACCTGGACGTCAACCCCAACGGGTCCCAGCGCGACATCGCCGGCGTCACCAACGAGACCGGGAACGTCGTGGGCCTCATGCCGCACCCGGAGCACGCAGTCGAGTCCCTCATCGGCACCGGCCGCACCGACGGCCTGCCCTTCTTCACCTCGATCCTCAAGAAGCTGGTCAACGCATGAGCAGGACGCCTCTGGACACGGTCGAGCACGCGGCCGCGACCCCCGACGTCGAGCTGCCCTGGGCCGAACTCGGCCTGAAGAAGGACGAGTACGAGCGGGTGGTGGAGATCCTCGGCCGCCGCCCGACCGGCGCCGAGCTCGCCATGTACTCGGTGATGTGGTCCGAGCACTGCAGCTACAAGTCCTCCAAGGTCCACCTGCGCCAGTTCGGCGAGAAGGCGCCGCAGAGCGACGCGCTGCTGGTGGGCATCGGTGAGAACGCCGGTGTCGTGGACGTCGGCCTCGGCTACGCGGTCACCTTCAAGGTCGAGTCGCACAACCACCCGTCGTACGTCGAGCCCTACCAGGGCGCGGCCACGGGTGTCGGCGGCATCGTCCGCGACATCATCGCCATGGGCGCCCGCCCGGTCGCGGTGGTCGACCCGCTGCGCTTCGGCGCCGCCGACCACCCCGACACCAAGCGCGTGCTGCCCGGCGTCGTCGCCGGCATCGGCGGCTACGGCAACTGCCTGGGCCTGCCCAACATCGGCGGCGAGGTCGTCTTCGACTCCTGCTACCAGGGCAACCCGCTGGTCAACGCCGGTGCCATCGGCGTGATGCGGCACGAGGACATCCACCTCGCGAAGGCGTCCGGCGCGGGCAACAAGGTCATCCTCTACGGCGCCCGGACCGGCGGCGACGGCATCGGCGGCGCGTCCATCCTGGCCTCGGAGACCTTCGACGACGCCAAGCCCTCCAAGCGCCCCGCCGTCCAGGTCGGCGACCCCTTCCAGGAGAAGCTCCTCATCGAGTGCACCCTGGAGGCGTTCGCCGAGAAGCTGGTCGTCGGCATCCAGGACCTGGGCGCCGCGGGCCTGTCCTGCGCGACCAGCGAACTCGCCTCCAACGGCTCCGGCGGCATGACCGTCGTCCTGGACGACGTACCCCTGCGCGACTCGACGCTCTCCCCCGAGGAGATCCTGATGAGCGAGTCGCAGGAGCGGATGTGCGCGGTCGTCGAGCCCGGCAAGGTCGACCGCTTCCTGGAGATCTGCGAGAAGTGGGACGTCATCGCCACGGTCATCGGTGAGGTGACCGACGGCGACCGCCTGGAGATCTACTGGCACGGCGAGAAGATCGTCGACGTCGACCCGCGAACCGTAGCCCACGACGGCCCGGTCTACGAGCGCCCGTACGCCCGCCCGTCCTGGCAGGACGCCCTCCAGGCCGACGACGCGAACAAGCTGCCGCGCCCGGAGACCTCCCAGGAGCTGAAGGACCAGGTCCTCAAGCTGGTGGCGTCCCCGAACCAGGCCTCGAAGAAGTGGATCACGTCCCAGTACGACCATTTCGTCCAGGGCAACACCGTCCTCGCGCAGCCCGAGGACTCCGGCATGATCCGGATCGACGAGAAGACCGGCCTGGGCGTCGCCATCGCCACGGACGGCAACGGCCGGTACGCCAAGCTCGACCCGTACAAGGGCGCCCAGCTGGCCCTCGCCGAGGCCTACCGGAACGTGGCCACGACCGGCGCGAAGCCGCTCGCGGTCTCCGACTGCCTGAACTTCGGCTCCCCCGAGGACCCCGCGGTGATGTGGCAGTTCGCGGAGGCGGTGCGCGGTCTGGCCGACGCCTGTCAGCAGCTGGGCACGCCCGTGACCGGCGGCAACGTCTCGCTCTACAACCAGACGGGCGAGGCGGCCATCCACCCGACCCCGGTCGTGGCGGTGCTCGGCGTGATCGACGACGTGGCGCGCCGCACGCCGGTCGCCTTCCAGGAGGAGGGTCACCTTCTCTACCTCCTCGGCGACACCCGTGAGGAGTTCGGCGGCTCGGCCTGGTCCCAGGTCGTCCACGACCACCTCGGCGGCCTGCCGCCCGAGGTGGACCTGGAGCGCGAGCGCCTGCTGGCCGAGATCCTGATCTCCGCCTCCCGCGACGGCATGATCGACTCCGCTCACGACCTGTCGGACGGCGGCCTGATCCAGGCGGTCGTCGAGTCGGCACTGCTTGGCGGCAAGGGCGCCCGCCTGGTCGTCCCCGACGGCCTGGACGCCTTCACGTTCCTCTTCTCCGAGTCCGCGGGCCGCGCGATCGTCGCGGTTCCGCGCTCCGAGGAACTCCGCTTCACCGACATGTGCGGCGCCCGCGCCCTCCCGGCCACCCGCGTCGGCGTCGTCGACGGCGACACGGTGGACGTCCAGGGCGAGTTCACCCTCACGCTGGAGGAACTGCGCGAGGCGCACGAGGCGACGATTCCGGCGCTGCTCGCCTGAGCGCCCCGGCACCGACCGTGAAGGCCCCGCCCCGTCACCAGGGCGGGGCCTTTCCGCGCGGGGGTGGGGTCGCGAAAGTGCGCGACCCTGTCACCGGCCGCCGCCGCACGGACGTGAAGCTCCCGGCCTCCTCGGCCTTCGCCGCTGACCTAGTGCCGCAACAGGCAACGTTCGCCCCGTCGCGACGCCCGGCACGCTCCCCCAAGCTCTTCGAGCAGGGGGGACCCCCACTCGCCGTACGGGGCACAAGCCCCAGTACATCCAGAACGAGGGCGTGCACCCGGCACGCCGAGAGCACGCACCAGACGCCGCTCCTCAACGGGCGAACGTCGCCTGTCGCGGCACTAGGCTCCCGTCATGCCCCCGGCCAGGAAGCGCCCCCGCGCCTACGACCCCGTCAAGACCCGTGCTGCCGTGCTTGCCCAGTTCGGCGAGATCCGCCAGGCCGTCCGCGGTCTCACCCCGGGGCAGCTCGCCCTGCCCACCGGCCTGGGCGACTGGACCGTACGGGACCTCGTCGCGCACATCGGGACCGCCCTCACGGCCGTCTGCCGGCTGCTCGGTGAGCCCGAGCCCGCCCGGCAGGACGCCCGGCCGACCGACTGGCCCGCCGCCATCGCCGCCGACGCGCCCGCCATCGCCGGCACCGCGCACCGCCTCGCCGAGGACCACCCCGACCTGGACGCATACCTCGCCGACGCGGAGCGGCGTTTCACCGCGGGCCTCGACGCGCATCCGGGCACCCGCCTGCTCCCCACCAGCGCCGGCGCGCTCCCCCTGGCCGACTACGTCGTCACCCGCACGGTCGAGCTGATCGTGCACACCGACGACCTGAACGCCGCCGTGCCGGGCCTGGACATCCCCTGCGACCGGCAGGCCCTGGCCGCGGCCACCCGGCTGCTCGCCGACACGCTCGCCGCGAAGGCCCCCGGCGGTTCGACCGAGGTGCGGATCCCGCCGTACGCCGTGGTGCAGTGTGTCGAGGGGCCGCGGCACACCCGTGGCACCCCGCCCAACGTGATCGAGACGGACCCGCTGACCTGGGTCCGGCTCGCGACCGGACGCCTCACCTGGGCGGACGCCGTGGCCGGGGCGAAGGTGAGCGCCAGTGGCGGACGGGCCGATCTGGAGAAACTCCTTCCGCTGCTGGCCTGAGAGGGGAACCGATCACCCCACCTGCCCCGTCGAATCGGCATGTACAGGAAGAAGCAGAGCATCACCCTCACCGCGGCCCTCGCCCTCCTCCCGCTCGCCGTCGCCTGCGGCAGTGAACAGGCGGGCAGTACGACGGCCGATGCCCGCCGGCCCGTCACGGGCGTCCACTGGACCGTCGACAGCGTCACCGTCGACGGCACGAAGCACGACGCCCCCGCCGACGCGCACGTCACGATCGACGACAGCGGCAAGGCCGAGGGCAACTACGGCTGCAACCACTTCAGCGCGCAGGCCTCCTTCGACGGCGACCGGGTCCGGCTCGGCGACGCCACGGCGACCGAGATGGCCTGCGAGGAGAAGCCCATGACCTTCGAGAAGAACCTCGCCCGCACTCTCGCCGACGGCCCCCTGAAGACCGAGGTCACCGGTGAGCGCCTCACCCTCACCACGGACGCCGGCGACACCGTCCAGCTGACGCAGGAGGAGCCTGCCCCGCTGTACGGGACGAAGTGGACGGTCACCACCCTCGGCAAGGGCGGCCCGGACGGCGCCGCGGAGCCCCTCCCCCAAGGCGCCGAGGGCAAGGCGCATCTCACCTTCGACAAGGACGCCGGCACGGTCAGCGGCCGCCTCACGTGCAACAAGGTGACGGCCGAGGCCACCGTCCGCGACGGCCGGATCACCCTCGGCCCCGCGTCCACCACGCGCATGATGTGCGAAGCCTCACTCATGGCGACCGAAAAGCGCCTCCTGCGGCTCTTCGACGGCACGGTGACCTTCCGCCTGGACCACCGCAGCCTCACGCTGACCAGCGAAAACGGCGAGACGGTGACAGCGGCCGCCGCGAAGTGATCCGTTACCGCCCGGTATCCCCAATTCGGACCAGTGGTCGACCTCGCCTACACTCGGTGGCGTGCCACGTGGTGACGGTCGACTCAATCACGATCTGCTTCCCGGCGAGAAGGGCCCCCAGGACGCATGCGGCGTCTTCGGTGTCTGGGCGCCAGGCGAAGAGGTCGCAAAGCTCACGTACTTCGGGCTCTACGCCCTCCAGCATCGGGGCCAGGAGTCCGCGGGAATCGCGGTCAGCAACGGCTCCCAGATCCTCGTCTTCAAGGACATGGGCCTGGTCTCGCAGGTCTTCGACGAGACCTCGCTCGGTTCCCTGCAGGGCCACATCGCGGTCGGTCACGCCCGCTACTCCACCACCGGCGCCTCGGTGTGGGAGAACGCCCAGCCGACGTTCCGCGCGACCGCGCACGGCTCCATCGCGCTCGGCCACAACGGCAACCTGGTCAACACGGCCAAGCTCGCCGAGATGGTCGCCGAACTGCCCAAGCAGGACGGCCGTACCACCCGGGTCGCCGCCACCAACGACACCGACCTGCTGACGGCCCTGCTGGCCGCCCAGGTCGACGCCGACGGCAAGCCGCTGACCGTCGAGGAGGCGGCCCCGGTCGTCCTGCCGCAGGTCAGGGGAGCCTTCAGCCTCGTCTTCATGGACGAGAACACCCTGTACGCCGCCCGTGACCCGCAGGGCATCCGCCCGCTGGTCCTGGGCCGCCTGGAGCGCGGCTGGGTCGTCGCCTCCGAGTCCGCGGCCCTCGACATCGTCGGCGCCAGCTTCGTGCGCGAGGTCGAGCCGGGCGAGTTCCTCGCCATCGACGAGAACGGCCTGCGGACCTCCCGATTCGCGGACGCGAAGCCCAAGGGCTGTGTCTTCGAGTACGTGTACCTGGCCCGCCCCGACACCGACATCGCCGGCCGGAACGTGTATCTGAGCCGGGTCGAGATGGGCCGCCGCCTCGCCAAGGAGGCGCCCGCCGAGGCCGACCTGGTCATAGCGACCCCGGAATCCGGCACCCCGGCCGCCATCGGCTATGCCGAGGCCTCGGGTATCCCCTTCGGTGCGGGTCTGGTGAAGAACGCGTACGTCGGCCGTACGTTCATCCAGCCCTCCCAGACGATCCGCCAGCTCGGTATCCGGCTGAAGCTGAACCCGCTGAAGGAAGTCATCAAGGGCAAGCGGCTGGTCGTCGTCGACGACTCGATCGTCCGCGGCAACACCCAGCGCGCCCTGGTCCGCATGCTCCGCGAGGCCGGCGCCGCCGAGGTGCACATCCGGATCTCCTCGCCGCCCGTGAAGTGGCCCTGCTTCTTCGGCATCGACTTCGCCACCCGCGCCGAGCTCATCGCCAACGGCATGACGATCGACGAGATCGGCACCTCGCTCGGCGCCGACTCCCTGGCGTACATCTCCATCGACGGCATGATCGACGCGACCAGCATCGCCAAGCCGAACCTGTGCCGCGCCTGCTTCGACGGCGAGTACCCGATGGAGCTCCCGGACCCCGAGCTGCTGGGCAAGCAGTTGCTGGAGACGGAGCTGGCGGCCGGTCCGGCGGCCACGGCCGCGGCCGACGCGATCCGCCGTCCGTAGGCACCCAAGCCTCGTATCACCAACCGAAAGATCCCAGGCAATGTCTGCTGCAGACAATCAGTCGCCTTCGGCGACGGGTCCTGTCACCGGTGCCTCCTACGCGGCTGCCGGTGTCGACATCGAGGCGGGCGACCGCGCGGTCGAGCTGATGAAGGAGTGGGTGAAGAAGACGCAGCGCCCCGAGGTGCTCGGCGGCCTCGGCGGCTTCGCCGGCCTCTTCGACGCCTCCGCCCTCAAGCGCTACGAGCGCCCGCTGCTCGCCTCGGCCACGGACGGTGTGGGCACCAAGGTGGACGTCGCCCGCCAGATGGGCGTCTACGACACGATCGGCCACGACCTGGTCGCGATGGTCATGGACGACATCGTGGTGTGCGGCGCCGAGCCGCTGTTCATGACCGACTACATCTGCGTCGGCAAGGTCCACCCGGAGCGGGTCGCCGCCATCGTGAAGGGCATCGCCGAGGGCTGTGTGCTGGCCGGCTGCGCCCTGGTGGGCGGTGAGACGGCCGAGCACCCCGGCCTGCTGGGAGCGGACGACTTCGACGTCGCCGGCGCCGGAACGGGCGTGGTGGAGGCCGACCGGCTGCTCGGCGCGGATCGCATCCGAACGGGTGACGCCGTCATCGCCATGGCGGCCTCCGGTCTTCACTCGAACGGGTACTCGCTGGTCCGGCACGTCCTGCTGAACCAGGCGGGTCTGTCCCTCGACGCGCACATCGACGACCTCGGCCGCACCCTCGGGGAGGAGCTGCTGGAGCCGACGAAGATCTACTCGCTGGACTGCCTGGCGCTCACCCGCACCACCGAGGTGCACGCCTTCAGCCACATCACCGGCGGCGGCCTCGCGGCCAACCTGGCCCGTGTCGTCCCGGACGGCCTGCACGCGGTCGTCGACCGTTCCACCTGGACCCCGGCACCGGTCTTCGACCTCGTCGGCACGACGGGTGAGGTCGAACGCCTGGAGCTGGAGAAGACCCTCAACATGGGCGTCGGCATGATCGCGATCGTCCCCGAGGAGTCCACCGAGGTGGCCCTGGCGACGCTGGCCGACCGCGGGGTCGAGGCCTGGGTCGCCGGTGAGATCACGGACCGCGGCGAGCACACCACGGGCGCGGCACTGGTGGGTGACTACGACAGCTGAGCTCCGCGCGGGCAGCACAGAACCCGGTCGGTAACCAGGGGTCACCGACCGGGTGAGTGCTCAGTGCAAGGTCAAGCGCCGCGACGATGTGAGGACTGGCCTTCCTCGTCCTCGTCGTCGTCCTCATAGAGGTCGGCGTACCGTGCGTACAGGTCGTCGTCGTGCTCATCGTCCTCGAATTGGTCACCGTTCGTGTTCGGTGACGTATTCGCAGTCGATGCGCCCAGCTCCTCGGCCAGGCGTGAGAGGTCCGTCCCACCGCTGTTGTACTTCAGCTGGCGGGCGACCTTCGTCTGCTTGGCCTTGGCCCGGCCGCGCCCCATGGCTCGACCCCCTCAACGACGGGGCTCGACGGCCCCAGAGTCTTGACACGCGTTCATGATCCGGCACGGGCTCTCCGTGGAGAGACCGGTCCGTAGGGCTTCCACGGTACCTGAGCCCGCGCCCATACGGTACGTCGCCCGCAGCACGCGCGTGTGCCCAGAACCTTTGAGGCGCCCCGTCCTCGCTGGTCAGTGGCGATTTTAACCACTTATCGGCGGCCGACCCGCCGGTCGAAGTGAGAGTTCTCTCCAACTGTCCACCGGCAGGTACCGCTCAAACCCTCGGACGAGCCCCGCGGAACGTCACCATCCGCGGGCCGTACGGGCCTCCGCCATCCGCTGCTCGGCGATCCGGTCGGCCGCGGCGGCCGGCGGGATCCCGTCGGCCTTCGCACGTGCGAATATGGCCAACGTGGTGTCGTAGATCTTCGCGGCCTTCGCCTTGCACCGGTCGAAGTCGAAGCCGTGCAGTTCGTCGGCGACCTGGATGACGCCGCCGGCGTTCACCACGTAGTCGGGCGCGTAGAGGATCCCGCGGTCGGCGAGGTCCTTCTCGACACCCGGATGGGCGAGCTGGTTGTTGGCCGCGCCGCACACCACCCGCGCGGTGAGTACCGGTACGGAGTAGTCGTTCAGCGCCCCGCCGAGTGCGCAGGGCGCGTAGATGTCGAGGCCGTCGACGCGGATCAGCGCGTCCGTGTCGGCCACCGCCGTGACAGCCGGGTGCCGCTCGGCGATCCGGCGCACGGCCTCCTCGCGCACGTCCGTGACGAAGACCTCGGAGCCCTCCGCCATCAGGTGCTCCACCAGGTGGTGGCCGACCTTCCCGACGCCCGCGATGCCGATCCGGCGGCCCCGTAGCGACGGGTCGCCCCACAGGTGCTGGGCGGAGGCGCGCATGCCCTGGTAGACACCGAAGGCGGTGAGGACGGAGGAGTCGCCCGCCCCGCCGTTCTCGGGGGACCTGCCGGTGGTCCAGCGGCACTCGCGGGCCACGACGTCCATGTCGGCGACGTAGGTGCCGACGTCGCAGGCGGTGACGTACCGGCCACCGAGCGAGGCCACGAAGCGGCCGTAGGCGAGCAGCAGCTCCTCGGTCTTGATCCGCTCCGGGTCGCCGATGATCACGGCCTTGCCACCGCCGTGGTCCAGCCCGGCCATGGCGTTCTTGTACGACATCCCGCGCGCGAGGTTGAGCGCGTCGGCGACGGCCTCCGCCTCGTTCGCGTAGGGGTAGAAGCGGGTACCGCCGAGGGCGGGGCCGAGGGCGGTGGAGTGAAGGGCGATCACGGCCTTCAGGCCGCTCGCGCGGTCCTGGCAGAGCACGACTTGCTCATGTCCGCCCTGGTCCGAGTGGAACAGGGTGTGCAGTACATCAGCAGGTGCGCCGGTTACGTCGGTCACGGTGGTGACTCCTGAGGCAAGAAGCGGCGATGGGAGGGGTCCCGTGCGGGTGGCGGGGCCTGTGAGCACGAGATTAGAGCCTCCGGGCCGCGCCGACCGAGCAGTGCTCAGGATCACCTCCGCACGGAGTACGTCCGTGCGACGATTTGCATAGTTTTCCCGCGCGTTTGTGGGCGGGTTCCGCAGGTTTCCCCGGCAGGTGGCGGGGGAGGGAGCAGGCGTGCCCAAGGTGTCCTCGGTGATCGTCCCGTATGCGGCGTACCTGCGCGTGTACGAGCCGCTGGCCGCCTTCCCGGAGCCGGAGCGCGCTCACTGGGCGCGCTACGCCCGCCGTCCGGACCGCCCCTCGTACCAGGTCGAACTTCGCCGTTCCCTGGCCGACTTGCTGCCCACCCCGCCGGTGCCGGTGCCGGTCCACGAGAGCAGCGACGCCTTCGTGCTGGAGGCCGACGGGGTGATCCACATCTGCCCGTGGCGGACCCGGCTGCGGGGCTGGCAGGCGCTGGGTGACCTCGCGGAGGAGCTTGCGCCGCCCCTGCTGGACGCGGTGCTGCCGCCGGTCCTGCGCCATCAGGCGACACAGGACTACGAGCGGTGGCTGGCCGGCAACCCGGACGCCCGCCCCTGGATCCGCACGGCGACCTGGCAGGTGCCGCTGAACTGGTTCGTGCTCGTCTCCGACGAGGAGCGGGAGTACGACAAGGGCTCCGGGGGCACCGACGACGCCCCGCCCGTGCTGCGCTACCGCACGCCCATGGTCCAGGCCCGCCGCCGGGTGGCCCGCGGCCTGCGCACGCTGAGGAACGCCATGGACGAGGGGCCGCTGATCGACGGCCTGGTGGACGTCGGGCGATGGCTGGAGGAGTTCCACCCGCGCTCGCTGGTCGAGCTGGACTACGGCGGGCTGGTGCACGCCCTGCCGGCCGGTGACCTGGAGGGCGACCACTCGGCGGCCGACGTGGCCGAGGGGATCGAGGCGCTGCGCACCGGCGACGGGGCCGCGGCGGGCGAGGCGTACGCGCGGCTGGTGGAGCGCTGGCGCTCGGTGCGAGACCTGCGTTCGGCGAACTGACGTACTGTTCTGTGACGCACCTTACGGGGCGTCAACAAGGGATCTAGAGCCCGATCTGGGCGTATGCGTCAAGAGTGTGATGCATGCGACAAGGGTGACGGAGCGCACGTACATGACTCTTGCGTCCCTTGCCCCTCCCCATGCCAAAATAGGACAAGGAGTCCGGGGAGGACTCTGTCCGTCCTGGTGTGCTCAACTATGGGCGGAATCTACGTATTGCGCGCTTTGGGGGGTCTGATGACTCCTGATCGCCCTGTGACTGATCGTCACAGTGGCGTGACTGTCCGCTATGGCATGGTCCATCGGCATCCGTCGCTGATGAACACCTGGGAGGGCAATTCCATCGGTTTGGCCGACGCGGCTGGACAGATGGTGTAGTTGTAGTGCCGAGGACAAGCCGTTCGTCCTATAACCGACTCGACTCGCGTCCGCCATTTCGGGCAACGCGGGTCAAGGTGCAGAATTTAGAGGAAAGAACCGAGAAGGTTCGGTTCTCCCGAGGAGGCCGCTCATGACCGCTCGCACCCCTGATGCCGAGCCGCTGCTGACCCCGGCTGAGGTCGCCACGATGTTCCGCGTCGACCCGAAGACGGTCACGCGGTGGGCGAAGGCCGGCAAGCTCACTTCCATCCGTACGCTCGGCGGGCACCGCCGCTACCGCGAGGCTGAGGTGCGCGCTCTGCTCGCGGGCATCCCGCAGCAGCGCAGCGAGGCCTGAACAACTGAATAACAGGGCAAATCGGCTGGTCCCCCAACCTGCCGAGGCGTCCGGAACCAAGCTCCAAGCGACGTGGGTCCTGCCCCAACAGGGCCTCGCCCAGGGCCTTCGGGCAACTGACAGGGTGCGTCGTCGATCGCGCTGGACTCCGCCGGGTCCAGCGCGATCTTTTTTGTGCGCGGGGTGGCGAGTCCGTGGGCGGGCTTGTCGGAGTCTGGGGAGGGGCGTCGGGGCTGCCGCGGCAAGGCCCCGCCGGACAGTGCAATTGCACATATTAAATTGACCAGTTGTAGGAGATGGGTAAGTACCGCTGTTTCAGAAACTCATGCGGTGACTCCCGTCACATGCCAACGTGCTTGTTGCCTCTGTCCTATGTGCGGTAGGGGAGTTGGGACTCAAGGGGCCACGGGGGTGGTCATCCACCGGCGGGGCGCTCGTCCTCGGCGCTCTCCTCAGGGGCGTCCGTCGCAAGCGGCACGGAGTCCATGGCGAGGGCGAGGCGCAGCAGGCGATGGCAGATCGGGCAGTGCCGGGTCACATGCCGGTACGACGACGCGGCCGACAGATGCGCCCGGAGCAACGCCCGCGTCTCATGCCTCACCGATGCCGCCATATGCCACCTCCGGGGGCCCAGCGGGCGGGTTGCCCTGGTTTCTGAGTACCGACCGAAGGTGACGCCGTCAAGGCGGCGTACGGGCCACGTGGGCGGGCGAGCGCCCCCGCACGCGAGAGAGCCCGGGCTCCGAAGAACCCGGGCTCTCCCCTGGGTGCGGTCATGACTGAGGCCCGCTCCCTTGAGGGGATGCGGGCCTCGGTCGTGTTGCGGTCCTGACGGGATTTGCTGCGTCGACTGCGGCTGCGCCGCGGGCGCGGCCTCTCGCACGGCGAGGCCGCGTGGCGTGTGCGCGGGATGCGGTCATGACTGAGGCCCGCTCCCTTGAGGGGATGCGGGCCTCGGTCGTACTGCGGTCCTGACGGGATTTGAACCCGCGGCCTCCACCTTGACAGGGTGGCGAGCACTCCAAACTGCTCCACAGGACCAGGTTTCGCGGCGCGATTTCTGCGTTGCGCTGCGAGAAGAGACTGTACAGGAGCCGGACCGCCTGGTCGAACTCACTTAGCGTGCGGGGCTCCTCACGGTGCCGCCGCGTCGATCGCCTTCACGATCCGCTTGTCCGACACCGGGTACGCCGTGCCCAGCGCGTGCGCGAAGTAGCTGACGCGGAGCTCCTCGATCATCCAGCGGATGTCCAGGACGGCGGCGGGGACGGGCCGGCCCTGGGGCATCTGCTCCAGGAGCCACGCGTACTCGTCCCGCATCTCCTGGACCTTCTCCATGCGCGTGGTGTCCCGCTGGACGTTCGTCGGCATCTGCTGCAGACGGCGGTCCGCGGCCACCAGGTAGCGCATCAGGTGCGGCAGCCGGCTCAGCCCCGTCGCCGTGACGAAGCCGGGCTTCACGAGGGCGTCCAGCTGCCCCCGGACGTCCTGGAGGTTCGGCAGCAGCGCGGGGCTGCGTACGGCCTTCAGGCGGCGCTCACAGGCCTGCCAGGCGGCGAGGACCTGCTGCACCTGGCCCACCGTGCGCACGGTCGTGTCGACGATCTCCGCGCGCACCTTGTCGTAGAGCTTGCGGTACGACTCCTCGTCCCACGCCGGCCCCCCGAAGTCGGCGATCAGCTTGTCCGCCGCTGCCGTCGCGCAGTCGTCGAACAGGGCCTGGACGGATCCGTGCGGGTTGGCGGAGAGGGCGAGCTTGTGGGCGTTGGTCAGCTTCTCGGACGCGAACTTCGCAGGGTTGACCGGGATGTTGCGCAGGATGAGCCGGCGCGTGCCCTGCCACATGGCCTCGGCCTGCTCCGCCTCGGTGTCGAAGAGGCGTACGGAGACCGTGTCGCCGTCGTCCACGAGCGCCGGGTACGCCTTGACCGGCTGGCCGGCGCGGCGGGTCTCGAAGACGCGGGTGAGGGTGCCGATCGTCCAGTCGGTCAGGCCCTTGCGCTCGACCGACTCGCCGCCGCTGCGCTCCGCGGTGGCCGCGGCGGCCTGCGAGAGGGCCTTGCGGGCCTTCGGCTTGAGCTGGAGCCTCAGCGCCTCGAGGTCCTTGTCCTCGGCCAGCTTGCGACGCCGCTCGTCGACGATCCGGAAGGTGATCCGCAGATGGTCGGGGACCTTGGCCCAGTCGAAGTCGTCGGCGGTGAAGGGCACACCGACCATCCGCTTCAGCTCGCGCGCCATGGTGGTGGTCAGCGGCTCCTGGAGGGGGACGGCCGTGTCCAGGAAACGCTTCGCGAAGTTCGGCGCGGGCACGTAGTTGCGGCGGATCGGCTTGGGGAGGGACCGGATCAGCTCCGTGACCACCTCCTCCCGCAGCCCCGGGATCTGCCAGTCGAAGCCCTCGTCGGTGACCTGGTTGAGGACCTGGAGCGGGATGTGGACGGTGACGCCGTCGGCGTCCGCGCCCGGCTCGAACTGGTAGGTGACCTTGAACTTGAGCGGGCCCTGGCGCCAGGAGTCGGGGTAGTCGGCCTTGGTGACCGCCTCCGCCGACTCGCGGATGAGCATCTCGCGCTCGAAGTCGAGGAAGTCGGGCTGCTCGTGCCGCTTGTGCTTCCACCAGGAGTCGAAGTGCGCGCCGGAGACGACGTGTTCGGGCACCCGCTGGTCGTAGAAGTCGAACAGGGTCTCGTCGTCGACCACGATGTCGCGGCGCCGGGCGCGGTGCTCCAGCTCCTCGACCTCGCTCAGCAGCCGGCGGTTGTCGGCGAAGAACTTGTGCGGGGTCCGCCAGTCCCCCTCGACCAGGGCGTTCCGGATGAACAGTGCACGGCTGGCCTCCGCGTCGATCCGGCCGTAGTTCACCTTGCGCTGGGCGATGATCGGGACGCCGTACAGCGTCACCTTCTCGTACGCCATCACGGCCGCCTGGTCCTTCTCCCAGTGCGGTTCGCTGTACGTCCGCTTGATCAGGTGACCGGCGAGGGGTTCGACCCACTCGGGTTCGATCTTGGCGTTGACCCGTGCCCAGAGCCGGGAGGTCTCCACCAGCTCGGCGGACATCACGAAGCGCGGCTGCTTCTTGAAGAGCGCCGAGCCGGGGAAGATCGCGAACTTGGCGTTGCGCGCGCCCAGGTACTCGTTCTTGTTGCCGTCCTTCACGTCCTTCATCCCGACGTGGGAGAGAAGACCGGCGAGGAGGGAGGTGTGGATGCGGTCGGCGGGGGCGTCGTCCTCGTTGAGGTGGATGCCCATCTGCTTGGCGACCGTGCGCAGCTGGCTGTAGATGTCCTGCCATTCGCGAATGCGCAGGAAGTTGAGGTACTCCTGCTTGCACATGCGGCGGAAGGACGAGGAGCCGCGCTCGCGCTGCTGCTCGCGCAGGTAGCGCCAGAGGTTGAGGTAGGCGAGGAAGTCGCTGGTCTCGTCCCGGAAGCGGGCGTGCTGCTGGTCGGCCTGGGCCTGCTTCTCCGCCGGGCGCTCGCGGGGGTCCTGGATGGAGAGCGCGGCGGCTATGACCATGACCTCGCGGACACAGCCGTTCTTGTCGGCCTCCAGGACCATCCGGGCCAGCCGCGGGTCGACCGGCAGCTGGGCGAGCTTGCGGCCGGTGTCGGTGAGCCGCTTACGGGTGTCCTTCTGCGCGGGGTCCAGCGCGCCGAGCTCCTGGAGCAGCTGCACGCCGTCGCGGATGTTGCGGTGGTCCGGCGGGTCGATGAAGGGGAACTTCTCGATGTCGCCGAGACCCGCGGCGGTCATCTGCAGGATGACGCTCGCCAGGTTCGTACGGAGGATCTCCGCGTCCGTGAACTCCGGGCGGGCCTCGAAGTCGTCCTCGCTGTAGAGGCGGATGCAGATGCCGTCGGACGTACGGCCGCAGCGGCCCTTGCGCTGGTTGGCGCTGGCCTGGGAGATCGCCTCGATGGGCAGCCGCTGGACCTTGGTGCGGTGGCTGTAGCGCGAGATGCGCGCGAAGCCGGGGTCGATGACGTACTTGATGCCCGGGACGGTGAGCGAGGTCTCGGCGACGTTGGTCGCCAGAACGATCCTGCGTCCGGTGTGCGGCTGGAAGACCCGGTGCTGCTCGGCGTGCGAGAGCCGCGCGTACAGCGGGAGCACCTCGGTGAATCTGTACTTCTTCTTCTCCAGCGCGTCCGCCGTGTCGCGGATCTCCCGCTCACCGGAGAGGAAGACCAGGATGTCGCCCTTGCCCTCCCCCATCAGCTCCTCGACGGCATCCGTGATCGCGGTGATCTGGTCGCGGTCGGCGTCGTCGGAGTCCTCTTCGAGCAGCGGCCGGTAGCGCACCTCGACGGGGTACGTCCGACCGCTGACCTCGATGATCGGGGCGTCGCCGAAGTGCCGGGAGAAACGCTCGGGGTCGATGGTCGCCGAGGTGATGACGACCTTGAGGTCGGGCCGCTTCGGCAGCAGCTGCGCGAGATAGCCCAGCAGGAAGTCGATGTTCAGGGACCGCTCGTGGGCCTCGTCGATGATGATCGTGTCGTAGGCGCGCAGCTCGCGGTCGGTCTGGATCTCGGCGAGCAGGATGCCGTCGGTCATCAGCTTGATGAAGGTGGCGTCCGGGTTCACCTGGTCGGTGAAGCGGACCTTCCAGCCGACGGCCTCGCCGAGCGGCGTGTCGAGTTCCTCGGCGACCCGTTCGGCGACCGTGCGGGCGGCGATCCGGCGGGGCTGCGTGTGGCCGATCATGCCGCGGGCGCCACGGCCTAGCTCCACGCAGATCTTGGGGATCTGCGTGGTCTTGCCGGACCCGGTCTCGCCTGCGACGATCACGACCTGGTGGTCGCGGATGGCGTCGGCGATCTCGTCCTTCTTCTGGCTGACCGGAAGCTGCGGCGGGTAGCTGACCGCGGGCGCCTGCGCCCGGCGCTCGGCCATGCGCGCCTCGGCCTTCTCGATCTCCGCCTCGATCTCGGCGAGTACGGCGGCACGGGCCTCCGGCTTGCGGATCTTGCGTGCGCCTTCGAGCCTGCGGCCGAGCCGATGCGCGTCGCGCAGGGAGAGGTCCGTCAGGCGGGGGGCGAGGGCAGGCTGCGTAGACATACGGGTTCCAGGATCTCATCCTCGGGAAATCCGTGGCGAATGATTTCGTGCCGGTGCGGGGGCCTGCGGGTCTGCGGGTGTCCGGGGCGGCAACGCGAAACCCCCGCCGATGATCTCGACGGGGGTTTCTGTGGTGGCTGGGGCCGGGGTCGAACCGGCGACCTTCCGCTTTTCAGGCGGACGCTCGTACCAACTGAGCTACCCAGCCACGGGGTTTGTGTGACCCCGAGCGGTCCTGACGGGATTTGAACCCGCGGCCTCCACCTTGACAGGGTGGCGAGCACTCCAAACTGCTCCACAGGACCAGGCTGTTGCGTACGACAGTGTCGCACACGGCGATGTGGGTCTCCAAAACGAGTGGAAGAAATCCGCCGGAAAGTTGCTTCTCCGGTGGCTGACCTGCACTTTCTTGGTGCCCGATGTCGCTGGATCAGCATATCAGAGGGTGGATGGTGCCCCGTACCGGTTAATTCCGCGCCCTCCGGGAGTGGACGTCAAGGACCGGTGTGCACGTACGCCGCCCACCACAGGGGGGTCGCTGTTCTGGCGGCGTAGTTGCTGGAGGTGCCGGCCAGGTGGGCGGCCTCGTCGGGCAGGGTGGCGGCGCCCCGTGCGGTCTCGCAGGCGGAGAGGTAGGCCAGCCGGGCGTCCGCCAGGCGGAGGCGGGAGATGTCCGCGACGGTCAGGGGGCCGGACCGCTCGTGGTCGTGGAGGTAGAGGGCGCCGCCCGACGGGTCCGTGGGGTCCTGGGTGCCGTGGCCGGAGAAGTGCAGGTAGGGGTGGTCCGGAAGGGTGTTCAGGAGTTTCTCGCGGGTTGCCTGGGCGCCGGTGAGGACGGTGGTGCGGGGGAGGCGTCCGGAGAGGCGCCGTACCTCCGCCGCGGCGTGCGGGAGGCGTGGCAGGCCCGGGGTGTCCGACTGGTCCACGGCCGGCACGCGGGGTGCCGCCGGCGCGGGGGCGGGGCGGGACCGGGCGGCCGCCAGGGCTCGCAGGGTCGTGGTGTAGGAGCAGACGTGGCGGTCGGGGAGGGAGTCGCGGTGCGCTCCGGAGTAGTGGCCCGCCGCGTGCAGCGGGAACAGGGTGAGCAGGCCCGTGGGACACCACCAGAGGCGGCTCGGGGCGGGGGTGTCCGGCAAGGCGTCCAGCACGGGGGCCGCCACCGTGTCCCACAGCCAGGCGAGGGTGCGCGTCAGGATGCGCTGGGCCCGCCAGGCGTCGGCCGGGGAGCGGCCGACGAGGGCCAGGGCGTTCAGGAGGGCCTCGGCGCGGTCGATCAGGCCGCCGTCCCCGGCGAGGTGGAGGCCGGGGAGCGGGACCGTGCGGACGTCGGTGCGGGTGACGACCAGGGCGTCGCAGCGCACGGTGCTGGTGTTCACGACGACCACGGGGCCGTGCGCGGCGGCGGACCGGAGACGTTCGAGCGAGGGCAGCCGGAGGAAGTCCTCCAGGCCGGGCAGCTCCCGGACCCGGGCCACCAAGTCGTCCATCCCCTCGGCGAGTTCCCGGCGCTGCTCGGCCGCCGCCCGCCGGCCGGGGCCCGGAAGGGGGCCGCCCGTGGCTCCTCGGCAGGGGTGTCCAGCAGGGCGCGGATCTCCCGGATGCGGCCGGCGAGGTGCGGGGCGCGCTCGCGCAGTTCGGTCATGTCGTCGCGGGCGTCCAGGGCCTGCGCCAGGAGGACGCCGCCGGGTGGGGCCTGCTGACCGTGCCGCTGGCCGCGTGGTGGTGGCTGGCCCTGCCGATGGCGGCCGCCCTGTCGTCACCGGGCTGCGCCGTACCCCGCGCCGCCGTGGACACGCTGGCGCATCTCACCGAGGCCGCGTTCGACCTGCGGGGTGCGACGCTCGCCCGGGAGCTGGGCTTCGACGTACCGTCCGGGCGGCTGTCCCCGGCGGTCGGCATGCAGGTGACGGCGCATCTGCGCAAGCACGCGTGAGACGGCACGGCGCGCACGGCACACAAAAAACCCACTCCGGCAAGGAGTGGGTTTCCGTACGTCTCGCGAGTGCCCCCAACGGGATTCGAACCCGTGCTACCGCCTTGAAAGGGCGGCGTCCTAGGCCGCTAGACGATGAGGGCTATCGGCCCGCCTGGGCGCTTCTCAGCGCGTCGGGGACGTGAGAAGCATATGGGATGGCGGGAGGGATCGCCAAAACGGTTTACGGACTCCGTTCCCCGGAGGGGGTCCGCGACGGGGTGGGGGACGGCTCGCCCGACGGTGTGACCCCCGGCTTGTTCTCCTCCACGAGGTGGCGGCTGACCTCCGCCGTGCTGAGTCCGAGGCCGCCCAGGCGGATCGCGTCCCAGGCCTGGAGCCGGCGGGTGTCACGGTCGAAGTAGAGGATCGACGCCTCGATCGGGTCCGGGTGCGCGTCCTCCACCGCGCGCAGACCGCTGCCGCCGGTCGAGCCCTCGATGCGCAGCCGGGTGCCGTACGGCAGCACCTCCATCTCCTGGTGGTGCACATGGCCGGCCAGGACGAGCGGGACCTCGCCGTCCGTCTGCCGGGCGGCCTGCGGCTCGTGGGCGACGGCCACGTCCACCGGGGTGCCGGCCGCGCTCTGGTCGCGCAGTGCGGTGGCCAGGCGGGCGCCGGCCAGCTCCTGGGAGGCCTCGGCGCCCGGCTTGTTGCTGCGGTCGGGGGTGAACTGGGGGTCGCCGATCCCGGCGAACCGCAGCCCCGCCACCGAGACGGCACGGCCGTCGTCGAGGACGTGCACGTTCTTCAGGTCCTGCAGATAGCGCTGGGTGATCCGCGAGTCGTGGTTGCCGCGCACCCAGACGTACGGCGCCCCGAGGTCCTCGATCGGGTCGAGGAACCCGTTCTCGGCCGAGGTGCCGTGGTCCATCGTGTCGCCCGAGTCGACGATCACGTTCACCTCGTACTGCTCGACCAGCGAGGCGATGATCTTCCAGCCGGCCGGGTTGAGGTGGATGTCCGAGACGTGCAGCACGCGGATGGTGGTCGGTTCGGGCCGGTACGCGGGGAGCGTGGAGGTGGCGTCGTAGAGCTTGGTCACGTTGGTCACCAGGCGCGCCAGTTCCTGCTGGTAGACGTCGAACTCGGTGACGATGCTGCGGGCGTCGCCGACCAGGGAGGGCGCGGAGGAGAGCAGGCCCGAGAACCTCGGCTCCAGGACCGACTTGGGGTTCCAGGTGGCGTACGCCGTCGCCCCCGAGGCCGCCAGCAGGGTGAGCGCGAGGCCGCCGGCGGCCAGGGCGCGGCGCGGGCGGCGGTAGACGGCGAGGCCGAGGGCGGTCGCGCCGGCGACGACGGCCACGCACGAGCGCACGGCGAGGTCGAGGGCGCCGTGGCCCACGTCCCGGGTGACCTCGTCCTGGAGGCCGGAGAGGCGTTCGGGGTGGTCGACCAGGGCCTGGGAGCGGTCCGGGTCGAGCTGGTCGACGTTCACGTCGAGCCGGACCGGGGCGACGTGGCTGTCCAGGTGCAGGGCGCCCAGCGGGGAGACGTTGATCTTCGTGCCGCCGGCCAGGGACGGGCGCAGGGTCATCGTCGTGTCCATCGGGCCGACCGGGACCCGGACGTTCCCGACGACCAGCAGCCCGAGCCACGCGCCCAGCAGGACGACGGCCGTGAGGCCCAGGGCCCGGGTCCAGCGGTGGGGAGGCGGCGGGACGAGTGCGGCTTCGACGGCGGGGCGGGGGCGGCGGAGGCGGAAACGGCTCATTGCGGTCAGGACTGCGGCTGGGACGCGGGCCATCGGTCCCGTATGCCCAGGCGCGCTGGAGGATATGCGACGCCGAGTGGGTCGAACGCGGCTTGGTGGCGGGGTCTCGTGGCGCGGGGTCTTACCGGACAATGGGCCTGTGCTGGAGATGACGCGCGAGGAGTTCGAGGAACTGGTCGCCGAGGCGCTGGACCGGATCCCGCCGGAGCTGACGAGGCTGATGGACAACGTCGCGGTGTTCGTCGAGGACGAACCGCCCGCCGACGATCCCGAGCTGCTCGGGCTGTACGAGGGGACGCCGCTGACCGATCGCGGGGAGTGGTACGCGGGGGTGCTGCCGGACCGGATCACGATCTACCGGGGGCCGACGCTGCGGATGTGCGATTCGCGCGAGGACGTCGTCGCCGAGACCGAGATCACGGTCGTCCACGAGATCGCCCACCACTTCGGGATCGACGACGCGCGGCTGCACGCGCTGGGATACGGGTAACGGGGCGCGTGTCCTCTTGTGGGCGGCGGGAGTTGGGCAGGTTGACTCCATCACCCCGCCCCGGAGGTGGCTGCCCGTGCGCCGCTTGTACGTACCTGTCCGCCTGGCCGCCACCGTCGTGGCCGCCGCCGCTGCCGCCGGCTGCATGAGCGTGGGTGACGACGACGGTGACCGGGCCAGGCCCTCGCACTCGGCGGGACCGCGGGGCGGCGAGGCGCCCGACGGAGGCTCGGCCTGGTCCGGCGGCGGTGTCGCGGGCGGCGGGGCAGCGGGCGGCGCGGATCCCGCGCGCGGCAAGGACGGCAAGGGCGGCCGCTCGGCCTCGCCGGGTGCGAAGCCCGAGCCGTCCGGCTCGGCGAAGGCGCCACGGGCGTCCGCGTCGGGGCATGCGCCGGCCGACCCCGGGCACCCCGTCGACCCGGGCGACCCGCCGCCGCCCCCGCCCGAGCCGACCCCCACCCGGACCACCCCGGCCCCGGAACCGCCCCCGCCGACGCCCGAGCCGCCGACCAGCCCGGAGCCGACGGTCGCGGAGCCGTCCTCGTCGGCCCACGAGGACACGAGCCCGCAACTGGTCCAGCGGGAGCCGGCGCCCCAGGCGGGGGCGCCGGTCTAGTGCTCGCCGGGCTTCCGGTGGGGCGCCGCCGAGCAGCCGTTTCCGGCCCGGTTTGCCTTTCGGGGTGGTGGGTGCGTATGGTGGTAGATCGTTTGATCCCATTTGCCCGGCGCCACCGCAGAGCGCGCCGTGTGGCGCGTACTCTCCCTTGCCGTGGCGGACCGCATTGAGGCGGTCGTGTGCGAATCACGGAGTTGACGGGCGCGTGCCGATGAGACTCCGGAAGGTTTCGCAGACGTATGTCTATCGCCAGTACTGATCACGCCGTCATGCCCTCGGGCGACGACCAGTCCCCCGAGGTCCCCGAGATCACCTTCGACGCCCTCGGCCTGCCCGAGGGCGTCGTGCGCAAGCTCGCGCAGAACGGTGTGACCACCCCCTTCCCGATCCAGGCCGCGACCATCCCGGACGCCCTGCTCGGCAAGGACATCCTCGGCCGTGGCCGCACCGGCTCCGGCAAGACCCTCTCCTTCGGTCTGCCCACCCTGGCCACCCTGGCCGGTGGCCGCACCGAGAAGAAGCGCCCCCGCGCCGTCATCCTCACCCCCACCCGCGAGCTGGCGATGCAGGTCGCCGACGCGCTCCAGCCGTACGGGGACGTCCTCGGGCTGAAGATGAAGGTGGTGTGCGGCGGTACGTCGATGGGGAACCAGATCTACGCCCTGGAGCGCGGCGTGGACGTGCTGGTCGCCACGCCCGGCCGGCTCCGCGACATCATCAACCGCGGTGCCTGCTCCCTCGACGACGTGCAGATCACCGTCCTCGACGAGGCCGACCAGATGTCCGACCTGGGCTTCCTGCCCGAGGTGACCGAGCTCCTCGACCAGGTCCCGGCGGGCGGTCAGCGGATGCTGTTCTCCGCGACGATGGAGAACGAGATCCAGACCCTCGTCGACCGCTACCTGAACGAGCCGGTCTCCCACGAGGTCGACGCGGCCCAGGGCGCGGTGACGACCATGTCGCACCACATCCTGATCGTGAAGCCCAAGGACAAGGCCCCGGTCACCGCCGCGATCGCCTCCCGCAAGGGCCGCACCATCATCTTCGTCCGCACCCAGCTGGGCGCCGACCGTGTCGCCGAACAGCTGCGCGACTCCGGGGCGAAGGCCGAGGCGCTGCACGGCGGCATGACGCAGGGCGCCCGGACCCGGACGCTGGCGGACTTCAAGGACGGCTACGTCAACGTGCTCGTCGCCACCGACGTCGCGGCGCGCGGCATCCACGTCGACGGCATCGACCTCGTGCTGAACGTCGACCCCGCCGGTGACCACAAGGACTACCTGCACCGCGCCGGCCGCACCGCGCGTGCCGGCCGCACCGGCACCGTCGTCTCCCTGTCGCTGCCGCACCAGCGCCGCCAGATCTTCCGCCTGATGGAGGACGCGGGCGTGGACGCCTCGCGCCACATCATCCAGGGCGCCGGCGCCTTCGACCCGGAGGTCGCCGAGATCACCGGCGCCCGGTCGATGACCGAGGTGCAGGCCGAGTCCGCGGGCAACGCCGCGCAGCAGGCCGAGCGCGAGGTCGCCCACCTCACCAAGCAGCTGGAGCGGGCGCAGCGGCGCGCCGCCGAGCTGCGTGAGGAGGCCGACCGGCTGGTCGCCCGGGTCGCCCGCGAGCGCGGCGAGGACCCGGAGGCCGCCGTCGCCGAGGCGCAGACCGCGGTGGCCGAGGCGGCCGCGGCGACCGAGGCGCCGGACGTGATCGAGGTGTCGGTGCCGGAGCAGGTCGCGGCGCGGGACGCCGAGCGGCCCGAGCGTTCCGGGGCCTCCTCCTACGAGCGCCGGGAGCGTCGTGACGGTGGCGAGCGTGGCGGTTTCCGTCGTGACGAGCGCCGTGACGGTGACCGTGGTGGGCGTTCCTTCGAGCGCCGTGACGGCGACCGTGGGGGCCGTTCCTTCGAGCGCCGTGACGACCGTGGTGGCTTCCGCCGGGACGAGCGCCGTGACGGTGACCGTGGTGGGCGTTCCTTCGAGCGCCGTGACGGCGACCGTGGGGGCCGTTCCTTCGAGCGCCGTGACGACCGTGGTG
>NZ_JBIUBW010000002.1:0-26675 GCF_044548465.1 Streptomyces sp. NPDC052023 | reverse complement strand
GGTGGCTTCCGCCGGGACGAGCGCCGTGACGGTGACCGTGGTGGGCGTTCCTTCGACCGCCGTGACGGCGACCGCGGTGGCCGTTCCTTCGAGCGCCGTGACGGCGACCGTGGTGGCTTCCGCCGCGACGACCGTCCCGCCCGCTCCTTCGACCGGCGTGACGAGCGCGGCGGCCACCGGGGCAGCGACCGCCCCTTCAACCGGGACCGCCAGGGCGACCGCCCCGGCTTCCGCTCCGGCGGCCACGAGCGTCCGTACGGCCGCCGTGACGACCACCGTGGCGGCGGCTCCTTCGGACGCCGCGAGGACAAGCCGCGCTGGAAGCGCAACGGCTGACCCTGAGCACGGACAGACCCTGTGGCCCCCACCGACCCGTCGGTGGGGGCCACGGCCTTTCCTGGCCGCCTGTGCCAGGTCGGCTCCTCCTGGGTCGGCTTCTTCTGGATCCGCCTCTTCTGGATTCGCCTCTTCTGGATTCGCCTTTCTGGTCGGCGAACAGTGGGTGATCCCGTTACCCAGGGCTCGGATGCGGCTGTAGCATCAACCGATTCGTGAGACGGGTGTGAGGGCCGGGGGGCCGGAAGCGCCGTGCGGCGCCGGGACCGTCTCCGTGTTCCCGGGGAGGGACTCTCTTGGCTCGCCATGGCTTCACACGTCTGCGTCTCGTCGCCGCCTGCGCCGTCCTGGCCGGTGGACTGACCCCGCTCCTGCCGGGCACCGCCGTCGCGGACCCGCAGCAGGAGACGGTGGTGCCGGCGACGCCGCGGAACACGTATCTCTCGGCCGGCCTCTACGCCCGCTCCACGTACTCCGGGCACGACGGTGCCGGCGCGCAGGGCGTCTTCCACTCCCTGGAGGGCCAGGGGCTGGTCTGGACGCGATACGCCGACGGCACTTCCGTGCCCGTGCCCAGGTCGGCCGACGCGCCCTACAGCGCGGCGAGCGGCGACGTGCTCCAGTACCGCTACCCCGGGAACCGGACCCTCGATCTGTGGAACGCCGCCGACGGCAGCAGGCGCACCCTGCGGGTCCCCGAGGGCCTCGCGCTGCTCACTGCCTACGAGGACCTGGCGATCGGCTACCGCGACGTGACCGACGCGAACGGCGTCTCCCGGCGGGAGACGCACCTGCTGCTCCCGGACGCCGACGGCGGCACGCGGGACGTCCCGGTCACCGGTGTGCCAGAAGGCGTGCACCTCGGGCAGCCCCACGGCGGGGACGCGGACGGGCTGCTGTTCCGCGCCGGGAAGGACGGGCAGTTCCTGTCGGTCATGGTCGATCGCCGGACCGGTGAGGTCACGGACGCGACCCCGCTGACCGCCACGCCCTACTCCAAGGCGCAGGTCACGGGGAAGCACGTGGTCCTGTTCGACGTCGGCGACCGCACCGTACTCGTCCACGACCGTTCCGACCTGTCCGCGGTGCCCACCCAGGTCACGCTGGCCGGCAGCGATGCCTACCCGCCCCAGGACATCGCGGTGGTCGGCGACTGGCTTGTCCACCGCCCCGGCGGGGGCACGACGGTGTACGCCAAGCCGATCTCGGGCGGCCCCGGCCTGACCGTCCTGCAGGACGCGAACCTCGGTATCTCCGCGGTGCACGACGGCACCGCCGTCGCCATCGGCCGTACCGGCGCCGACGACTGGGGTATTTGGCGCATCCACGCAGGCCCTGACGGCAGACCGGTGGTCACGCAGGTCAAGCCGCTGCCGAGGCCGCCGGCCCCGGTGCAGGGCATCTCCCTGGACCAGGGCCGGCTGGTCGTCGCCGACTCCAGCAGAGGCGAGCGGGACGACTACGTCCGGACCGTCACCACCCATGGCACACCCGAGTTCGGCGAGCGCACGTCGTTCACACCGGGCACGAGCGGGCGGTTCGGTAACTGCGCGGCGACCGATGTGGCCTGCTCCCCGCTGTTCGGCACGGCCGACGGCCGGATCGCCTGGCTGGAGCACGACTCGGCGCAGCAGGACGTGATCATGGTCCAGGGCCCGGAGGGGCTGTGGCAGCGCCCCGTCCCGCCCGGCGGGCGGATCACCGACGTCTCGGGCGACCATGTGATCCACCGGACGGCCACGCAGCAGACGGTGCACCGGATCGGCCACTACGATCCGCCAGTACTCACCCGGGCCCCGGTCGCCGCCGCCCTGTCCGGTTCCCTCCTGTGGAGCGCGGGCCCTGCCCTCGGCAGCGTCACGGCATACGACGTCGCCACCCGGAAGACCACCGAGTCCCTCAGCACCGACGCCGGCTGCGCGCCGGACGAGCTCCAGGCGCTGGGCCGTTACCTGTACTGGACCTGCGACGGCCGCGCCGGCGTCTACGACCGCACGGCGAGGAAGTCCGTGCCGGTGCCCACGGGCGAGGCCAAGCTCGGCGACGGCTACGTCGTCACCCACGACAAGGCCGCCGGGAAGCTGACGCTCACCACGGTCGACGACGGCACACCCGTCAGCCGTGTCATCGGTGACCTGCCCGACACCGGCGTCTCCCAGCGGGACGTGCGCTGGACCGTCGACGAGTCCGGCGCCAACGCCGCCTACGTCGACGGCCGGCAGCGCGTGCACCTCGTACCGTCCGGGGTCACCCAGCAGCCGCTGCGGCTCCTCGTGCCGGCGCGGAACGCGGGATCGCTCCAGGCGCGTTCCGGCACCGCCGAGGCCGGCACGCTGACGACCGTGCTGCTGTCCAAGCCGGCGGCGGGGTGGGAACTGACCATCCGGGACAAGGCCACGGGCAGGATCGTCGGCGTCCAGGAGGGCGGCGTCGCGCGCGGCGAGCTGCGCATCAGCTGGACGGGCCGGGGCAGCCAGGGCGAATTCTTCCCCAACGGCGCCTACGACTGGACGCTCACGGTCACCCCGGCGGACGGCGCCGGCGCCCCGCTTCAGACCCGCGGCACGGTCCGGCTGCACGGCGGCAGCCCGGTGCGCCGCGACCACGCCGGCCCGTCGGGCATCGTGGACGGCGTCGGCGACCTGCTCACGCTCGACTCCCACGGACGCCTGACCTTCCACCGGGGCACCGGCACCGGCGGATTCTCCGGGCAGCTCACCGAGAGCGGCTGGCCTACGAGCGTCAAGGCGATCCCGGTCGGCGACCTGAACGGCGACCGCTGCAACGACGTCCTGGTCAAGTACAGCGGCGGGACGGTGCGGCTGTACAAGCCCGCCTGCAACGCCCCGATGGAGACGTCGACGCCGTACACCACGATCGCGACCGGCACCGGATGGAACCAGTACGACGTGCTCACCTCACCCGGTGACGTGACCAAGGACGGCCGGCCCGACCTGATCGCCCGTACCACCGCCACCGGCGGCGTCTACCTCTACAAGGGCACCAGCACGGGCAAGTTCGCCCCGCGCGTGAAGCTCTACGACAACTGGAAGACGTACAAGAAGGTCGTCGGCGCCGGGGACCTCAACGGTGACGGCATCGGTGACCTGGTCGCCCAGGACAAGACCAACGCCCTCTACCGCTACCACGGCACCGGCAAGGGCACCTTCGCCTCGCGGGTGAAGCTGTCCGCGGCCTGGGGGGTGTCGTACGACGCGGTCGTCGGCGCCGGGGACATCAACGGGGACGGAACGGCGGACCTGGTCGCGCGGGACACGACGGGCGCGCTCTACCGGATCCCCGGGACCGGCCAGGGCTCGTTCGGCACGCGGGCGCGGATCGGGACGGGCTGGCAGGTGTACAGGGGAGTGTTCTAGCAGGCGACCGGCGCGCCGGACGACGCGCCGGTCCGGTGCTCGTCCGGTGCCCATCCGGTGCGGTCATGGCCTCGCGAACCGGTAGATCCCTAGCACTTCCGGACCCTTCCACCCCACCCACGGCCCCGTCTCCCCGATACCCGATCGGCGACGCGGCGTCCTCCGGCTATGCTCGGGGAGGCGACATCGCCTGGGCCCTTAGCTCAATTGGCAGAGCAGTGGACTTTTAATCCATTGGTTGTGGGTTCGAGTCCCACAGGGCCTACCGACAAGCCCCCAGCTCGCGGGACCGGAGCTGGGGGCTTTTGTGTTCCGTGAAGTCCCGCCGGGCGCTGGCTTGCTGATCCTGCGTCCGGTCCGCCCGTATGTCCGTCCCGGCCACCCTCGTGGCGGCAGTGGTTCAGCCCGCGCTCAGCTCCGCGAGCGGCAGCGTGTGCTGGGTCTGGAGGACCTTGGCGCGCAGATAGCGCACGTTGTGTGCGGTGGTGAAGACGCCGGTGGGGACGCGGTCGTGCACGGCGATGCCGAGGTCGCGGAGCTGATCGGCCTTGTCGGGGTTGTTGGACAGCAGGTCGAGGTCGGTCACGGACAGGGCGCCCAGCATCTGGGCCGCCGCCGTGTAGTCGCGGGCGTCCTCGGGGAGCCCGAGCGCGGTGTTCGCCTCATAGGTGTCGAGGCCCTGGTCCTGGAGGGCGTACGCGTCGAGCTTGTTGTAGAGGCCGATGCCGCGGCCCTCCTGGCGGAGGTAGAGGAGCACGCCGCCGCGTGCCGCGATGCGCTCGACCGCCTCGCGCAGCTGGGGGCCGCAGTCGCAGCGGGCGGAACCGAAGAGGTCTCCGGTGAGGCACTCGGAGTGCAGGCGCACCAGGGGGCGGGGGCCGGGGTCGCCGAGGACGACGGCCACGTGTTCCTGGCCGTCGGTCAGGCCGGCGAAGGTGACCAGGTCGGCGTCGACGCTGTAGCCGTCGTGGAAGCGCAGCGGCACCCGGACGCGGGCGCGCGGCGTGGCGGCGGGGAAGTCGGGCATACGGGTCTCCGGGGTCAGGTGTTTCAGTTTTGAAGCAGCCTTGTGAACGGGGACCCTACTCCCTGCTTCAAAGTTGAAGCAAACAGTTTCAGGAGCACGGCGACGACCGGCGCCGCCACGGCACGTCGCCTGCCGCGCCGCCCGCGTCGGCATCCTGAAGCGCCTGCGCGACCTCCGTGAAGATCTCCTCGAGTTGCCCCACCTGCTGCGGGGTCAGGTGGTCGAACAGCGTCGCGCGCACCGTCGCCACGTGTCCCGGCGCCACCCGCTCCACCGTGGTCATGCCCTCGTCCGTGAGCGCGGCCACGCTGCCCCGCTTGTCCCGGGGGCACTCCTCGCGCCGCACCAGTCCGTCCTTCTCCAGCCGGGTCACGGCGTACGTCAGACGGCTGCGGGTGATCTTCAGCCGCTCCGCGAGATCGGTCATCCGCAGCCGGCGTTCCGGGGCCTCGGAGAGATTGGCGAGGATGGAGTAGTACATGTGCGGCATGCCGGCCTCCTGCTGGAGCTGCCGGTCGAGCGTGTCCTCCAGGAGCAGGGTGGCCCCGATGTACGCGCGCCAGGCGCGCTGCTCCTGCGGGGTGAGCCAGCGAGTCGTCATGCCACCAGTGTAGGTTTGCTTAAAACTTGAACCAAGCCGCCCGGCCCACGACCCGCACAAGCCGCCCAGCCCGCGACCCGCCCAGCCCGCGAGCCGACCCCTCGCAAAGCCCCAGCCCGCAAGCCGCCGGCCCGCCCAGCCATCGGACCGCCGCCCCCGACCCCGACGTGGAGTGCGCCCCATGCCCTACCCCTACGTCCTGCTGTCCGCCGCCGTGTCCCTCGACGGCTACCTGGACGACACCGGCCCCGACCGGCTCCTCCTGTCCGGCCCCGCCGACTTCGACCGGGTCGACGAGGTGCGCGCCGGTGCCGACGCGATCCTCGTCGGCGCCGGCACCATCCGGGCCGACAACCCGCGGCTGCTGGTCAACTCCCCGGAACGCCGGGCGGCCCGGACCGCGGCGGGGAAGCCGGAGTACCCCCTCAAGGTCACGGTGAGCGGCACGGGCGAGCTGGACCCGGCGGCCAACTTCTGGCACACGGGCGGCGAGAAGGCCGTATATACGACGACGGAGGGCGCCCGGCGCCTCAAGGACGGCCCCGTGGCCGCCGACGTGGTCGCCCTCGGCGACACGCTCGACTGGCGTGCGGTCCTGGCGCATCTGCACGACGTGCGAGGCGTGAGCCGTCTGATGGTCGAGGGCGGCGGCACCGTCCACACCCAGCTCCTCCTGGAGGGCCTCGCCGACGAACTCCAGCTGGTGCTCGCCCCCCTCTTCGTCGGCGACCCCTCCGCGCCCCGCCTCTTCGGCCCGGGCCGCTACCAGTCCGGACGCCTGCGCCTGGTCGAGACCCGGCGGATCGAGGACGTGGTTCTCATGCGCTACGAGCCCACCGCCCCCGGCACCGGCACCCTCGCCGCGTCCGCCGACCGCCGCTGGCTGGCCCTCGCCTGCGAGCTGGCGGCCCTGTGCCCGCCTTCGGAGACGGCCTTCAGCGTCGGCGCGGTGGTCGTGGCGGAGGACGGTACGGAGCTCGCGCGAGGCCACTCCCGGGAGGGCGGCGATCCGGTCGTCCACGCGGAGGAGGCGGCGCTCGCCAAGATCGACGCGACCGACCCCCGGCTGCCCGGCGCCACGGTGTACACGAGCCTGGAGCCCTGCACCCACCGCGCCTCCCGGCCCCGGCCCTGCGCGCGCCTGATCCTCGACGCCGGGGTGGGGCGCGTGGTGACGGCCTGGCGTGAGCCGGACACGTTCGTGGCGGGCGCCGACGGGAGCGGGGTACTGGCGGCGGCCGGGGTGGACGTGGTGGTGGTTCCGGAGTACGCGACGGCGGCCAGGGAACCCAACCGGCACCTGGCCGTGTGAGGGACCTCCAGGTCCTGGTCGGCGCGGGCCTGCGGAAACCGTGGCGCGGAGCGTCCCGCGCATGGCGTACACTGGTGTCATACCGACGCGGGGTGGAGCAGCTCGGTAGCTCGCTGGGCTCATAACCCAGAGGTCGCAGGTTCAAATCCTGTCCCCGCTACTGAAGGCCCGGGGCCGGAATCCAGATCATGGATTCCGGCCCCGAGTCGTTTCCCGGCGCCGGTTCCTCCGTCATCCGGTCGGCCCGTCCGGCTGGTCTCCCGCGCCCGCTCCAGGAACTCTGGACAGGTGCGACGACCTGCGTAACAGGAGACGACAGTGCGGCCTGCGGAGGCAGAGGGAGAGCGGCCGTACGCCAGATCCGGCGACCGCGTCCCCGGTGACCCGGCCCCCGACGCCGCCCCCGGCCCCGGCGGCCCCGCGTCACTCGCCGGCCCGGTGCCACCCGCGCCGCCCCCCGAGGAACGCCCGATCTCCTCTGCCCGCACCTTCGTCCGCTTGCTCCCCGCCCTGCTCCTCGTCATCGGTGGCTGCTACGACTACCTGACCCCCAGCGGCTTCACCGGCGCCCCCCTGTTCACCGCCGCCCCACTCATCGCCGCCCCCCTCCTGTCCTGCCGGGCCACGGTCCTCACCGGCGTCGCGGCCCTCCTGGTGGTCGTGGCCATGGACATCCGGTTCGGCGAGGCCCTGAAGGTCGAGTCGCTCACCGAGGCGGTCACCGTGGCGACGGTCGCCGTTCTCGCCGTGCTGATCAACCGGCTCGTCCGGCGCAGCCATGCCCGCCTCGACTCGGCCTGGGAGATCGCGGAGGCCGCCCAGCTGGCGGTGCTGCCGGAGCCGATGGAGCGGATCGGCGGGTTCGAGATCGCCGCGCGCTACGAGGCCGCCCAGGCGGACGCCTTCATCGGCGGCGACCTCTACGCGGTGCAGGACAGCCGCTACGGCGTACGGCTGGTGGTCGGGGACGTGCGCGGCAAGGGTATGGGGGCGGTGGCGGCGGTCGCGGTGGTCATCGGGGCGTTCCGGGAGGCCGCCGAGCACGAGGCGACGCTGGCGGCGGTCGCGCAGCGGCTGGAGCGGGCACTGACGCGCGAGGCCTCACGGCGGGACGGCGTCGACGCCTTCGAGGGGTTCACCACCGCCGTACTCGCCGAGCTTCCGCACGACGACGGCGTCGTACGGATCCTCAACCGCGGCCATCCGCCGCCGCTGATGCTGTACGCCGACGGCACGGTGAGCGCGCTGCCCGCCCAGGAACCGGCGCTGCCGCTCGGCATGGGCGAGCTGGGCACGTGGGCGGACCGGGCGCAGGAGACGCCGTTCCCGGTAGGGGCGACGCTGTTGCTGTACACCGACGGCCTGTCCGAGGCCCGTGACGCGTGGGGCGCGTTCTACGACCCGGTGGCCGGGCTGGCCGGCCGGACCTTCTGTGGCCCCGGGGAGCTGCTGTGCGCGGTCGCCGACGAGGTCCGCCGGCACAGCGGGGGCGGCACCACCGACGACATGGCACTGCTCGCGGTACGGCGCCCGCACGGCGACTGTCACCGCGGGTGATCGAACGGAAGCCCTCCGCATAACAACTGACATGCAGTCAGATGTGGAGATGACTCTGAATGACGGTCAACTCGCCCGATTTTCGCCGTTCATGGACCTGTACGTCCTGGCAGAAAACGTTAAAGATCAAGTGGAACAGCTTGGAAATCAGGCCCCGGTTCTATTAACGTCCGATAACGCAGCGCGGTCGTCCCAGCCGTCACAAGAGGCGGCTCCGTGCGCACGCGCCGAATCCCGCGCGGGGCCCTCACCGGCCCACAGGGAACCGGGGAACCATCATCTTGGGGTGAATCGGGCGTATGCCGCCGTGGAAGCACGGCTGGTTTACGCGCGTAGGAGACCTTCCTGCTCCGAACCCGTCAGCTAACCCGGTAGGCGAGAAGGAAGGAAAGGAGTACGCCCACGTGGCGTCCAACCGGCCTGCCCCACAGGCCCCGTTCGTGCCGGATCAGCGCACCGCCGACGGCACCGAGACGTTCGTCTACGGCGCACAGCGCACCGACGAGGGCCCGTGGGAGGAGTGGAATCCCACTGCGGAGACCATCCGCCCCGTACGCGGCCGGCATCGCGTCAGCAAGCAGCGCGGCGGCGGGCTCGCCCGCAGCTCCACCGTTCTCGGCGTCGGCGTCATCGCCGCGGTCGGCGCGGGCGGCATGGCGAGCGCCAACACCGGCAAGCCGCCGGTGTCGATCTCGATGCCCGACCTGCCCAACGTCGGCTCGCTGATATCCGACGACTCCGACTCCGACTCCGCCGACACCTCGACCGCGAGCGCGCCGCTCAGCAGCCTCGGTACGGCCACCGCGGCCACCGCGGAGGGCACCACCGGCGCCGGTGAGACGCTGCGCGCCCGCATCATCGCGCAGGCCGAGCAGCAGCAGGAGCAGGTCGAGAGCAAGGCCGCCGCCGAGGCCGTGGCCGCCGCCGAGAAGGCCGCCGCCGAGGCAGCGGCCAAGGCGGAGAAGGAGGCCAAGGAGAAGGCCGCCGCCGCGAAGGCGAAGGCCGAGGAGGAGGCCCGGCAGAAGGCCGAGGCCGAGCGGCTCGCCGCGCTGGCCAAGCAGTTCACGCTGCCGACCTCCTCGTACACCCTCACCTCCACCTTCGGCCAGGCCGGCGCCCTGTGGTCGTCCGGCTACCACACCGGCCTCGACTTCGCCGCGCCGACCGGCACGCCCCTCAAGGCCGTCCACAGCGGCACCATCACCGAGGCCGGCTGGAACGGCTCGTACGGCTACAAGACCGTGCTGACCCTCGACGACGGCACCGAGATCTGGTACGCCCACCAGTCGTCGATCGGCGTCAGCGTCGGGCAGAAGGTCACCACGGGCGAGGTGATCGGCCGCGTGGGCGCCACCGGCAACGTGACCGGGGCCCACCTGCACATGGAGGTGCACACCGGCGACTCCGGTGGCATCGACCCGCTGGCCTGGCTGCGGAGCAAGGGCCTCAACCCCTGAGGGCCTCCTCCTGACGCGCTTTTCACGAACCCCGGCGGTCCTGACGGCAACCCCCCGACGTCAGGGCTGCCGGTTTCGGCTGTCCGGGGGCCGGGGGGCGTCCTACGACCGGTAGGGGTTGTACGCCGGGTAGGGCGCCGCGGGCCCGTGCGCAGGCGCCCAGCCGTACACCGGCGGCATCAGCACCGGCATCGGCGGGGCGGTCGTCCGGGCCGCGTACTCCAGGGCCGGGCGGGCGATCTCCCGGCGGCTCCACAGCTCCTGGAGCAGCTCACGTTCCCGTACGACGAAGTCGGTGCGGGCCCGGCCCCGGCGGCCCCGGTGCCGGAGGAAGGCCAGGGACGTGGCGTACGCCTCGTACTGTGAGACCGCCCGGGCGGCCGGTCTGCCGAGGTGGTGGCCCGCGTACTCGCGGGCAAGCCGGCGGGCCCGCATCGAGCCGAGGGCGAAGGGCTCGGACGGCGAGATCCAGCCGGCCACGACGTAGGCCGGGAGCTCCTCGCGGACGGTCCGCAGCTCCCGCTGCCGCGTCCAGATCACCAGCCAGGTCAGCAGCCCGAACGCGGGGACCATGAAGCCGCCGTACACCGCGAGGAACCCGTAGTCACCGAAGGTCGCAGAGCCGTTCCAGAAGGCGTGCATCCCCATCGCGAGCAACAGCCCCGTCGGCGGGAGCAGCACGCGGCGCAGCCGCTGGCGCTCCGCGGCGAGCGCGGCGATGCCGAAGCCGATGCCGGTGAACACGGTGAACAGGGGGTGCGCGAACGGCGACATGATGACCCGCACGAAGAACGTCGCGGCGGTCACGGAGGCGATCCCGCTGTGGCCGGCCAGCTGGTCGGTGCCGAACGCGGTGCCGAGGTAGAGGATGTTCTCGGTGAAGGCGAAGCCGGTGGCGGTCACCCCGGCTATGACGACGCCGTCGAGGATTCCGGTGAAGTCGCGGCGCCGGAAGAGGAAGAGCAGCAGGATCGCGGCCGCCTTCGCGGACTCCTCGACGATCGGGGCTATGACCGTGGCACCCCAGGTGTCGGCGCTGGCCGGGTCCGCGGTCGCTATCCATCTGGTCGCGAAGCTGTTCGCGATGATGGCGATCAGCGCGGCCGCGCAGGCGCCCCAGGAGAAGGCGAACATCAGGTTCCGCCAGGGGCCGGGTTCGACCCGGTCCAGCCAGCGGAAGACGGCTATGAGCAGCGGCACGGGCAGGACCGCGAGGCCGAGCCCCACCAGGAAGCCCTGGGTGCCGGTCTGCTCCCGGACCAGGGCCAGGATCACCAGGCCGGACAGCGCGAGCAGCGTGATCAGCGCGCCGTACCGCACCCACCGCCGGTGCCACCAGTGCGCGTGCCGCAGGGGGCCGCCGAGGGGGATGCCGGGATGCGTCGGGTACGGGGGACTGGTCGCCACGGCATTGACCCTAACGAGGGGAGATTCGAACGAGGGAACGTTTTACGGCTGACCTTCGTGCGCCACGCGACGGAAGAGCAGGTCGTTCACCACGTGTCCTTTCTCCAGCCCCTGCCCCTCGAAACGGGTGCGCGGGCGGAAGCCGGGGCGTGGCGCGAAGCCACCGTCGGGCCGGGTGTTCGCGAAATCGGGGTGCGCGGTGAGCACCTCCAGCATCACCTCGGCGTACGGCTCCCAGTCCGTCGCGCAGTGCAGCAGCGCGCCCGGCTTCAGGCGGGTCGCGGCGAGGGTGAGGAAGGCCGGCTGGATCAGCCGCCGCTTGTGGTGGCGCTTCTTGGGCCAGGGGTCGGGGAAGAAGACGCGCAGCCCGTCGAGCGAGTCGGGGGTGAGCATCTCGCGCAGCAGGATGATGGCGTCGCCGTTGGCCACCCGGATGTTGCTCATGCCGCTCAGGTCGGCGAGGTTGAGCAGATTGCCCTGGCCGGGGGTGTGCACGTCCACGGCGAGGATGTTGGTGTCCGGGTCGGCGGCGGCCATCTGGGCGGTCGCCTCGCCCATGCCGAAGCCGATCTCCAGCACGACGGGGTTGTCGTTGCCGAACAGCTCGGCGAGGTCCAGGACCCGCGAGCCGTCGATGTCCAGCCCCCACTTGGGCCACAGCCGCTGCAACGCGTCCGCCTGCCCCGAGGTCACCCGGCTCCGCCGTGGCTGAAAACTCCGGATCCGGCGTTCGAAGTGCGACCCGGCGGGATCCGCCTTGGGCCCGTCCGGAAAACGCGGCTCCCCCTTGGCCCGCACCGGCCGGGCGACGCTGTCGGGGGCGGGGTGGGGGGCTTCGGGGGTGTTCAGGGAGTCAGACACAGTGGGTTCGATTTTACGGGTTCGGGGGATGGGCGGGTCCTGGTACGGCGGGCGTGAGTGTGCGCGCGGGAGATCCGTGCGGGCGTGGGGGGCCTGCGTGGGGTGTGCGGGCAGGGGGTCGGGGAGGGCAGGGTGCCGTGCCGCGCATGAGGGTGGGCCGGCTCGCCCACCGGGCCGGAGTGCGTCGGCTCATGTGCGGCCCAGCGCGTCCAGTGCGCGGCGGGCCACCTCACGGCCGATCGGGAGGGAGGCCGTCGCCGCCGGGGACGGGGCGTTCAGGACGTGGACCGCCCGTGCGCCTTCGTGGATCAGGAAGTCGTCCACCAGCGTGCCGTCCCGGAGCACTGCCTGGGCCCGGACCCCGGCCGCCGTCGGGACCAGGTCCTCCTCCGTCACCGCGGGCAGCAGCCGCCGTACCGCCTTGGTGAACGCGGCCTTCGACGCCGACCGGCGCAGCTCCCCGCCTCCGTACCGCCAGTGCCGGCCCGCTATCCGCCACGAACCGGGCCACGCGAGCGTCCCGGCCAGCTCACGGGGCCGGACCACGCCCCAGCCGTAGCCCTCGCGGGCGAGCGCCGGGACGGCGTTGGGGCCGACGTGGACGCCGCCGTCGATGCCGCGCGTGAGGTGCACGCCGAGGAAGGGGAACGCCGGGTCCGGAACCGGATAGACCAGGCCGCGCACCAGCTCGGGGCGCGCCAGCTCGTAGTACTCCCCCCGGAACGGGACGATCCGCATCCCGGGATCGTCCCCGGTCATCCGGGCGATCTCGTCGCAGTACAGCCCGGCGCAGTTCACCAGCACCCGCCCGCGCACCACGGCACCGTCCGCGGTCCCTACGGCGACCCCCAGGTCAGGGCGCCGGTCGATGCGCCGCACGTGCGAGCCGTACCGGATCTCGGCTCCCGAGGACTCGGCCAGCTGCCGGGCGACCGCGACGTAGTCGCACACCCCGGTCGTGCCGACGTGTATCGCCGCGAGGCCGCGCACCTGCGGCTCGTACTCCGCTATCTGGGCGCCGACCAGCTCCCGCACCGGAATGCCGTTCTCCCGGCCGCGCTGCACCAGGGCGTGCAGCCGGGGGAGCTCCGCGCGCCCGGTGGCGACGATCAGCTTGCCGGTGACGGCGTGCGGGATGTCGTACTCCGCGCAGAACTTGACCATCTCCGCCGCGCCCCGCACCGCGTACCGCGCCTTGAGGGAGCCGGGGCGGTAGTAGACCCCGCTGTGGATGACTCCGCTGTTGCGCCCCGTCTGGTGACGGGCCGGGCCCGTCTCCTTCTCCAGCACGGTCACGCGCGTCCCCGGCGCGGCACGCGTGATCGCGTACGCCGCCGACAGGCCGACGATCCCGCCGCCGATCACCAGCACGTCACAGTCGTGAGCGACAGCCCGCACCCGCACCACCTCCCGCTATCGATAGTGCACTGCGCCACTGACAACGCCCTCAAACCCGCGCGCCGTGACAGGGCCGCGGGCGGGCGCGCCGGGACGGTGGCCCTACGCCGGGGCCATCAGCAGGGGCCGGGCCCGCTCCCGCAACTCCACCACCCGCGGCTCGTCCCCGTACGGCTCGAGCCGGTGCAGCAGGTCCTTCACGTACTCCGTGGTCCGCGCGGACGATATGCGGCCCGCGACCTCCACCGCCCGCACCCCCTGCTCGCACGCCGCGTCGAGGTTCCCGGACTCCAGTTCGGCGACCGCGGAGACGACGAGTCGCAGCCCGTGCGAGCGGACGAACTCCTCCGTCGGCTTCGACAGCGCCTGCTCGGTGAACCGCCGCACCTGCCGGGGTGCCTTCAGATCGCGGTAGCACTCCGCGGCGTCGGCGGCGAAACGGTCGTAGGAGTAGAAACCGAGCCAGGACGGATCGTGGTCTCCCTCGCGGGACCGCTCGAGCCAGCCCTCCGCCGCCTTCAAGGCCGCCCCGGCCGCCTGGGCGTCTCCCGCGCGCGCGTGGGCGCGGGCCTCGACCAGGCGGAAGAAGCTCATGGTGCGGGCGGTGGCCAGCCCCCGGTTGCGCTCCAGCGCGGCCTGGGCGAGGTCGACACCCTCGTCACCGAAGCCGCGGTAGGTCGCCTGCAAGGACATCGACGCCAGGACATAACCCCCGAGCGGCACGTCCGCCGCGGCCCGGGCCAGCCGCAGGGCCTGGATGTAGTACCGCTGCGCCGCCTCCTGCTGCCCGGTGTCGAAGGCCATCCATCCCGCGAGCCGGGTCAGCTCGGCGCTCGCCCCGAACAGCGCCCGCCCGACCTCGTCCGAGTACGAGCCGAGCAGCAGCGGCGCCGCCTCCACGCGCAGGCACTCCGGCACCATCGACGAACGCCAGTCGCCGCCCCCGTACTTGGAGTCCCAGCGCCTGGCGTCCTCCGCGGCCTCCCGCAGCTTCTGTACATCGCTGTGGCCGACTTTGATCGGTGCGCCGGAACCTTCCGCCGGGCCCGCCTCGCGCGCGACCGAACTGTCGGCCGGGGTTATCAGCCACCGGGAGGCGGGCGTCGCGTAGGCGCTCACGGCGAACGAGCCGGCGAGCGACTGCCAGATGCCGCCGGAGCCGGCCCGGCGCCCGGCGAGGTCGAGGCGGTACAGATCCGTCGCCGACCGCACGGCCTGCCCCACGTCCCGTGGGAAGGCGAGGCCCACCTCGGGTGCGGGGTCGGCGTCCGCCAGGCCGATCTCGTGGAGCGGCACCGGGCGGCCCAGCTTCTGGCCGATCGCGGCCGCGATGAGGTGCGGCGCGGCACCCTGCGGCACCATGCCCTTCGACACCCAGCGCGCCACCGACGTCTTGTCGTAGCGAAGCGTCAACCCGCGTTGGGCGCCGAGGTCGTTGACGCGTCGCGCCAGTCCCGCGTTGCTGATTCCCGCGAGGGCGAGAACGGTGCCGAGCTTTTCGTTCGGCCCGCGTTGCTCCCTGGACATGCGCCACCCCTCGACACAGACGGCTGCCGCACTGGCATAACCGCGCGGCATTCGTAAACCCAGCGTAGTTCGCCGCATCCCAAGCGTTAAGGGGCATTGTTCCGGATGGCGGGATTGTGGTCCGTACGGAAGTACGGTCCCGATACGCACAGTTGTGACGTGCTCCCGTTGTGTGGCCGTGCGCCCGTCCGTGCGCTCTTCTCCGGCCATCGGGGGAGCGGTTCCATGATGGTGCGTGGGTCGGCCCGCTGTACTGGACCAGTGGGCTGGGGGATACCGCCGCCTCAATCCCCGCGGGCGGCGGACCGGTCCGGGAGGCGAACTCCGCCTCCCGGACCGTGCGTAGCCGATCGGTGCGCAGAGCCTGTACGGAGCGTGCACGAAGCGTATGCACGTGCACCTGCCGGGCATCGATTTGGCTGAAAACAACCCCTGCCCTTCAGGGGTGATTTCCGCGCCCACCACGGAGTTTGAAGGCGCGTTGGGGGTTTTCAGGGGGCGTATTCAGGGCGCATTCGCGTCGCAGCCGCCGTGTGGCAGACCGCTGTTGGGCAGGCCCGCCAGGCGTCGGCGGGTGGATTCCGGGGTATCTCCCGGACGTTCCGGGGTCGCGTGAGGCGGTGCGCGGGGCGCATTCGGGGGATCACAAGCGGCACCGCCGCCGCTCCGCGGCGCGTTCTTCGTGGCAGCATGGTGAACCGGTTCGTACGGTGCACTGGTTGTCCACAGTCTGTGGAGGCGTCGATGCGGTGGTTGGTGGGGTGGAGCAGCACCGCCGCGGGAGCCGCCCGGATCGGCTCGGCGGGCGCGACCGGCTACGACGGCGAGACCCTGCACCCCGTGGGCTCCCAACTCCTGTGGGGCGACCCGGATCCGCTGTGGGCGGTCGGCGACTGGCGCCCGGACGAGGTCCGGATCGTCTCGGCCGACGCCCAGACCCGCATCGCCGTCCTCGGCACCTGCGGCGCCACCGACGAGGAACTGCGGCTCGGGCTGTTCACCGCGCGCGGAGGGGCGCTTCGCCATCTGACGGCCTGGCCGGGCAGCTACACGGCGGTCGTCCAGGCCGGCCGGCGCATCACCGTCTGCGGCGACCTGGCGGGCGCGAGACCCGTCTTCCACACCCCCTGGGCGGGCGGCACCGCCTATGCGACGGCCGCCCTGCCCCTGGCCGACCTCGTCGAGGCCAACCTCGACTTCGGCCACCTCGCCGCCCTGCTGGCCGCCCCCGACGTCCCCGCCGCCCTGCACGACTCCACCCCGTACGAGGGCGTACGCCGCATCCCCCCGGGGCACGCCCTCATCCTGCGCGCCGGAGCCCGCGAGGTGGCCGGCTACGAGCAGGTCGCCTCGCTCGCCGTGGCCGCGCCGCCCGCCGACCCCGACCGCGCGGTCGACGCCGTCCGAGACGCCTTGGTCGAGGCCGTCCGCGCCCGCCTCGCCGCCCCCCGGCACGTGCCCGGCGTCGACATCGACCCCGGGCCCGTCCCGGGCATGGGCCCCGCCGAACGACGTGCCGCGCGCGGGATGCCGGTGCCCGGCATCGGAGCGGATCTGTCGGGCGGGCCCGCCTCGGGGACGCTGGCGCTGCTGGCGGCCGGGCTGCCCGGGATGCCGGGAACGGTGCTGGGACACGGCACGGGCGCAGGGGAGCGGCTGCTGGCGGTCACCTTCAACGATCTGGCGGTGGGCGGCCGGGAGGCCGAGCTGGAGCGGGCCGGTGCGCTGGCCGCCAACCCCCGCTTCCACCACGTGGTGGTGGCGGGCGGCGAGGAGACCCTGCCGTACGCCACCCTCGAAGGCCCCCTGACCGACGAACCCGGCGCCAGCCTGGTGACCGCCGTGCGGCACCGCGCCCGGCTCGCCTCCGGCAGCGCGGACCACCTCACCGGCTACGGCGCCCGCCAGGTGCTCGACGCCCATCCGGCCCGCCTCGCCGACCTGCTGATGGACCGGCAAAGGCGCCACCTCGTCCGGCCGGTGGCCGCACTCGCCAGGGCCGACGGGTCCGTACTGGTCCCCGCGCGCGTGTACGGGGCGGCACGGCGGCTCGCCCGTACGCCCTACGGGGCGGGCCTGGAGAGCCTCGCCGAGCGGCTGCGGAACAAGCGCTTCGAGGAACCCGGGGGCGCGGTCGGCGCCTCGCTCGCCGCGCTGACCTGGGCGAGACCCGGGCCGGCGGCCCGCTGGCTGACGGGGGAGGCACTGGCTGAAGTATCGATTCGCTTGCAGGGCGCCCCCCATCGGTCCGGATCCGGGCTCGGCCCCGGTCAGCGGCCGGGCGACTTCCGCGCGCGGGCGGCACTCGCCCGTACGGCGGCCGGCATCCGGGTCCTGGAACAGGCCGCCGAGATCCGCTTCCAGCGCCTGCACGCGCCGTTCCTCGACAACCAGGTCGTCCGGGCCTGCCGCGCGCTGCCGGAAGCCCTGCGGGTCCAGCCCGGCGCGCGTGCGGCGATCCTGCGCACGGTGCTGCAGGGGGCCGGCATCAGCGACCTTCCGCCCGGCTGGGGCGCTCCGTCCCACGCACCGGCGGCGGCCGCCGCGCGGGCCGGGCTACGGGTCGCGGTCGACCCCCTCATGGCGCTGTTCGACACGCCCCTGCTGGCGGAGGCGGGGCTGGTCGAGGCCCGCGTCGTCCGCAAGGCGCTGCGCTCGGCCACCCAGGGCGAGCCGCTGCCGCTGGACGGCCTGGCGGACCTGGTCTCCCTGGAACTGTGGCTACGGCGGCTGCTGGCCCGGCGGGGCACCTGCTGGACCGGGACACCCGCACGCGCGCGTGCCGTGCCCGGTGGGATCGCACCGCGCCGGGGAGCGCTGGCCTCCGGCGGGTGAGCGTCACCGGCAGGTGAAAGAAGACTGCGCCCAGTCCGCCACGGCCAGGTCGCCGAAGTGGCCCTGCGGTTCCACGACCAGGCGCACCGTGCCGCGTCCGGCGAGGTTCACCCGCACCGGTGTCGCCGCGTCCCCGCCCCTGATCAGACCGGACCTCCAGAGCCGGGTGCCGTCGGCGTGGATCGAGAAGTGGACCTTGCCCAGGCCCAGCGTCGAGTCGTCGACACCCACCAGGGCCTCGTAGGACGTGCAGGCCCGGTTGAGGTCGACGGTCACGGACGACCGGGCGTGGACGGTCACCCCGCGCGCGTACCGCGTGCCGCCGATCGACAGGCCGTGGCGCTGCCAGACCCAGCTGCTGCCGCCCAGCCGCACCTCGGGCTCGGTGCCGTCGCCCGTGACGTCGTAGGCGAGCTCGTCGAGCCGGTAGGAGGCGGACGGCGGGTCAGGGGTGGGGTCCGGCGCCGGAGGCGGAGTGGGGGCCGGCGTGGGGAGGGGAGGGGGCGTCGGTGCCGGCTCGGCGGTGGGCGTGGGCGTGGGTGTGGGGGGCGGCGTGGGCGACGGGGGCAGCGTGGGAGTCGGGTCGGACGCCGGGACGACGGGGGGCGCGGGGGGTGCCGGGGTCGGTTCGGGGGCCGGCTCCGACGGGGTGGGGGTGGGCGGCTCCGGCTGCGCGGCCGGGGCCGACGCCGGGGGCTGGGCGGCCGGCTTGCTGTCGGCCGGCTGGTCGCCGCCGGCGAGGGCGATGGCGACGACCGCGATCGCCGTCGCCACGATGCCCGCAGCGATCCCGGCCTTCACGGGCGCCCCGAGGCCCTCCGAGGCCGCCGCACCGCCTGCGCCGCCTGCTGAGCCGGATGCGCCGCCTGCCGCTGCCCCGGTTCCGCCGCTCGCCCCGCCGGCCGAGCCGCCTGCCGCCCCGCCTGCCGCAGTCGCGGCGCCTGCCGCGCCCGCCGCACCGGCTCCGCCCGCCACGACTGCGGCGACCTTGGCGTATCCGGCGGCACCGAACCAGCCGATGACAGCGACCGGCACCACCGCGGGGATGCTGCTCGCGAGGTCCTCGATCTGGTGCGCGGCCAGCCGGCACTTCGCGCAGCCCTCCAGATGCTCGCGCAGCCCCCGCTCGGCGCGGGTACGCAGCCTGCGGCGCGCGTAGGTGCCGAGCCGGTCGGCGTAGCGGGCGCACTCCTCGTCGCCGGTGAGCGCGGCGCTGACGTGGGCCTGGAGGTAGGCCTGCTTGAGGCCCTCCCGGGCGCGGCTGGCGAGGACCCGTGTGCCGTTGGCGTCGAGGCCGAACAGGGTGGCGACCTCGCTCGGCGACTCGTCCTCGACCTCGGTGTGCCACAGCACGGCCTGCCAGCGCTCCGGCAGCGAGCGGAAGGCCCGCATCGCCAGCGACTGCTCCGCCGCGTGCATGGCGCGCACGTCCGCGCCCAGGTCCAGGGTGTCGGTGCTGGACATCTCGCCGGCGAGGCCGGCTTGCGCGGCGAACACCGCGAAGTCGTCCACCAGTTGCTCACGCCTGGCGGAGCTGGTCCAGCTCGCGGCCACGCGCCGGACGGTGGTCAGCAGATAGGCGCGTACGGCGTGCTCCGGGCCGTGGCCGCCGCGTACCGCCTGGAGCACGCGCGCGAACACCTCGGCGGTGAGGTCGTCGGCGGTGTGCGGATCGCGGCAGCACGTGCGCGCGTACCGGCGTACGGCCTCCGCGTGGCGGCGGTACAGCTCCTCGTAGGCGCTGTCGTCGCCCGCGCGCATCCGGCCGATCAGCTCGGCGTCGGACGGCGGCAGTTGGGCCGGGGGCGGCAGGACACCGTACTCCCGCCGGTCGCGCTGCGCCGGGACGTGAGGGGCGGGCAGACCGCCGCCCTCGTCGCCCTCGTCGCCCTCGTCGCCGAGTGACTCGTCGCGCCCGTCAACGCTCATCGCGGAAAGCCCCCGCCGCCTGCCTCACCGGTCCCGGACAGGGGCCAGGTTGCCATATTGGCTTTTGTTCAGGAGGCGGTCGTACGGACCATCCACCCGTCCGTGGAGGCCTGTCGTCAGCCAGTGCTAGTGCTCAGCCGTTCGTGACGGGCGACAACAGGCCACCGCGGGACATGGGTTGAGCAGGGCCGGAAGAGACGTGGGCGGCGCCGCCCACGTCCCACCGTCACACCGGCCGCGACCGCAGGCCCTCCAGGAGGATGTCCAGCAGCCGTGCCGAGGCCGCCGCCTGCTGCGCCGGGTCCGGCAGCGCGGGTGCCGCCGTCGCGATCACCAGCAGGACGTCCGAGACCGACACGCCGGGCCGCAGCTCGCCCGCCGCGCGCGCCCGCTCCACGAGCCGGCCCACCACGTCGAGCAGGTCCGCCGCACCGGCGTCGTCCGTGGCCGCCGGCGGCTCCGGCACCAGCCGCAGCTCACCGCCGGCCGGCTGCGTCCGCTGCTGCGGCACGCGCGCCTCGTCGAGCTCGCCCTCCTCGGCGACGCCGACCCGCAGCACCTGCGGCGGCAGCAGCCGCCCGGCACCGGACGCCACCGAGGTGCGCAGGAAGCGCGACAGGGCCGACCAGGGCTCCTCCTCCTGGCCGAGCGCCGCCCGGGCCTGGTCGGTCAGCCGGGAGGTCTCCTCCTCGGCTATCCGCCGCACCAGGACGTCCTTGCTCGGGAAACGCCGGTACACCGTGCCGACGCCCACACGCGCGCGGCGTGCCACGTCCTCCATCGGCGCGCCGTACCCCAGCTCGCCGAAGACCTCGCGCGCGGCCCGCAGTACGTGTTCGAGGTTGCGCTGTGCGTCCACCCGCAGCGGCGCGGTCCGCGGGCCGTCCCCGCGTCCGTTGCCCGCCGCCGCGCCGACCGCGCCACCAGGTGCGATGGCAGTCGCGGATGACCAACGAGAGTCCTGAATCTGCATACGAAATCCCCCGGTAATGACGTCTCCCCCCGGAGACGCTCCCCGCATCGGTAGCCGGAGCGTGGAGAACAGCCCCTACCGCGAGCCGGCCCGCCGGGCCACCGGGCCGCCCGTCGCGAACCCGAGAACCGACGAGCGCATCCCCCTACACCCCGTCGACACACGAACATAGTTGAGAGAGAGTCAATTCAGAAGGGGCAGGTTCCGCACGGAGCGCCCCCCGATCGGAGTACGGGTCGTATACGTCCCGATTGCGCCCCCTTGCTCCACCCGGCTCCCACCCGCTGACCTGCACGGCTCCCGCACACCCGGCGATTTCGGCCAACCATGGGCGCGCTCCCAGTCCGGTCACACAAATTGTCGAGGCTGTGGACAAACGCCGGTGCCGGGTGCGTCATGGGATGGTGAAGGAACGTGCGCGCATTCTCGTTGTCGGCGGCGGCTACGTCGGGATGTACACGGCCCTGCGCCTGCAGCGGAAGCTGAAGCGGGAACTCGGTCGGGGCGAGGCCGAGATCACGGTCGTCACACCCGACCCCTACATGACCTATCAGCCGTTCCTCCCCGAGGCGGCAGCCGGATCCATCTCCCCCCGCCACGTCGTCGTACCGCTGCGCCGCGTCCTGCCCGGCTGCCGGGTGATCGTCGGCGAGGTCCGCTCCATCCAGCACGCGAAACGCCTCGCCACCCTCGCCACCCTGGCCACCGAGGAGGAGCGCACAGGCCTCGAACCACTGCCGTACGACGAACTGGTCCTCGCCCCCGGATCGGTCTCGCGTGCCCTGCCCGTCCCCGGTCTGGCCGACCACGGCATCGGCTTCAAGACCGTCGAGGAGGCCATCGGGCTGCGCAACCACGTCATCGAGCAGATGGACATCGCCTCCTCCACCCGCGACCCCGCCATCCGCGACGCGGCCCTCACCTTCGTCTTCGTCGGCGGCGGCTACGCCGGCGTGGAAGCGCTCGGCGAGCTGGAGGACATGGCCCGGTACGCCACGCGCTACTACCACAACATCGGCCCCGAGGACCTGAAGTGGATCCTCGTCGAGGCCTCCGGCCGCATCCTTCCCGAGGTCGGCGAGGAGCTCGGCCGCTACACCGTCACGGAACTGCGCCGCCGCAACGTCCAGGTCCTGCTGGACACCCGCCTGGAGTCCTGCGCCGACCGGGTGGCGGTGCTCAGCGACGGACAGCGGTTCCCCACCCGTACGGTCGTCTGGACCGCCGGGGTCAAACCCCACCCGCTGCTCGCCGCCACCGACCTGCCACGCAACGGGCGAGGCCGTCTGAAGTGCACGCCGGAGCTGGCGGTCGAGGGGCACGCGCACGCGTGGGCCGCGGGTGACGCCGCAGCCGTCCCCGACGTCACGGCAGGCGCGCCCGGCACGGAGTGCGCCCCCAACGCCCAGCACGCGCTCCGCCAGGCGAAGGTTCTCGGCGACAACGTCGCCCACTCCCTGCGCGGCGAGCCGCTCCAGACGTACGCCCACAAGTACGCCGGCTCGGTCGCCTCCCTCGGACTGCACAAAGGCGTCGCCCACGTCTACGGGCGCAAACTGAAGGGCTACCCCGCGTGGTTCATGCACCGGGCCTACCACCTGAGCAGGGTGCCGACCTTCAACCGCAAGGCGCGCGTACTCGCCGAATGGGTCCTCGCCGGCCTCTTCAAACGGGAGATCGTCTCCCTCGGTTCACTCGAACACCCCCGAGCGGAGTTCGAACTCGCGGCCGGTGGAAAGCCTCCTTACGACCCGAAGGGGTCGACCTGACCCTCCCGAGGAACTCCTACGGCCACCCCCGCGTCTGACGGATGCCGGGCCGGCCGGCCACCCTGCCAGACTGGTCCCCCGTCGAGGCGGGCCGCCGCCCACCCCGACCACCGATCCCACCGAGGCTTTTCCCAAGTGCTGCACTTCCCAGGGGCCGTAACACGGCACGGCCACCACCGCGTCACCTCCGGGGGACCGGGCCGGGTCCGGAGCCGGTCGACGACGACTACACGAGGCAAGGATTCGTGAACTTCACGCGCTGGAGCGCCCGGCTCCCCGGAACGCAGCGCCGCGCCGCAGCGCGGACCGACCAGGTGGTCACCCCGGAGCGCCGCGGGGACGGCTCCGTCCCCGCGGCCCGCGCCGAACAACTGACCGACGACCCCCCGCCGGCCCCCGCCGTCGACGAACTGCCGGTCCGCGAGGTCCTCGAGCGCGTCCCCGCGCTCGTCGCCCTGGTGCACGGCCCCGACCACCGCCTCGCCTACGTCAACGACGCCTACGCCACGGCGTTCGGCGCCCGCCCCGCGGGCGAACCGGCCGGCGAGGCCCTGCCGGAACTCCGCGAGCTGGGCCTCCTGTCCCTCCTCGACCAGGTCCTGCGCAGCGGCAAGCCCCGCACGGTCAAGTCCCGGAAGGCGCCCGACGGCCGCTCCTACACCTTCACCTGCACACCTGTCGCCGACGGCGACCGCGCCGGTGTACTGGTCTTCGCCACCGACGTCACCGACCACGCCGAGGCGGCCGAACGCGTCAGAGCCAGCGAACGCCGCCAGCGCGAGACGGCCGTGACCCTCCAGAGATCGCTGCTGCCCCAGGAACTCGAACAGCCGGACGATCTGCGCGTCGCCGTCGCCTACCAGCCGGGCGGCACGGAGGCCGCGGTCGGCGGCGACTGGTACGACGTGATCACCCTCGGTGGCGGCCGCACCGCCCTGGTGATCGGCGACGTCATGGGCAGAGGCGTCCGCGCCGCGGCGGTCATGGGCCAGCTCCGCACGGCCGTCCGCGCCTACGCCCGCCTCGACCTGCCTCCGCACGAGGTCCTCCAGCTCCTCGACGGCCTCGCCACGGAGATCGACGCCAACCAGATCGCCACCTGCGTGTACGCCGTCCACGACCCGAACGAGGGCCGGCTGCTGTACGCCTCCGCCGGCCACCTGCCCATCCTCGTCCGCGACGAGCACGGCACGGTCCTGCGCGCCGACGAACCCAACGGCCCGCCGCTCGGCACCGGCGGCTGGATGCATGCCTCCGGCTCGGTCCCGCTCGCCCCCGGCTCCACCGCCGTCCTCTACACCGATGGCCTGGTCGAACGCCGGGACGCCGACCTGGACGAGGGCATCAAGGCCCTCCAGCACGCCCTCGCCGGCGCCACGGGCACCCCCCAGGTGATCTGCGACCGCCTGCTCCGCTCGGCCGGCGTCACCGCCGACCACGACGACGACGTGGCCGTCCTGGTCCTCCAGCACCCGGCCCGCACCGGCGCCGACAGCGACCTCTTCCGCAACGCCGCACTGGAACTCCTCGGCGGAGTCGAGGCGGCCCCACGCGCGCGTGCCTTCGCCTCCGGCGTCCTCACCAGCTGGCGCTTCCCGGCCGAACTGCACGACCTGGGCGTCCTGGCCGCCAGCGAACTGGTCGCCAACTCCCTCCAGCACGGCACCCCGCCGATGCGCCTGCGCCTGCGCCGCACCGATCGCCGCCTGATCGTCGAGGTCACCGACGGCGACGACCACCTCCCCCGCCGCCGCCGGGCGGAACCGGGCGACGAGTCCGGCCGTGGCATCGCGATCGTGGCGACGATCGCCTCGGCCTGGGGCTGCCGCAGAACACCCGGCGGCGGGAAGGCGGTGTGGTGCGAGTTCGCGCTGCCCGACAAACCGTCCTGACGGCGCGACCGCCGAGGGGCTACGCCTCCGCCGGCACCGGCTCGGCGGCCCCGCCCCGCGTCACGACACGGCTGCGCGCCCGCCACGGCTGATCCTGCGCCTCGGTCAGCTGCCGCCCCAAGCGCACGGCGAGGACGGTGATCCCCAGCGAGAACAGCAGGAAGGTCACGATGTACGGCGCGTGCAACGCGGCGCCCATGGGACCGCCCACCGCCGGCCCGACGGCCAGCGCCAGCTGCTTCACCAGGGCGAACGCGGAGTTGTACTGCCCGGCCAGCCCACGCGGCGCGAGATCGGCGACGAGCGGGGCCACGGTGGGCGACAGCATCGCCTCACCCAGCCCGAACAGCGCGTACGTCGAGATGAAGGCGGCCGTCGCCATCTCCTGACTGCCGTGCCCCAGACCGGCATACCCCGCCGCGAGCCAGGCCACCGCCCAGATCAGCCCCACGGCGGCGATCACTCGCGACCGCCGGCGCCGCTCGACGAACCTCAGCACCAGGAACTGCGCCACGACGATCATCGCGGTGTTCGCAGCCAGCGCGGTCCCCAGAGCGGAGGTGGAGATCCCGGCGGCCTCGACCCCGTACGCGCTGAGCCCCGACTCGAACTGCCCGTAGCAGGCGAAGAACAGTACGAACCCGAGCACGCACAGCTGCACCATCGCCCGGTTCCCCAGCAGCTGCTTCCAGCTGCCCTTGGTGGACGCGGCCGGCGCGTCCTCGATCCGCGGCGAGCGCGGCATCCGCACGGTCACCATCACGACGACCAGCAGCAGGAACATCGCCGCCTCGATGGCGAACAGCAGGGTGAACGACGACACCCGCGTGGCGTCGACGAGGTGCCCTCCGATGAGCCCACCCACGCCGAGCCCGAGGTTCTGCAGGAAGAACTGCGTGGCGAACGCGCGCGACCGCGTGTCGGCCGACGAACAGTCCACGATCATGGTCGCCAGCGCCGGCTGCATCACGGCCTGCCCGGAACCCAGCGCGGCCGACGACAGCAGCACGGCGGTCGCATTGCTCGCGAGCCCCAGGCTCAGCGCCCCCGCGGCGGCGGTGACCAGGGCGGCGAGCAGAACCGGCAGCGGGCCGCGCCGGACGATGGCACGCCCGGCGAACGGCAGCACGATCAGCGCGGCCACGGCGAAGACGGCGAGGACGAGCCCCGCCGTCACGGCTCCCAGCCCCCGTACCTGCGCGACATAGACGTACAGGTAGGGGACGGTGAAGCCGAGCCCGAAGGCACTGAGTGCGTTACCCACGTGGATCCGGCGCATCGCTGCGCCCATCGCCCTGGTCACGTTCACCTCTCTCAGGATCGTGAAGTCTCCAGAGGTTAGACCTGAAGACTTCAAAGCTAAACTTCGAATGTAAAGAGTACATACAGAAGGACTTCAACGCCAATGGCCCCGTGCCATACTGCGAACCATGGGCGACACCCCCGGCGCCACTGAGCCGACACTCGAAGAACAGATCGCCGCCTACCAGCGGGAGTTCCAGGACCTCGATCCGCAGGTCGAGAAGATCGTCTCGGCGCTGTCGCGGCTGAACCGCCGCATGAACGTCGCCTACGGCCGCCAGACCTCCGGGCTCGGCATCAGCAACGCCGAGTGGGAGGTCCTCAAGGCGCTCGTCCTCTCCGGCGCCCCCTACCGCTTGGGCCCCAGCGAGCTCGCCAAGCGCCTCGGACTCACGCCGGCCGCGATGACCCACCGGATCGACCGCATGGTCGCCGAGGGCCTGGTGACCCGGGAGCGGGACGAGAGCAACCGCGTACGGGTGATCGTGGAGCTGACGTCGGACGGCCGCGAGAAGTGGCTGGAGGCGATGCGCCTCGCGACGGTCTTCGAGGAGGACCTGCTCCAGGACCTGTCCCCGGACGAGCGAACAGCCCTCGGCGAGGTCCTGACCAGGCTCCTGCGCAGAGTGGAGCACGCCCAGCCGGACGCCGGCGGCCGCCTCAGCGACCTCGACTGAGCAGGGTCCCCGCTCCTTACGGGGGGATGGACGAGCGGTGCTTGACAGTCCCCCGTCCGATCCGTAGAGTTCTTCGGGTTGCCGCGGAGCCGTAACGGTTCTCCGGCAGCACCTCCCGCCGCGAAAGCGGCAAACAAACCACCAGCACGATCTCCCGACGGGGTCGAATTCGGCATGCCCGAATTCAATTCCGAATGGGACTCGGCGACCCGATCGGCTCGATTGGGAATCCCCGAGAGGATCCGCTAAGGTTTGAGACGTCGGAACGGCCCAAGGGCCGGGAAGACAAACCCCGCTGACTGGGGATCAGGTCGAGAAAAGATCTGATAGAGTCGGAAACGCAAGACCGAAGGGAAGCGCCCGGAGGAAAGCCGCGAGAGAGAATCTCGGGTGAGTACAAAGGAAGCGTCCGTTCCTTGAGAACTCAACAGCGTGCCA
>NZ_JBIUBW010000001.1:737292-874279 GCF_044548465.1 Streptomyces sp. NPDC052023 | reverse complement strand
AGGGCCTGGGCACGCTGGTCGGCTTCGGCGGCTGGGACGCGATGGGTCAGGCGTGGAAGGGCCTGGCGCAGCTCGCCACCGGTCTGGCGCTGACGTCGATCCCGGGTGTGGGCACGCTGTTCTGGGCGCTGCCCGACGACAAGCTGCCTTCCTGGATCCGTGATTCGCGTACGGCGATGAAGGAGACGGGCAAGGCGCTGGTGGCGTGGGACCAGTGGGGCAAGAATCCCGCCCGCGCGGCCGGTGCGGTCACCTTCAACGTGCTGACGACCGTCTTCACCGGCGGTGCGGGCGCCGGCGTGGCGGGTGCGGGCAAGGCGGGCGCGGTCGCGAGGGTCCTGGGCACCACGGCGAAGGTCATCGACCCGATGACGTACATCGCCAAGGGCGCCGGCGCGGGCCTGTCGAAGATCGGCGACATCGCCACCAGCCTCAAGGGCGTCGGCACCATCGACATCCCCACCCTCCCGGACGGCTCCGTCCAGCTGCCCGACGGCCGTCTGATGGACCCGAACGGCAACCTCGTCGCGCCGAACGGCGTCATCGACACGACGCCGGTCCCGCACGAGACCGGGCAGGCGGTCCCGCACGGTACGGCCACGCCGACGCTTCCGGCCCACTGGACGCTCCAGGGCCAGCAGCCCGTGTACGCGGGCGACGGCATGGCACACACGGTCGACAATGCCGGGCACCACAACTACCCCGCGTCCCACAATGCCCCCGCCGGGCAGTTCGGACCGCCGCCCACGTCGACGCCGTACGGTCACGTGCCCTCGCCGTCCGCCTACGACCACGCGCCGTCGCCGTCGGCGTACGACCAGACGCCGACCACCGCGCCGCACACCGGCGGGCAGCACCCCGGTGGGACGCCCTGGTACCACCAGACGACGGGTACGAACCCGGTGCACGACGTCCCGCACACCGGCGGCCCCGATGTCCCCGGCCCCGGGGGCCACACCCCGGACACCCCGCACGCCCCGGCCCACGACCTGCCGGGAAGCGATCACGCCGACGACGCTTCGCACGGCGCCGGTCACACGGACGACATGGCGTACACCGGCGACCACGTGGACCTCGACCCCACGGGCCTCGGGGACGACGTCGTGGACGCCGCCGCACACCACGGCACCGACGCTCCGGTCCCCCCGGGGCATCAGGGCACGGATGTGCCGGGCAGCGGGGCCGGGGAGCCGTTCGAGTACAAGCCGACCGTGTCGACTGCGGAGTTCGACGCCCTCAGCGATGCCCAGAAGCACGCGGTGGCCGAGGCCGAACTGGCGCGCGGAACGAACCCCGCTCCCAGCGTCAGCAACGCGGCAGGACTGGCCTACGGCAACGCATACTGGGACGAGTTCATGAGGGGCCTCGATCCCGAGACGCGCAGTGGGGTTGTCACCTACACCGGTTCCGCCTACGACCCGATCAACAACCATCTCCGCTTCGGCACGGACGTACCCCAGCGCATCCTCGACACCATCAGGAACATGGACGAGATCATGGATGCCCGTCCGGTGCCCGAAGACATCATGGTCGTCCGCGGCACCGGGGTCGACCATGTCAAGGTCAACGGACTCCCGATCGAGTCACCGCTCGACATGATCGGCGGGACGTTCGACGACAAGGCGTTCACCTCGACGGCGCTCGGCAAGACACCGCCGCCCCCCTTCGATCAGAAGCCTGTATGGATGCACCTGCGGGTGCCGAAGGACACCCCCGCCCTTTGGCTTGAGCCCATCACACAGGTCAAGGGAGAGCGCGAGCTGCTCCTCGCCAAGGGCTCCGAGTACAAGGTGACGCGAGTCTTTTACGACGAGGCACACGGCAAGTGGCACATCTACGGAGAGGTGCTGCCGAGGCCGAAGCCGTAGCCTCGTTGGGGATCAGGCAAAGTCAAGGGAACGTGGACTTATGAGCAGCGAACGACCGATCAACCCGCGCTTCGACGATGACGTGCACTTCAACCTCGTCACGCCGGGTCCGTCGAGGTACCAGACCCGGACCGACAAGCCGGTGCGGTACCTCACAGTGGTCGACAAGGAGGGTGGCGCGGTCCTCGGGTATGTCTGGGCGAACGACGAGGACGACGCCGCCGCCTGGGTACCGCGCGCGGCCGCAGGGGGCCGGGCGCTGGCCGAGGGTGGTCACTGGCATGCTCGGCTGGAGGAGGCCAAGGGGCGGGGCATCCCGCCGTCCCAGGCCCTCGCGGAGATCCTGTCCAACCCGGAGGGCAACCGCGGCCGGGCCCTGCCGGGCTCCCTCACCGACGCCCCGAACGCCGACGCGGTCAAGGCGCTCGCCAAAGGTGAGTAGGGAGCGACCGATCAACCCGCGTTTGGACGATGGCCTGCGGTTCGTGGACAGGCCCGCCGCACGACCTATCTCCGTGGAGGTACTGGCCGACGAGGCCTGAGGCGTATGTCCAGTCCCCTGCACTACGTCGCCATCACCGCCACCGACGGTGAACTCGTCGGCTACCTCTGGGCCGACGCCACCGTCGTTGACCTGGTGCACCGCTCGGCGAGCAGCAGCCGTGCCTACGACGCGGGCACGGAGTGGTGGCGGCGGGCGGATGATGCCCGCAAGCGGGGTCTCGCCCCGGTCGGCGTCCTCACCCTGCTCAGCCGTGAACCCGGCGTCGGCCCCGTCACCGAAGCCCGTGACCTCGCCGCGATCGAGGAACTCGCCCGTGTCGTCACCCCGGAGGACGACCGGCGTCTGCTCGATCAGCTCGACCGTGACAACGCGGGGGCCTGGCACGAGCTCGCCGAGGCCTTCGACGCGCTGACGGACGAGGACCGGGACATCACATGGGGTGGCGGGCAGAAGCAGGCGAACGGCGTGTACCACGTGGCCTTCCCGCTCTACAGCCGGCCGCTGGAGCGCGCCGTCGCCGCACTGTCCGGCGTCGGTGCCGTCACCCCGGAGCACCGATGGGTCGACAGCCCGATGCCGCAACCGTCGCCGGACGGGCGGCTGTCCGCGGCCGACGCGGTGCGTGCCGCGACGACGATCGTGCGGGGGGAGCGCTTTTCCGACGGGACGATCGCCGCCGCCGTGCAGGACGGCCTCCTGGACGCCGTCGTCGCCGCCCTCCGTGCCTGGTACGCGGAGCAGGCGCACCACGACGAGCGCCCCCTCCTCATGTGCAGATACTGCGGAGGTTCCCCCGCCGCCGACGTCACCTTCCGTGCCCACCGCGGGCTCGTCGTTCTCATGGGGTTCAAGAAGGCGGACGGGCCCATGTGCATGACCTGTGGCCTGGCCGTGTACCGCGCCTACACCACGCACACCCTCTGCGTCGGCTGGTGGAGCCCTCTTTCGCTGTTCGTCTTCGCGCCGTTGGCGCTGGTCCGCAACGTCCTCGCCGTGCGCCGGGTGAAGCGGCTGCCCGCCCCGGGGCCGGGGACGCTCGGCCCGCGGTACGACCCCGGCGTGCCCGTACACCGCCGGCCCCGCGCGTACGTCGCCCTCGTCCCGGCCCTGTGGCTGCTCTTCATGGTCGTGACGGGGCTGTCGGGAGGGGTGTGAGAAGCCGCGAGGGGCCGCCGTACCCCGGCTGTACGCGTGGCGCGTCCATGTCTTATGTTGCGGAAGCGAAGTCAGGGGGATCCGCATGCCGCAGGAGATGAGTCTCACCGAGGTCGAGGCCGTCGCCCGCACCGCGCACGCCGGGCAGACGGACAAGGCCGGGAGGCCGTACGCCGAGCACCTGGCGGCCGTCGCCGAGGGAGTGCGCGCCCGGGGCGGGGAGGACGACCTCGTCGCCGCCGCCTGGCTGCACGACGCCGTCGAGGACGGTGCCCTGAGTGAGGAGTGGCTGGCCGGTGCCGCGCTGGCGCAGCGCACCAAGGACGTCGTACGGGCCGTGACCAAGCGGGAGGGGGAGGATCCGGAAGCGTACGCACGCCGGATTCTCGCCACGCCGGGCGCCCGGCTCGTCAAGGCCGCGGACCTCGCGCACAACGCCGACCCGGACCGCCTCGCCGTGCTCGACGAGCACACGGCCCGGCGGCTTACCCACAAGTACGCCCGTATGCGCGGCCTCCTCGGCCTCACCCCCGACGACTGACGGCCCGCACGGACCGGCAGGCGACGAAAGAACGTCCGGCGCGCAGGGCATGACGCATCACGCATCACGCACCACGCACCACGCACCACGCACGACGCACGACGCACGACGACGATTTCTACGGCACGGGACGACGACTGAATGGCACGGGACTACGACAGCCAACTGCTGGAGTCGGTGGCGGTGCGCCGGCGCCGGATGCGCGACGCGCTGCTGTTCGGCGCGCAGCGTGCCCGGCGCACGGCCGACGAGCGGCTCGGCAAGATCTTCGCGGGTATCGCCATCGCGGCCGTGCTGTGCGCCGGCTGCATCGGCTGGTCCTTCGTCCAGTCCACTCTCGCCAAGCAGCGGGCGGAGCAGGAGAAGCAGCGCCAGCAGCAGGAACAGATGTACAACCCGTCGCCCGGCAAGTCCGCCGACGGCGGCGGCGACGGTGGGGAGAAGCGGTGAACGCGGTGTGTCCGGCCGACGTGAGCACGTCGGCCGGCGCCGATGGCCGAAACGACGCGATGATAGGTTGCGGTGAGTGGTGAGCACATCAACGACGTCCCGGACCCAGCTGAGCCGGGTCACCCTGGTCGGTGAACGCCGGCGCGCCGACATCGTTCTGCCCTCGGACACACCGATCGGCCAACTGCTCCCCGACATCTTGCAGTTGCTGGACGACCGGGCCGCCACCCGGCCGACCACACGGCAACTCATCAGCACCGACGGCTCGGTGCTCCCGCACGAGGCCACGCTCTCCTCGGCCGAGGTCCCGGACGGCGCCGTACTGCGCCTGGTGCGCGCCCACGCGGCGCCGCCCGCGCCGGTCGTGCACGACGTCACCGACCAGGTCGCCGACGACCTCGACCTGCGCGCCTGGCGCTGGCGTCCGGCCGCGCGCCGGGTCAGCGCCGGTGTGGCGACCTTCGCCTTCGCCGTGGCCGCGGCGGTGCTGGCCCGCCGGGAGTTCGGGCCGGATTCCGTCGCGACGGCGCTGCTCGCCGTGACCGCGGTCTTCCTGATCGCCGGTGCGGTGGTGGCGAAGACCGGCGGCGGCAACCAGGGGCTCGCCACCGCGCTGCTGCTCGCCTCCGGCGGGCTCGGCGTGCTCGCCGCCTGGACCACGGCCGACGCCTACGACTGGCCCGGCACCGCCCGGCTGGCCGGTGTCGTCGCCGCGCTGGTGCTCACCCTCGTCCTGCTCGCCTTCTTCTCGCCGCTCGGCCGCGGCGGACTGATCGGGGCGGGGGCGGCCGCCGGCATCACACTCGTGTGGGAGGCCGTGGCCGCGGTGCAGGACCGGCCGGAGCGGCTCGGTGCCGTCATGGCGGTGTTCTCCGTGGTGCTGCTCGGGCTGCTGCCCCGGCTCGCGCTGATGGCCTCGGGCCTCACCGGTCTCGACGACCGTCGTTCCTCGGGCACCTCGGTCAGCCGGCACGAGGTCGGCAACGCGCTCGCCGCCACCCATCGCGGCCTCGCCCTCGCCACCGTGGTCACCGCGGCCTCGGCCGCCGCCGGCGGCTGGCTGCTGACCACCGGCGAGGACCCGGCCGTCTGGTCGGTGGTCCTGGCCTCGCTCACCGCGGTCGTCCTGCTGTCCCGGGCGCGGGCCTTCCCGTTGGTCGCCGAGGTCGTGGCGCTGTTCGGGGCGGCGGCGCTGCTCGTCGTACGGCTCGCGGTGCTGTGGCTGGACCATGCCGGCGGTGCCGGTGCGCTCGTTCTGCTGGGCGCTGCGGCACTGCTGCCGCTGCTGGTCCTCGCGATCGAGCCGCCGGAGCACGTCCGGGTGCGGCTGCGGCGGCTGGCCGACCTGATCGAGTCCCTGGGTGTGATCGGGCTCTTCCCGCTCGCCGTCGGGGTGTTCGGCATCTACGGGCAACTGCTCAACAAGTTCTGAGGCTTCGAATACCAGGCGCCGAGGCGCGTCGCTCCGGGCGGGACGACGAGGCCGGAGCGTCGCGGGAGGGAAAGGGCGACATGCCGAGCGGGGACAACTGGCAGGGCGACGTGCTGCGCGACCTGAGGGCCGGCGCGGCCGGACAGCCTGCCGCGCAGCCGGGCGCCCGGCCGGGGCAGCGGCCGGGCGGTCAGTCCGGCGCGCAGCCGGAGCACGACCGGCCGCACCAGGAGCAGCAGCCGCAGCAGGCGGCAGGGCAGCCGGGGCCGCAGCAGGTTCCCCCGCAGGGCGCCGACCCGGCCTACGGCTACCCCCAGCAGCCCCAGCAGCCCGGCGCCGGTTACGGCTACCCGCACGGCCCGCAGCCGGCCACCCCCGAGGTGCCGCAGCAACAGGCCCCCTACGGCTACCCGCACGGCCCGCAGCCGGCCACCCCCGAGGTGCCGCAGCAACAGGCCCCCTACGGCTACCCGCAGCAGGGCCACGCCGACCCGGGCCCCCAGCACGCCCAGGCCCAGCCCTACGCCGACCAGCACCAGCCCCAGCCGCAGGCCGCCCCCCACCCCCGGCCCGCACCCGCCCGCCGCACCCCGGCGTCCCGCGCCACGCCCGACTCCCGTCCGGCCGTGGACAAGCGGATCGCCGGCACCGGGCTCAAGCCCCGCCGCGGGGAGCCGTTCGCCGCCCGCGCCCTGCGCGCCGTACGCCGTACCGTCTCCTCCTCCGCCGCGCGCGAGGTCGCCGAGACGACCGCCACCGCCGAGGTGCTCCAGCAGGCCGTCACCACCGGCCGGCAGATCGCCGTGACGTCCATCCGCGGCGGCTCCGGCAAGACGACGGTCGCCGCCCTGCTCGGCACCACCTACGCCCACTACCGGCAGGACCCGGTCCTCGTCGTCGAGGCCGACCCGGCGCTCGGCTCGCTGCCGCTGCGGCTCGGCGCGGAGAACCTGCGCTGGACCACCGGCGACCTCGCCGACGTCGTCGAGCCGCAGATGTCGCTGCTCGACGTCACCGGCTACCTCGTCCAACTACCCGACAACGCATGGCTGCTGCCGGGCAGTCAGGGCCAGGTCGGCGCCATGCTCGACACCAAGGCCTACGAACGCGTCATGGTGTCGCTGCGCCGCTACTTCGGGGTGACCGTCGTCGACTGCGAGACGCTGCCCGCCGAGGTGGCCCGTACCGCGCTGTCGGCCGCCCAGGCGCGGGTGCTGACCGTCCCCGCCACGCTGGAGGGCGTCGCCAGCACGCACGCCGTGCTCCAGTGGATGCGGGGGCTGCCCCGGGACATCACCACCTCGACGGTCGTCGTGCTCACCGAGACGGTGCCGCACGCCGGCGTCGACCTGGACAAGGCCGCCGAACCGCTGAGGGCGACCGGCGCGAGCGTACGGATCCTGCCGTACGACCGGCATCTCGCGGCGGGCGGCGCCATCCGCACCGACCTGCTCGCGCGGGCCACCCGGCAGGCTGCCGCCGGCCTCGCCGCGGAGGTCTTCCAGCTGTCCCAGAAGCGCCGTTGAGCTCCCCGGAAGGGAACCCGCAGAGGCACCGACGATGAGCACCCGACTGATCCACCGCCCGGCCCGGACGACCCGTCCCCCGGCCGCCCCCGCGTCGCGCACCATAGAGGCACCGCCCAACCTGCCCGACGGCAAGACGGGTTCGATCGCGACCTCGCTGCTGCCCGTCGCCGGTGTGATGTCGTCCGTCGTGATGATGACCGTCGTGCGCAACAGCCAGTTCGCGGCGCTGGGCGCGATCATCCTCGTCGTCACCATCATCGGCTCGCTGATCCTGGTGTTCTCCCAGCGCGGCAAGGCCCAGCGCACCCGCCGCACCCAGCGCGAGGCCTACCTCGCCTACCTGGAGGACCTGCGGGAGGAGCTGTCCACGGAGGAGCGTGAACGCCGGGAACGCGCCCAGGTGCTCAACCCGCCGCCGGACGCCCTGTACGACATCGTGCGCGACCCCGCCCGGCTGTGGGAACGGCGCCGCATGGACGGCGACTTCCTGCGCGTGCGCGTCGGCACCGGCGAGATGCCCGTCCGCGACCTGAAGGTCGGCGACCAGGGCTCCTCCGTGCTCACCCCGCCCGACCAGTTCATGCTGAACGAGGCCTCCGCGCTGGTCTCCCGCTTCGGCACCGGCACCGAACTGCCGCTCACCGTCCCGCTCGACCGGGCCGGCAACGTCAGCGTCATCGGCCGCCGCGAGGACACCCTCCGGGTCGCCCGCGCCCTGCTGGCGCAGGCCGCCGCCACCCACGCACCCGACGACGTGGCGATGGCGCTGGCCGCGCCCGGCGACCGGGTCGCCGACTGGGAGTGGGCCAAGTGGCTGCCGCACCTGCTCGACGGTGAGCAGTTCGACGGGCCCGTCGCGGCCCGCCGCATCGCACCCTCGGTGCCCCAGCTGGCCCGGCAGATCGGCCCCGAGCTGCGCCGCCGCGCCTCCTACGCGGCCGAGGTGCGGCGCGGCCTGTCCGGCCGGGACGCACTCGCCATGTCCTCCCGGCTGATCGTCGTCGCCGACGCGCACGGCGACGACGCCGTGGACCTGCCCCGCCCCGACGACGCGGTCGGCCTGCGCGACATGGGCGTCAGCGTGCTCCATCTGCTCGACGAGCGGGTGCAGGAACCCGGCAGTGTCGGCGTCCGCATCACCGTCGACGGCGAACGCGTCGTCATCGAGGACCTGCGCGAGAGCGAGCCGATCAGCGCCCACGGCACCGTCGACGAGGTCGGCACCGCCTTCGCCGAGGGCCTCGCCCGGATGCTGGCCCCGCTCAGGCTGTCCGCCGACTCCATGGGCGCCGACGCCCCGCTGACCGGCCCGGTCGACTTCGCCGAGCTGCTCGGCATCGACGACGTGGCCCGCCTGGAACTGGACCGGCTGTGGGCGCCGCGCGGCGAACGGGCGTTCCTGCGCGTGCCGATCGGCGTCAGCGACTCCCGCGAGCCCGTCCTGCTCGACCTGAAGGAGTCCTCCGAGCTGGGCATGGGCCCGCACGGCCTGTGCGTCGGCGCCACCGGCTCCGGCAAGTCCGAGCTGCTGCGCACCCTCGTGCTCGCGCTGGTCGCCACCCACCCGCCGGAGGACCTCGCCCTCGTCCTCGTCGACTACAAGGGTGGTGCCACCTTCGCCCCCTTCGCCGGCCTGCCGCACGTGGCCGGCGTCATCACCAACCTGGAGAACCAGGCGGGCCTCGTCGAGCGCGTCCACTCCTCCCTGGCGGGCGAGGTCAAGCGCCGTCAGCAGGTGCTCAAGAACGCCGGCAACGTCGCCGACATCGGCCACTACGCCGCGCTGCGCGCCGAGAAGCGCCCCGACCTGGAGCCGCTGCCCCATCTGTTCGTGGTCATCGACGAGTTCGGCGAACTGCTCACCGCCAAGCCCGACTTCATCGACCTGTTCCTGTCCATCGGCCGCATCGGCCGCTCCATCGGCGTGCACCTGCTGCTGTCCAGCCAGCGCATCGAGGGCGGCAAGCTCAAGGGCCTGGACACCTACCTGTCGTACCGGCTGGGCCTGCGCACCTTCTCCGCCGACGAGTCCCGCACCGTGCTGGACACCACGGACGCCTTCCACCTGCCCCCGCTGCCCGGCTTCGGCTACCTCAAGGTCGACACCAGCCACTACGAGCGGTTCAAGGCCAGCTACGTCTCCGGCGGCTACACCGGCCCCGTGCAGCGCGAGACCGAGGACACCGGCCCGCTCGCCCTGCCCTACGACGCCTACAACTCGCTCGGCGAGGAGTCCGCCACCGCTCCCGTCGAGCAGCCGCAGATGCGGCGCCGGGAGACCGGGCCCACCGAGATGGGCGTGATGATCGAGCAGCTCGAAGGCGCCGGTGCCCGGCCTGTGCGGCAGATCTGGCTGCCCCCGCTGCCCGCCGCCGTCACCCTCGACAAGGTCGCCGGCCCCGTCGAGGTCGGCCCGCGCGGCATGCAGCTGGCCAAGCGGAGCGGACCGCTGCGGGTGCCGCTCGGCGTGCTCGACGACCCCACCAAGCAGTGGCAGGGCCAGTGGTACCTGGACCTCACGCTGGCCGGCGGCCACGCGGCCGTCATCGGCGGCCCGCAGTCCGGCAAGACGACACTGCTGCGCACCCTCGCCCTGTCCCTGGCGCTGACGCACACCCCCCAGGAGGTCGGCGTCTACGGCCTCGACCTGGTCGGCGGCGGCCTCCAGGCACTGTCCGGGCTGCCGCACGTCGGCGGCATCGCCGGCCGCGCCGACCGGGAGCGGGCCGCCCGCACCATCGACTCGGTGCGGGCCATGCTCGACCAGCGGGAGGAACTCTTCCGCATCCACTCCATCGACTCGCTCGAACAGCTGCGCACGCTGCGCGCCGCGGGCCGGGTCACCGAGCTGGCCTCCACGGAGATCGTGCTGCTCATCGACGGCTTCGGCGCGCTGCGCGACGACTTCGAGGAACTGGACGACGCGGTCGCCGACATCCTCAAGCGGGGCAGCGGCTACGGCATCCACGTCGTCGCCGGCATGCTCCGCTGGAACGACGTGCGCATCGCCACCCAGTCCCAGTTCGGCACCCGCGTCGAGCTGCGCCTGAACGACCCCAGCGAGTCCAGCATCGAGCGCAAGCTCGCCCAGACCCTCTCCCCGGAGGAGAAGGGCCGCGTCCTCACCGACGGCAAGCTGTTCGCGCAGATCGCGCTGCCCCGCACCGACGGCCTCGCCGACACCGCCGACCTCGGCGCCGTCCTGGAGCGCACCTCCCGCACGGTCCGCGCCACCTGGACCGGCGAGGTGGCCCAGCCGGTGCGCGTGCTGCCGCACCTCCTGGAACCGCAGGCGCTGCCGACCCCGGCCGCCGAGCCGCGCCGCGTCCCCATCGGCCTGGACCAGACCCAGCTCGCCCCGGTCCTGCTCGACCTCTTCCAGCACGACCAGCACATGCTGATCATGGGCGACAGCGAGTGCGGCAAGACCAACCTGCTCAAGGTGATCGTCCAGGGCCTGATCGAGCGCCATGGCGACGACGAGCTCGTCTTCGGCGTCTTCGACCCGCGCCGCGGCCTGCGCGGCGTCGTCCCCGAGGAGTACCGGGGCGGCTACGCCTACAACGCCAAGCTCTGCGCGGGCCTCGCCGCCGGGATCGCCTCCGAACTGGAGAAGCGGCTGCCCGACGAGAGTGCCGACGGCGCCGATCTGGAGCCGGGCAGCTTCTCCGGCCCGCGGATCGTGATCCTCGTCGACGACTACGACGTCCTGACCACCGCCGGCCAGCAGCCTCTGGCGCCCTTCGTGCCGTACATTCCCTCCGCCGTCGACATCGGCCTGCACTTCGTCCTCACCCGGCGTGTCGCGGGCGCCTCCCGCGGCCTGTACGAGCCGATGCTGCAGAGCCTGCGCGAGTCCGGCGCCTCGGCGCTGGTGATGGCCGGCGACCGCAGCGAGGGCCAGCTCTTCCCCGGCGTCTACGCGAGCCAGCAGCCGCCGGGACGCGGCACCCTGCTGCGCCGGGGCGAGCCCACCCGGCTCATCCAGACCGTCTACGCGGGGACCAGGTGAACCCATGACCAAGGACGTCATCGCCCTCACCCAGAAGATGCCCGACCCGCTGAGCGTCCTCGCGGGCCTGCTCTCCGGCGGCCCCGACAAGCTCGTGGGCGCCGAGGGCGACGGAGCCGTGGTGCGCCTGTGCGACGAACAGGGCCGCCCGCTCGTCTCCGTCGAGGCACCCCTGCTCGTGCAGGTCCGGGGCGAGGCCCAGCGGCTGCTGGGGGCGCGTGAGCCGGAGACGCCGTACTGGTGGACCGAGGCCCGCGCGACCACCGGCGTGAAGGAGGCCGAGGAGCTCGCCGGCACGTTCGCCGCCCGGCTGGCCACACTCGTCGGCGGCACCGCCTGGCCGCGTGAGGCGGCCCGGTCGATGGCCGTGGTCAAGACGGACGGCGTCAGCGTCGTGCCGGCCCCGGCAGCCGCCCAGCCCGCCGTGGACGTCCTCACCGACAAGGTCGCCGTCGTCATCCAGGACCGCCCGGTCGTGGCGATGACGGCCTGGCTCGCGGACGCCTTCCGCGCCGCCGCCGAGGGCGGACGCGGCCTTCAGATCGTCACCCCCGCCGGCACCCGCATGTCCCCCGCGGTCCGAGGCGCCCTGCCGGGCTGGCCCTCGCGCTGGGTGGTGCAGGACGAGCGGGACGGCTACTACGACGGCCTCTCCGGCGCCGTACTGCGCTGGGACAACGGCCTCTTCGTGACCGTCGAGTCCCCGGAGGCGACCCCCGAGGACCCGCGCACGCCGGTCGCCCGCACCTTCGGCGAGGACATCGCCGACACCGGTGAACGCCAGCTCGCCATCTCCTTCCGCACCGTGCACCCGGCGGACGACCGCCTCGTGCTCGGCGGCGCGGTGGAGGCCGTATGGCGGGAGATCACCGGCGAGCCACCGGCCGGCTGGGGCACCGAGGAGCCCGCCAACCTGCCCTGGTCGCTACGGCAGCTGACCGACGTGGCCTACGAGCGGACCCCCGAGCCGACCTGGTTCGTGGTCGTCGGCACGCCCGAACGCCCGGGCCTGGCGACGGTGCGCGTCACCCGGACCAAGGCCGGCGTGGAGGAGGACGTCACCATGGCGTTCGGCTACGGCCCGGCCGAGCAGATGCCCTCCGACGCCGTGCCCGCCGCGGCCGAGGCCCTCGCCACCCGGCACGACCTGCAGTCCATGCTGGTGCAGATCCGCCGGGCCCGCCGTGACCTGTCCGTACCGCCCCGCTTCGAGGGCCCGGGCGTGCCGTACGCCTTCGTCCTGGGCGCCGAGGAGGTCCGCACGATGCCCGGCGACCGGGCCCGGCGCACACCGCTGGCCGAGGCCCCGCGCGAACTCGGCCCGCGCACCCGCCCCGCGCTGTACTACCCGCTGCCCGGCGATCCCGCGGACCTCTCGGGCTGGCAGGACTTCGAGCGCCTCGTGCGGCACCTGAAGGGCGCGTCCTGAACCCCGTGGGCTGCTCGGGCTCCTGAGCACAGGGCCGGGTCACCACCGCGCGTACAGCGGCAGGCGTCCCGGCCCGCGTCCTCATCCCACCGGGGACTTCTCCCGGCCCTTCGCCGTGAGGCCGGCCGGGGGCTTCCCCGAGGCCTCGCGCGCCGCCTTCTCCCGCTCCCGCGCCCCCTGGGCCGCGTCCTGCCGGAACGCCCACTCCATCCTCGGCTCCATCGTGAACCGGAACGCCCGCTGTACCGGCCCGGTGCACAGCAGTGTGACGGCGACCGCCGCGAGGGCGCTGACGAGGAGCTGGCCGGACGGCCGGTGCAGCCAGTCGGGCTCGAACCAGCCGCGGTAGTCACCGGCCTTCACCAGGAACCCGTGCAGCAGGTAGCCGTACAGCGTGCCCGCGCCCAGCGCCGTGAACCACAGGTGCCGGCCGGGCACCCAGGCGAAGAAGCAGGCGGTCAGCACCAGCGAGCAGCCGAACATCGCGAGCACCATCACCGGACCCGTCCACCATGGCGCGCCCATCTGCTGTGCCGCGTCCCGGTGGAAGAACCAGGCGGTGTCCATCCGCGCCACCGTCCACCAGCCGACCGCGAGAGCCATCGCGAACACCGGCACGGCCAGGATCCGCACCGACCGTCGGCGCACCATCTGGAAGTGCTCCGGCTTCATGCACAGGCCCAGCACGAAGTACGGCAGGAACTGGAGCACCCGCTGCAGGTCCAGGTCTTCGCCGATCGACGGGGAGACGGACGCCAGCATGGCGATGCCGAGGGCGATCGGAAGCGGTCGACGCACCAGCTTCCAGACGGGGGTGGTGAGTCGCCAGATGAACAGCGCGACAAGGAACCAGGTCAGATACCAGGGGTCCAGCAGACTGATGTCCTGACCCGGATCATCCGCGACCGCACGCTGGAAGAGCGAATAGGCCGTCTCGAAGATGACGTACGGCACGGCGAGGCCGGTGATCAGTCTCTTCAGCCGGTCGGGGCGCATGTCGAAACCGCGTGAGAAGTAACCGGAGATGATGATGAACGCCGGCATGTGGAACGCGTACACGACGCGGTACACGCCCTCCAGGATCCGGCTGTCCCCCTTCAGCGGCTCCCAAGCGTGCGCCACCGCCACCAGGACGATCGCCAGGTACTTGGCGTTGTCGAAGAAGGCATCGCGCTGTTTGACCTGTGCCTGAAACATCTGAGGCACCCTAGCCCGCCCGTAGGGTCCCGTAAAACTCTCGACGTCATTCCAGGTTTAGCTGTCCGTCACCCTCGTTCAGGTGCTGAGAAACCTCGGATAGACGGGAAAACGGGCAATTGGACATAGGTGCGTGCGTGTTGTGTGCGCCGTTGTGTGGGTGTGGAAACGATCAGGTTGAATTACCGCGACGGCGGCTCGCCAATTCCCTTACGGGGCGCGCGTGATGGGCGCGCGGTGAGCGCGCGGGGCTTGGCGGAACGCGCCGGGGTGCGGCGCGGGTGTGGTCGGCGTTACGTCACGCGCCGCATACGGGGGGCCTGTTGGTGGCACGATGGTTCTGGCGGGGGTCGCATGGGCTCGTGGTCCCCGGCGGGAGAGCGGACCGACCGAGGGTGTGATCAGTTGTGGCCATTTCACTGTCAGTGGTGCTGCTGTTGGCGATCATCCTGGTGGTGATGATGCGAGGGGGCTCGATCAAGGCGGGGCCCGCCATAGTGGCGATCCTCTTCGGCTTCTTCCTCGCCTCGACCGGCATGGCCCCGTCGATCAACCGCTTTCTCGACTCGATAGCGGACACGATCAACTCGATCAGCTTCTGACGGTCCCGGTCCGGTTCTGACGGTCCTGGCTCTGTCCTGACGGTCCTGGCTCTGTCTCCGCGGATCCCGGTCGGTCCTTACGGCAGCGAGGTGATCCTCGCGGCCCCGGGTCGGTCCGCGCTGCCCCGTACCGGTCCCGCCGCGTTCGTGCCCGGGGCGCACCCCGTGCCCGGCGCTTCAGCCGTTCGGCCGGTGGAGGCACGGCCGCCGGCCTCCGCTCCAGCCGTGCCGGCTGATCCGGCCCTGGAGACGACTCAGGCCCAGGTGAGTGCGGGAAACACCCTCTCACCTGGGCCTGAGCCTTCTGGAGCGGGCGACGGGAATCGAACCCGCGTAGCCAGTTTGGAAGACCGCGTATGCGCACCCGGTCTCACCTGCGAAGGTGCTGGCCTGCGCGTTCTTGGGGGATTGCCTGGTGCTCCCCGCTGTTCCCCGGTGGTGCTCGCTCTGCCGGGCACGCCGCGGGCACGCTTACATCAGCCTGAGGATCCAGGGGACCGTCACTGTGAGCAGGCCAACAGTCGCTGTCATCAACTGCATGATCTGTATGGCCGACTCGCTCCGTGCCCGGCGTCCGCGGCAACGATCGTTGCCTGCGAGGAAACGATCGTTGCGTGCGTGCGTCGCGCCGTTGTAAGGTTCCTGCGCATCGGCATTGCATTGCCATGCTGATGTGGGGACTGTGGGACCTCGCTTCTTCACGAGGACTCCTTCCTGCGATGGGCCGTGTGGCACGCGATCTCTGCCAGGGGATAAGTGCCGACGGCCTGTTTGTGCTGCCTGATTGGCAACTCCGCGGCATCGTAGCGTAGTTCGCGCGGCGCTTGCCCAAGCGATCGGTGGAGTCTCGATGGCCGAGTCAAGCCGGCGGGGCGCACCCACCGTTGGAGAGCGGCGGTCCCGCCTAGGACAGGTTCGAGCCCTCATCCTTATCAGGTCGATCGCGGCCCCCGGGTAGGTGGAGAGATCCAAGCCGGGCGACGGTCTATCGACCGCTGGGGGCCGTTCGCGTTCCTTGGCGTTCGCCGCTGTTGGTGTCAGCTACTGGTGTCAGGCGCACCGACGGGCTTGACACGCCGCTGCGGAAGCCAATCGACGAGCGCTTGCACGACGACCAGAACGGTCACCGCGACGACCAGCCATGTCGCCTGACGCAGAGCACCGGTCATCGTGTCGCCGTTGATCACGCACGCCATGATCACAGCCAGCGGGATCATGATTTTCTTGCAGCTGTCAGTCCCACGTGCGACAGTTTCAAGCGGGTGGGTGTCGAGCACCGACAGTCCGCCAAGGCCCGGGATGGGCATACGTCCTCCTTGGTTGTCAGAAGGGCGCGCCCGGATCCTCTTCCCAAAGGCGGGCGCGTCCTTCGGTGTTGATGCTCCAACGGTATGGCACGACGCTGACACGTTGGCCCGCTCAGTCCTCGTCTCGCTGATGTCGAGGAACTTGTCGTCCACGTACAGGATGTCGTGCCCGATGTCCCACGGACCGCTTGCCCGGGTTCACAGTGACCTGCGGAAACGCACCGCCATATCACACCCTACTGACAATGACGGCGCCCAAACGACCTGCAAATCTCGTGTCACACACCGAATTGCGCAACACGTCCGCATTTTTCGAGTGACTGGGATCACAAAAATAATCGAGGGGTCCGGCGGCCCCGTATCCTCGCCCACCACTCACCCCAGCGCCCATCCCGTCCGCCGTCGACCCACACACCGTGGAGCGGGCGTGGTTCATGGCGTCCAGGTGGAGCGCGCCACTGTACGAACGACCTGGACGCCATGGGCCGCGTCTGCTCGGCTCTGCCTGGGTCGACGGTGGTCGGGATGGGAGCACCCCACGCACGCCACTACGGGCCCGAGGTCAGCGACGGCGCCCCCTCCATCCCGGTGCCGGCCGATCCCCCGCCGGAGGCATCATCTTGTGCCCGCGGGTGACTTCCCGCCCTTGCCCGCTGCACGTCGCGCGCCGCCGGGCGGGGCCGCCGCTGGCGAAGACAGGGCGGCGGCCCCGCCGTACAGGCGGCGCGCTCCCGCGCCGTGCGCGGGCTTGATGAGGTAGAGAAACCTGTAACTCGCGCCCTGGTGGCCTCGTGCTCCCGGCTATGAGCGGTCTAGCTCCGATTGCAGAGTCTTGAGTACGGACTCAGGGTCCCCGTTGTAGAGAAGGTGCGGCTCGTCCGGCGCTGGTGCGACGAATCGCTTGCGGTAGCGGATCAGGTCGCTCTCGGCGAAGTAGATCGAGTTCGGATCGTCCTCGTGCCGAGCGTTGCGCTTGCTCACGCGGGACCACAACTCCTCGTGACCGGCCTCGAGGTAGACCACCACGGAGATCGCGCCTCCCTCGGCCGCGACCGATCGCCAGTGAGCGCGGTCTTCCGGCGTCCAGAAGCCGTGGTCCACCACCACGTCTCGTCCGGCCTGAAGCTGCTCACGGAGCTGCACAGAGGTCTCTTCGAGGATCGGTCGCTCAAGCGTCGGGAACGTCCCTCGCGGGAAGTCGACCCCGTACACGCCGTGTCGGCGGAACATCTCCTCGTCCGGGCAGAGTCTGACGAACCCACGGTCCGTCAGCGCGCGAGCCAAGGTGGTCTTGCCTGAGCCGGGAAGTCCCGCCATGAGGACGCAGAACGGTCGGCGAGCGCTGTTCAGCTCCGTCACTGGGTGACTTCCGATTCCGTCTGCCACGTACGACCGGGGCCGCCGAGGTCCACGCCGTATTCGACGACGGTGCCTTCGCTGTCGACGAACTTCGCGGTCATGACGACCACCGGTTCCCGCGGGGCCTTCGCAGGGTCCAGCTCCAGCAGCTCGGCGTCCTCCAGCGTGAGCAGTCGCGCCGATGCGGTGTCGAACCGGTGCGTGATGGGACGACCTGTCGCCTGCGCGATGAGTTGCAGCGACGTTCCCCCGACCAGCCGCTCACTGCTGGTGAGTTGCGGGATCAGATCTCCGTACCGGACCGGAATCCATGACGTCGAGTGGGCGACGATGCCGTGCCGGTCGCGGTAGACCCGGCTACGCCGGATCACCTTCGAGCCCGGCTTGATATCCAGCGCTTGTGCCACGTCTGCTGGCGCCGGCACCACCGAAGCCTGGTGCGAGTCGGACCGTTCGCCGGTTCCCCAACTGGAGCCGGTGCGGCGCCCTCGGTCCTGGCGCTGTGATCCGGAGGACATCGGCGCAGGGCGGTCCAGGACCTCGGTGCCGATGCCGTGGATGCCCCGGACAAGGCCCTCGTTGCGCAGCTTCCGCAACGCCTTCTCGGCGGTCGCGGCGCTGACGCTCCACTCCTGCGAGAGGTTCTTGATACTCGGCAGCAGCGAGCCCGGCTGGAGTTCCCCGGACGTGATCAGCTCCGCATAGTGGGCGGCAATCTGCGCATAGGGCGCTCGATTGTCTGCCTGGTCCGCCATCGCGTCGGCTCCCTTGTCTCTGTGGCTACTTCCCTAGCGTACCGCTTGACACCCTAAGGCGCCCTAGGGAACCTTAGGGAGGTAGCACCGCATCGATGAGAGAACTCGGCACGACCAACGTCTGCCCAGGGACGGCGCCTCAACCGCCAAGAAGATTCGCCGCCCCTGGCTCCCTCGAAGGGAAGTCCCATCATGCCCGTGACGCTTGCTGACGCGCACCCGGCGCCGTTATCTGCCCCGCTGTCCTGCCGTGACGACGCAGTTGTCCTGCCGTCTTCGTGCTGGGCCTGCGGCGCGTTCGGAGGACTCGACTGGATCAACGTGGACGGCATCGGTGTCCTGGTCCACGGTCAGGAACGCTGCCCGGTGGTCGTGCCCTTCGTCTGGGAGACGGGCGAGCCGCTGACCTCGCTCGCCGGGGCGGTGGCCGCATGAACTCCGCGACGATCACCGGGAACGAGCGGCTGCGTGCCGCCATGGTCGCCGCGAACGTCACCATCGAGGGCCTGGCCGACCACCTGGGCATCGATCCCAAGTCGGTGGATCGCTGGCTCAACACGGACCGGACCCCGCACGCCCGTAACGCCGAGGCAGCCGCCAAGTACTTGCGAGCTGACGCCTATCACCTGTGGCCCCGGCTCGGTGAGCGTCACCGCTCCGCGCCGAGCGCGCAGGATGAGGTCGTCGCCTGCTACCCGATGCGTTCCACCGTCCCCTACGGCCTGTGGCGCTCCACCCTGGCCGGTGCCACGACGGTCATCGACCTGGCGGTGTCCCATCTGCTGTTCCTGGCCGAGGCGGTCTGGGACCTGCCGACCCTGCTGGCCGACAAGGCATCGGTCGGTGTCCGGGTCCGCCTCGTCACCCCGGAAGATCCGGCCGGACCGGTCACCGGACTGGGCGACGTGTTCCCCTCGCTGTTGACGGTCCCCGGCCTTCGCCTGTCCACGCACCCCGGGCTGCGGGCCGACGTCATGCGCGCGGACGACGAGCTGCTGGTGACCACGCCGATCGACGGGCTCACCCCGGCTCTGGCTCCGGTCCTGCACCTGCGCCGCCTGGGTCCGGCTCCGATGGTCGGCGGCTACCTGGCCACCCTCGACCACCTCTTCGCCACGGCGACCCCTACCCGGCCGGTCTCGCACCTGCGGGCGGTGGCCGCGTGACCCACCTGCCCGTTCCCCCGGCTGCCGTCGCTGGCGTGGCGGCAGCTGTGGGCACCGATCCGCTCACTCTCGCCGACCTGCTCCGGGTCGCCAACGCTCCGGGCTTCGACCGCTGGCAGGAGCAGATCCGCCGCACGGGCGGCTGCTCTAACCCGATCCACCTGCAAGGCCAGACGGTCACCCGCGACGCCAAGACCGGCGACGTCCTGTACTCCTACAGCACTGACCAGGAGCCTGGTGGACGGCTCCGGGTGGCCTGCGGCAACCGCCGTGCCTCCCGATGCCCTGCCTGCGCCTGGACCTACGCGGGCGACGTGTACCACCTGATCCGTGCCGGGATCACCGGCGACAGCCGCATGGGCATCCCCGGCCGGGTCCGTCACCACCCCGGCGTGTTCGCCACCCTCACCGCGCCCTCGTTCGGCCCGGTCCACAACCGCCCCGCCTCGGGCCGCTGCCGCTGCGGCGCCCAGCATCCCGCCGACGATCCGGCCCTTGGCACCGCCCTGGACCCCGAGTCTTACGACTACGCGGGGGCCGTGCTGTGGAACAACCACGCGGGGGACCTGTGGCGGCGCTTCACCATCTACCTGCGCCGGGAGGTCGCCGCCCGCGCGGGCGTCACCCAGGCTGCCCTACTAGAGACCTGCCGGGTCTCGTTCGGCAAGGTCGCCGAGTTCCAGAAACGCGGCTCTGTCCACTTTCACGCGGTGGTGCGCCTCGACGGCCCCGAAGGCCCGGACTCCCCGCCCCCGGCCTGGGCCACCGTCCCCCTCCTCGACGCAGCGATCCGGGCCGCCGCCGCTCGGGTCGCCGTGCCCGTCTCGTCCGCCGGCGCTTTCGCGGCACGCGTTCTGCGGTGGGGCTCGCAAGTCGACGTCCAGGCGATCGGCGGCATGGACGGGGTGGAGCTGTCCGATCAGGCGGTCGCCTCCTACGTCGCCAAGTACGCCACCAAAGCGGCCGAGGCCACCGAGACCGTAGACCGCCGGATCGGGGAGATCTCCGAGCTGGACAAGCTGAGCTTGCCCGCGCACACCCGGCGTCTGATTGAAGCCTGCCGGGCCCTAGATGATGCCTACCCGGACCGGATGCTGTGGCGCTGGGCTCACATGCTCGGCTTCCGCGGCCACTTCATGACCAAGTCCCGCGCCTACTCCACCACGCTCACCGAGCGGCGCCAGGTCCGCGCCGACTACCGCGCACTCCAGGAACGCCGCGAACGCGGCCTACCCGACCCGGACGACTGTGAAGGCACCACGCTCACCCTCGCCCACTGGACCTACGCCGGACACGGCCACAGCCCCGGCGAATCCTGGCTCGCCGCCACCATCGCCCGAGACATCCGGCTCAACCGCGAGACAGCGCGCGACGCCCTGACCGACTTGCAAGATCAAGAGACCACGGGGGAGTGGTGATCGTGGAACGTCTTCTCGATGTGCACCAGGTGGCAGAGCTGCTCGGCACGACCGTCCGCTTCCCTCGGCGTCTGATCGAAGAACGGCGGATCGCCTTCGTCAAGATCGGTCGACACGTCCGCATTCCGGAGAGCGCCGTCTCCGCCTTCATCGCCGAGAACACCGTCCAGCCGGTCACCGTTCGTCCGGAGACGCTCAGGAGGGCCGCCTGATGCCCGCGAAGCGCCGACAGTTTGGCCGTGTGCGCAAACTCCCGTCCGGCCGCTACCAAGCCCGCTACGTCAGCCCTGACGGGCTGCTGAGGCCTGCCCCGGACACCTTCCGCACGAAGAGAGACGCGGACGCCTGGCTGGCAGACAAACAGACAGAGATGCGGCGCGGTGACTGGCACGACCCGGACGCCGGGAAGGTGCTGTTCGGCTCGTACGCCGCCGCATGGGTAGCGGAGCGGGAGCTGACCACCAGGACGCGCCAGCTCTACGTCTCGCTCCTGCGGAATCATCTAGAGCCGACCTTCGGGAGCGTCAACGTCAATGAGATCTCGCCCCCGTTCGTGCGGCGCTGGCGGGCGGACAAGCTCGCCTCTGGTACCGGTCCGACGACGATCGCGAAGGCGTACGCCCTGCTGCGGGCGATCCTGAGCACGGCCGTTGCCGACCAAATGATCCGGCGCAACCCCTGCACGATCAAGGGTGCCAGCACGGTGCACACTCCGGAGCGGCCCACTGCCACGGTGCAAGAAGTCTACGACCTGGCTGACGCAATCCAGCCGCGCTATCGGGCGCTCGTACTCATGGCCGGGTTCCTCGGCCTGCGTTGGGGCGAGCTGATCGGGCTGCACCGCCGAGACATCGACCTGGAGGCCGGCGCTTTGCGGGTCCGCCGGGCGATTACTGAACTGAACAACGGCGAGCGTGAGATCAAGGCACCCAAGAGCGCTGCGGGCAAGCGCACGGTGTCCATCCCGTCCGTCATCGTGCCGGAGATCCGTGACCACCTGGAGCACTACGCCGAACCTGGAGCGGACGGCCGGGTCTTCATCGGTGGCAAGGGCGCGACCCCGCGTCGGAACCACTTCAACCGGCTGTGGCACAAGGCATGCGAAGCAGCGGGGATCAAGGGCCTGCACTTTCATGACCTTCGGCATACGGGCAACACCTTGGCCGCTTCCACGGGGGCCAGCACACGGGAGCTGATGTCCCGAATGGGTCACAGCACTGCCCGCGCGGCGCTGATCTATCAGCACGCGAGCGCCGACCGTGACCGGTTGATCGCTGACGCGCTGAGCGGTCTGGTCGACAGAGGCCGGAACCCGAAGGGGCACGCAGGGGACACGGCGGACTGAAGAACGCTCCGGGAAACGCTTAGGGCCAGGCGGAGGAATGATCCTCTGACCTGGCCCTGAGCCGTACAGAGCGGGCGACGGGAATCGAACCCGCGTAGCCAGTTTGGAAGACTGGGGCTCTACCATTGAGCTACGCCCGCACACAACGCGCCGCAGGTCAGTGGCCCGCGGCACTGCAGGCATCGTAGCGGGTCGGGCCCCCTCACCGCACACCCCGTTTCCGTCCGGGCGCCGACATCGCACCGCCCTCGGGAAATGCTGCAGCCTCGCTGCCTGCGGGCATGTACCCTACGTGTCGCACCAGACGGGGTGTGGCGCAGCTTGGTAGCGCGTCCGCTTTGGGAGCGGAAGGCCGTGGGTTCAAATCCCGCCACCCCGACCACTCGCCCGATCACCACGCGTGATCGCCTTTTGGGCGGTGTAGCCGCTGCCGTTACTATGCAAGCTGCACGCCCGTGTGTCTCATCACGAAGTCCTCCGGGCGGCCAATCCGCCGGACCCGTCGGGTCCCGGCAGAACCCGAGAAGTCAGCCACAAGGAGACCGAACCGTGAAGAGCGCCGTGGAGAACCTGAACCCGACCCGGGTTCGGCTCACTGTCGAGGTGCCCTTCGAGGAGCTCAAGGACAGCCTCGACGCGGCGTACAAGAAGATCAACCAGCAGGTCACGGTGAAGGGCTTCCGCAAGGGCAAGATCCCCGCCCGGGTCATCGACCAGCGGTTCGGCCGTGGCGCCGTGCTGGAGGAGGCCGTCAACGACGCGCTTCCGAAGTTCTACACGGAGGCGGTCAACGAGGCCGAGCTCAGTGTGCTGGGCCAGCCCGAGGTCGACATCACCGAGCTGAAGGACAACGAGCTGCTGTCCTTCACCGCCGAGGTGGACATCCGCCCGGCCATCGAGATCCCGGACTACTCCGGCATCGAGGTCGAGGTCGACGCCGTCGAGGTCACCGACGAGGACATCGAGAAGTCGGTCGAGCAGCTGCGCGAGCGCTTCGCCTCCACCACGCCGGTCGAGCGTGCCGCCGAGGACGGCGACGTCGTCACGATCGACCTGGAGGCCAAGGTCGACGGCGAGGTCCTGGAGGACGGCGTCGCGAGCGGCGTGTCCTACACCATCGGCTCCGGTGAGCTGCTGGACGGCATCGACGACGCCGTGACGGGTGTGGAGGCCGGTGGCGAGGCCACCTTCACCTCCGAGCTCAAGGGCGGCTCCGCGGCCGGCCGCGAGGCCGAGGTCACCGTCAAGGTCACCCAGGTCGCCAAGCGTGAACTGCCCGAGCTGGACGACGACTTCGCGCAGCTCGCCTCGGAGTTCGACACGCTGGACGAGCTGAAGGCCGACAGCCGTAAGCGCCTGGAGAACATGAAGCAGTTCGACCAGGCCACGCAGGCCCAGGAGCGCGTCCTGGAGAAGCTGCTGGAGCTCGTCGAGGTGCCCGTCCCCGAGAAGCTCCTCGAGGACGAGATCAACACCCGGAAGCACAACCTGGAGCACCACCAGCTCGGCCAGATGGGCCTCGACCTCGCGAAGTACCTGGAGATCCAGGGCAAGACCGAGGAGGAGTTCGAGACCGAGACCCGCGAGGCCGCGGTCAAGGGCATCAAGACCCAGTTCGTCCTCGACGAGCTGGTCAAGCAGGAGAAGCTCAACGTCAGCCAGGACGAGCTCACCGAGCACCTGATGCGGCGCGCCGCCTCCTCCGGCATGTCCCCCGACCAGTTCGCCCAGGCCGTCGTCGAGCAGGGCCAGGTCCCGCTCCTGGTCGGCGAGGTCGCCCGCGGCAAGGCCCTCGCGGTCGTCGTCGAGGCCGCCACGGTCAAGGACACCAACGGCGAGGTCGTCGACCTGGACGACGAGGAGGACGAGGCCGCCGAGGCCGCCGAGGCCGAGACCGAGGCCGCCGGGGCCGAGACCGAGTCCGCCGAGGTCACCGAGGGTGACAAGAAGGACGACGAGGCGTAAACAGCCTTGGAGAGGGCCCCGGGCGATCACGCCCGGGGCCCTTTGCCATACGGCCGCACCTCAGGTCACGGCGCTACGCCCCCGGCGAACACTCCCGTCTCCGGGATTCCCCGAAGGGACCCGCGCGTTAGGGTCCTTGAATACGACACGTGAGACGGCCCCGCGCCGTCGCAAGACGAGCAGGTGGATACGTGACGAATCTGATGCCCTCCGCCGCCGGCGAGCCCTCCATCGGTGGCGGCCTCGGCGACCAGGTCTACAACCGGCTGCTCGGCGAGCGGATCATCTTCCTCGGCCAGCCGGTCGACGACGACATCGCCAACAAGATCACTGCACAGCTGCTGCTCCTTGCCGCCGACCCGGACAAGGACATCTACCTCTACATCAACAGCCCCGGCGGCTCGATCACGGCCGGCATGGCGATCTACGACACCATGCAGTTCATCAAGAACGACGTGGTGACCATCGCCATGGGCCTGGCGGCCTCGATGGGTCAGTTCCTGCTCAGCGCGGGCACGCCCGGCAAGCGCTTCGCGCTGCCGAACGCGGAGATCCTGATCCACCAGCCCTCCGCCGGCCTCGCCGGCTCGGCCTCGGACATCAAGATCCACGCCGAGCGGCTGCTGCACACCAAGAAGCGCATGGCCGAGCTGACCTCCCAGCACACCGGCCAGTCGGTCGAGCAGATCACCCGCGACTCGGACCGCGACCGCTGGTTCGACGCCTTCGAGGCCAAGGAGTACGGCCTCATCGACGACGTCATCCCCACGGCCGCCGGCATGCCGGGCGGCGGCGGCACCGGGGCGGCCTAGGGCCCGTACGGCCCCTTCAGGCCCGTATGCCGCCCAGAGCCCCCAGCCACCGCCCCAGCCCCTTTCAGGAGACACCGTGAACGACTTCCCCGGCAGCGGCCTCTACGACCGTACGCACGCCGAGTACACCGGCCCGCAGGCCGAGTCCCGCTATGTGATCCCGCGCTTCGTGGAGCGCACCTCGCAGGGCATCCGTGAGTACGACCCTTACGCGAAGCTCTTCGAGGAGCGTGTGATCTTCCTCGGCGTCCAGATCGACGACGCCTCCGCCAACGACGTCATGGCGCAGCTGCTGTGCCTGGAGTCGATGGACCCCGACCGGGACATCTCGGTCTACATCAACAGCCCCGGTGGCTCCTTCACCGCGCTGACGGCGATCTACGACACGATGCAGTTCGTGAAGCCGGACATCCAGACGGTCTGCATGGGCCAGGCGGCCTCCGCCGCGGCCGTGCTGCTGGCCGCTGGCACGCCCGGCAAGCGCATGGCGCTGCCGAACGCGCGCGTGCTGATCCACCAGCCGTACAGCGAGACCGGCCGCGGTCAGGTCTCCGACCTGGAGATCGCCGCGAACGAGATCCTGCGGATGCGCTCGCAGCTGGAGGAGATGCTGTCCAAGCACTCCACCCAGTCGATCGAGAAGATCCGCGAGGACATCGAGCGCGACAAGATCCTCACGGCCGAGGACGCGCTGGAGTACGGCCTGATCGACCAGATCATCTCGACGCGCAAGATGAACAACTCGTCGGTCCGCTGACGAGGATCCGGTAATGTACGCCGCTCCTTGGCACGGTGTGACACTGTGCGTGGCAAGGTGCACGTCAAAGTGAACCGTGCCAAGGGGGGCCCGAACGGGGGGCTCGGCAAGGTACCGTCGGACATAAGGCAGCACCAGGAGAGGCTGGACCAGGTGTCCAGTCGTCTCCCAGGCGAAGGGGAAGCACACCGTGGCACGCATCGGTGACGGCGGCGATCTGCTCAAGTGCTCGTTCTGCGGCAAGAGCCAGAAGCAGGTCAAGAAGCTCATCGCAGGCCCCGGTGTGTACATCTGCGACGAGTGCATCGATCTCTGCAACGAGATCATCGAGGAAGAGCTCGCGGAGACCAGCGAGGTGCGCTGGGAGGAACTGCCCAAGCCGCGCGAGATCTACGAGTTCCTCGAGGGCTATGTGGTCGGCCAGGAGGCGGCGAAGAAGGCCCTCTCCGTCGCCGTCTACAACCACTACAAGCGCGTCCAGGCCGGGGAGAACGGCGGCGCCCAAGGCCGCGACGACGCCATCGAGTTGGCGAAGTCCAACATCCTGCTGCTGGGCCCCACGGGCTCCGGCAAGACCCTGCTCGCGCAGACGCTGGCGCGCATGCTGAACGTCCCGTTCGCCATCGCCGACGCGACGGCGCTGACGGAGGCGGGCTACGTCGGCGAGGACGTCGAGAACATCCTGCTGAAGCTGATCCAGGCGGCCGACTACGACGTCAAGAAGGCCGAGACCGGGATCATCTACATCGACGAGATCGACAAGGTCGCGCGGAAGAGTGAAAACCCGTCCATCACACGGGACGTGAGCGGCGAGGGCGTGCAGCAGGCCCTGCTGAAGATCCTGGAGGGGACCACCGCCTCCGTGCCGCCGCAGGGCGGACGCAAGCACCCGCACCAGGAGTTCATCCAGATCGACACGACGAACGTGCTGTTCATCGTGGGCGGCGCCTTCGCCGGACTGGAGAAGATCATCGAGTCCCGGGCGGGCGCCAAGGGCATCGGCTTCGGCGCGACGATCCGCTCCAAGCGTGAGCTCGAGGCCAAGGACCAGTTCCAGGACGTCATGCCGGAGGACCTGGTCAAGTTCGGCATGATCCCCGAGTTCATCGGCCGTCTGCCCGTCATCACCTCGGTCCACAACCTCGACCGCGAGGCCCTGCTCCAGATCCTGGTCGAGCCGCGCAACGCCCTGGTGAAGCAGTACCAGCGCCTCTTCGAACTCGACGGCGTGGAGCTGGACTTCGAGCGCGAGGCCCTCGAAGCCATTGCCGACCAGGCCATCCTCCGCCAGACCGGCGCCCGCGGCCTGCGCGCCATCATGGAGGAGGTCCTGATGTCCGTGATGTACGAGGTCCCGTCCCGCAAGGACGTCGCCCGCGTCGTCGTCACCGCGGACGTCGTCCACTCCAACGTCAACCCGACCCTGATCCCGCGCGACGCGCGGGGGCGGGGGACGGGCGAACAGAAGTCGGCGTAGCAGTACGACGGAGAGGGGCCCCGATCAATAGATCGGGGCCCCTCTCCGTTCGGACGGCTGCCTGCCCGAGGATGTTTCAGAAGCCCCGTCAGTCCGGGTTCGACCGCGACGGGCCGTTGCAGTAGCCGATCAGGGTGGACCCGTTGAAGAGGCCTCCCTGGACCCAGGCGTACTCGATGCCCTCGTGGTCCGCTGCCGAGGTGTCCCAGGCCTTGGTGGTCCCGGACCCCTGGGTGTTCTTGCGCCAGGTCCATGCGCGGGTGCTGCCGTCGCGCTGCTTGGTCATGAGCCGGACGGCGGAGCTGTAGCCGTCAGCTCGCAGATCCTTGGCCTCCAAGTGCACGCTCGTCAGCGAGGTGGCGGATGCCCAGTTCCACGAGCCGATGGCCCGCCCGCCGTCCGGTATGACCACACCACCGGGCTGCTGGGAGTAGCAACTGCTTGCGGCTTCGTAGGCGGCCGCGGGACTCGCGATCACGGGTATGGTCAGCGACGCCGCTGATGCCGCGATGACCAGAGAGACGCGTCTGCGCACCGAATCCCCCTTCAAGTGTTCGAATTACGCGCGATCATGGTACAGCCGTTCCGATCGGAGCGGTTTGTCATTTCGGGCCAATTGCGCGCGCTGCGTGGCCGATTGCTCGCCTCGTCGATGTGCATGAAAAGGGCCCCGATCGGGGAGACCGGAGCCTGTGCGCCGTCAGCGGGCGGATCAGGACTTGACGCGCACTTCCTTGCGTACGTCGGCGGCGATCTGAGCTGACTCGTCCAGCGTGTACGACTTGGCGCCGGCAGTGGGTTCCACCACACCCACCGTGCTGTAGTCGGCCCAGATGCATAGGTAGGTCTGCTGGGTCTTGTCCGTGACCAGGTTCTTGCTCTCGGCCTGCTGGCACTTCATCACGGCGCCTTCGAAGCCGTCCGGGGTGACGGACTGTGCGTCTCCGACGAGCTTGACGTCCTCCTCGGACTCCTTCTTCATCTGGGCGATTGTGGTGTCGAGTGCCTGCTGAGGGTCCTTCACCTCGCCGTAGACACCGAAGTAGGTGACGTTCTCGGCGGTCTGCGTCTTCTCCAGCGCCCCCGGGTCACTGGTGTCGATGGCGGTCAGGTCGATCGTCGAGTAGATCGCACCGATCGACGTGGCATCGCTGACGCCGGCCTTCGCGAGATCCTTCGCGTCGGTCGAGTCCGCTTCCTCTTCCTTCGAGTCGCCCATGCGCTTGTACTTGTCGGACAACAGCGAGGCGGGAGCGGTGAGCTTGTGCGGGCCGTCGTCCTCCAGGCCCGCGCCGCCGCCCCCGCCGATCACGAAGTACGCGCCCACCGCGATCGCGGCCACGACGGCCACCGCGCCGATGATCAGGCCCGTCTTCTTCTTGCCGCCGCTCGGGGCCGGTGGCATCGGGGCGCCGTAGGGGGCCTGGCCGTAGGGCGGCTGCTGGCCGTACGGAGGGGTCTGCGGCTGCTGCTGCGGGTAGCCGTACCCCGGCTGCGGCTGGCCGGGCTGCTGGGGGTAGCCGTAGCCGGGCTGGGGGGCCTGCGGCTGCTGGCCGTACGGACCCGGCTGGCCGTACGGACCGGGCTGCTGGGGCTGCCCGCCGTACGGGCCCGGCTGGTTGTAGCTCATTCCTGGGTTCCCCTCCAGATGCTTATGTGTTCACGACATCCTGGCGCAGTCACTGGAAACGCACCGCATCGGGGTCATCACCGTTACAGAAGTATCGAGTTTCGGGACCACCCGGGGACACCCCTAAACTGAGCCCGTGACCGAGAACGCTCAGCAGCAGCCACCAGCGCCCGACTCCGAACTGCCGACCCAGTACGCGCCGGCCGACGTAGAGGGGCCGCTGTACGAGCGCTGGGTGGAGCGGGGTTACTTCGAGGCCGACGCCAAGAGCGACAAGCCTCCGTTCACCGTCGTCATCCCGCCGCCGAACGTCACCGGCAGCCTGCACCTCGGCCACGCCTTCGAGCACACGCTCATCGACGCCCTGACCCGCCGCAAGCGCATGCAGGGCTACGAGACGCTGTGGCAGCCCGGCATGGACCACGCCGGCATCGCCACCCAGAACGTCGTCGAGCGGGAGCTGGCCAAGGAGGGCAAGTCCCGGCACGACCTGGGCCGTGAGGCGTTCGTCGAGCGGGTCTGGCAGTGGAAGGCCGAGTCCGGCGGGCAGATCTCCGGGCAGATGCGCCGCCTCGGTGACGCCGTCGCGTGGTCGCGCGAGCGCTTCACGATGGACGAGGGCCTGTCCCAGGCCGTCCAGACCATCTTCAAGCGCCTCTACGACGACGAGCTGATCTACCGCGCCGAGCGCATCATCAACTGGTGCCCCCGCTGTCTGACCGCCATCTCGGACATCGAGGTCGAGTACCAGGACGACGACGGCGAGCTCGTCTCCATGAAGTACGGCGACGGGGACGAGACCATCGTCGTCGCCACCACCCGCGCCGAGACGATGCTCGGTGACACCGCCGTCGCCGTCCACCCCGAGGACGAGCGCTACAAGCACCTCGTCGGCAAGCTCATCAAGCTGCCGCTGACCGACCGTTCCATCCCGGTCGTCGCGGACGAGCACGTCGACCCCGAGTTCGGCACCGGCGCCGTCAAGGTCACCCCGGCGCACGACCCGAACGACTTCGAGATCGGCCAGCGCCACGACCTGCCCGCCATCACGGTCATGGACGAGCACGCCGTCATCACCGCCCACGGCCCCTTCCAGGGCCTGGACCGGCTGGAGGCCCGCTCCGCCATCGTCGCCGCGCTGCGCGCCGAGGGCCGGATCGTCGCCGAGAAGCGGCCCTACGTCCACTCCGTCGGCCACTGCTCGCGCTGCAAGACCACCATCGAGCCGCGCCTGTCCATGCAGTGGTGGGTCAAGGTCGGCCCGCTCGCCAAGGCCGCCGGTGACGCCGTCCGCGACGGCAAGGTCAAGATCCATCCGCAGGAGATGGAGAAGCGGTACTTCGACTGGGTCGACAACCTCCACGACTGGTGCATCTCACGGCAGTTGTGGTGGGGCCACCGCATCCCGGTCTGGTACGGCCCGGACGGCGAGGTCGTCTGTGTCGGCCCCGACGAGCAGCCGCCGAGCGGTGAGGGCTGGCGTCAGGACTCCGACGTCCTCGACACCTGGTTCTCGTCCGGCCTGTGGCCCTTCTCCACTCTCGGCTGGCCGGAGCGGACCGAGTCGCTCGCGAAGTTCTACCCGAACTCCGTCCTGGTCACCGGCTACGACATCCTCTTCTTCTGGGTCGCCCGGATGATGATGTTCGGCATCTACGCGATGGACGGCACCCCGCCGTTCCACACCATCGCGCTGCACGGCATGGTCCGTGACCAGAACGGCAAGAAGATGTCCAAGTCCTTCGGGAACGTCGTCAACCCGCTGGACTGGATGGACAAGTACGGTTCCGACGCGCTGCGGTTCACGCTCGCCCGCGGCGCCAACCCGGGCGTCGACGTGCCCATCGGCGAGGACTGGGTCCAGGGCTCCCGCAACTTCGCCAACAAGATCTGGAACGCCACCCGCTTCGCGCTGATGAACGGCGCGACGGTGCAGGGCCCGCTGCCGGATGCGTCGCAGATGTCCTCGACCGACCGCTGGATCCTGTCCCGGCTGAACTCGGTGGTCGCCGAGGTCGACGCGTACTACGAGGACTACCAGTTCGCGAAGCTGTCCGACGCGCTGTTCCACTTCGCCTGGGACGAGGTCTTCGACTGGTACGTCGAGCTGTCCAAGACCACCTTCCAGGCCGGCGGCGAGGCCGCCGAGGTCAGCAAGCGGGTCCTGGGCGAGGTCCTGGACGTCACCCTGCGCCTGCTGCACCCGGTGGTCCCCTTCGTCACGGAGACCCTGTGGACCACGCTGACCGGGGGCGAGTCCGTCGTCATCGCCGAGTGGCCCGCCGACAGCGGCTTCCGTGACACGGACGCGGAGCGGGAGATCGAGACGCTCCAGTCGGTGATCACCGAGGTCCGCCGCTTCCGCGCCGATCAGGGGCTTCAGCCCGGCCAGCGGGTCCCCGCGCGCCTGAGCCTCGACGGCACGGCGCTGGCCCCGCACGAGCCGGCCATCCGCCAGCTGCTGCGTCTCCAGCCGGAGGGTGAGAGCTTCGCGGCGACGGCGACGCTGCCGGTGGCGGGCGTCGAGGTCGCGCTGGACCTCTCCGGCGTGATCGACGTCGCGGCGGAGCGCAAGCGGCTCGCCAAGGACCTCGCCGCCGCCGAGAAGGAGAAGGCCCAGGCGACGGCCAAGCTCGGCAACGAGGCGTTCCTTGCCAAGGCCCCGGACCACGTCGTCGACAAGATCCGCACGCGCCTCGCCAAGGCGGACGAGGACATCGCCCGCATCCAGTCCCAGCTGGAGCGTCTGCCGCAGGCCTGACGGCACCACCTGCGCGAGGGTCCCCGGTGCCGCAGGGCACCGGGGACCCGGGTGCCCGATCGACGCACGGAACGTGCACGCCGGTCAGGGGCGCGGGGAACTGCGCGACCGGCCCCCCACCCACCCACTCACCCACCCGCACCCGCCCGACGACCCCCCTCGCGGAAGAGACAAGCCACCGCACGCGCTGTCCGCCCCCCTCCGTAGACTGGGCCCCGTGAGTGAGCTCCCCCCGCACGACAGCAGCGACCAGTCCGACCCCGGTGAGTCGTTCGACGAGATCATCGCCGCCGAGACCGAGCGCGACCCCGATCTCGCGGTGATCGAGGCCGGCAGCCGGACCCTGCGGACGCAAGGCGGCCCGCCGGAGGCCGATGCGCCGGCGCGGCCCGAGGACCCCGAGACCGACAAGGCGCTGCGCGAGGTCGAGGCGGAGCTCGCGACACGCTGGGGCGAGACCAAGCTGGAGCCGTCCGTCACGCGCATCTCCGCGCTGATGGACGTGCTGGGCGAGCCGCAGCGGTCGTACCCCTCGATCCACATCACGGGCACCAACGGCAAGACCTCCACCGCCCGCATGATCGAGGCGCTGCTCGGCGCCTTCGAGCTGCGGACCGGGCGGTACACCTCGCCCCACGTGCAGTCCATCACCGAGCGGATCAGCCTCGACGGAGCGCCGATCTCCGCCGAGCGGTTCGTCGAGACGTACCAGGACATCAAGCCGTACGTCGAGATGGTCGACGCCCAGCAGGACTACCGGCTGTCTTTCTTCGAGGTGCTGACCGGGATGGCGTACGCCGCCTTCGCCGACGCGCCCGTGGACGTCGGCGTGATCGAGGTGGGCATGGGCGGAAGCTGGGACGCCACCAACGTCATCGACGCCGACGTGGCCGTCGTGACGCCGATCGACCTCGACCACACCGACCGGCTCGGCGGGACGCCCGGTGAGATCGCCGGTGAGAAGTCCGGGATCATCAAGCCCGGCGCCACCGTGATCATGGCCCAGCAGCCCGTGGACGCCGCCCAGGTGCTGCTGAAGAAGGCCGTGGACGTCGACGCGACCGTGGCCCGCGAGGGGCTGGAGTTCGGGGTCGTGGCGCGGACGGTCGCCGTCGGCGGGCAGCTGCTGACGCTGCGCGGGCTCGGCGGCGAGTACACCGAGGTGTATCTGCCGCTGCACGGCGCGCACCAGGCGCACAACGCGGCTGTCGCGCTCGCCGCCGTGGAGGCGTTCTTCGGCGTGGGCGCGCAGCGGCCCGACTCGCTCGACATCGACACGGTACGCAAGGCCTTCGCCGCGGTCGCCTCGCCCGGGCGGCTGGAGGTCGTACGGCGGTCGCCCACCGTCGTCCTCGACGCCGCGCACAACCCGGCCGGCGCCCGGGCCGCCGCCGAGGCGGTCGGAGAGGCCTTCCAGTTCAGCCGGCTCATCGGGGTCGTCGGCGCCAGCGGCGACAAGAACGTACGCGGGCTGCTGGAGGCCTTCGAGCCGGTGTTCGCGGAGGTCGTCGTCACCCAGAACTCCAGCCACCGCGCGATGGACGCCGACGAGCTCGCGGCCGTCGCCGTCGAGGTGTTCGGCGAGGACCGCGTCCAGGTGGAGCCGCGGCTGCCGGACGCCCTGGAGGCGGCGATCACGCTCGCCGAGGAGGAGGGCGAGTTCGCGGGCGGCGGTGTGCTCGTCACCGGATCCGTCATCACCGTCGGCGAAGCCCGACTGCTCCTGGGAAGGGGCTGAACCCCACGATGCGTACTCTCTGTGCTTCCACCCTGATCGGCGAGTTCTTCGTCATCGGCTTCGCCGGTCTGGTCGCGATGAAGGACCCCGGCCTGGCGATGGCGACGGTCTGGACGGTCAGCGGCATCGCCATGTTCCTGTGCCTGGTGCTGTGCGGCCTGGTGACCCGGCCGGGCGGTGTGGCCATGGGCTGGGCGCTGCAGCTCGGGCTCATCGCCTCCGGTTTCTTCGTCCCCACGATGTTCTTCCTGGGGGCGATGTTCGCCGCGTTGTGGTGGGCTTCCGTGCACTACGGCAGGAAGATCGACGAGGCCAAGGCCCGATTCGCCGCTCAGGCTGACACTGCGTGACGAAGGTCCGGGTCGGCCCTGTAGCCTCAACACCCCGCACATCGCGTGACCCCTGAAGGAGCTCCGTCGTGACCCAGCGCACCCTCGTCCTCCTCAAGCCCGACGCCGTCCGTCGCGGCCTGACCGGCGAGATCATCAGTCGCATCGAGCGCAAGGCCGGCTGGCAGATCACCGCGCTGGAGCTGCGCACCCTGGACCAGGAGACCCTCGAGCAGCACTACGGCGAGCACAAGGGCAAGCCGTTCTACGAGCCGCTGGTGCAGTTCATGGCGTCCGGCCCGGTCGTCGCGATGATCGTCGAGGGCGAGCGGGTCATCGAGGGTGTGCGGGCGCTGGCCGGCCCGACCGACCCGATCGCCGCCGCGCCCGGCTCGATCCGCGGTGACTACGGCGTGATCGTGCGCGAGAACCTGATCCACGCCTCCGACTCCGAGGAGTCGGCCGAACGCGAGGTGAAGATCTTCTTCCCCGGTCGTGCCTGACACGCCGCCGAAGAAGCGGAACGAATTCACCGCGGGGCCTTCTGAGGGACCGTCACCCTTTCAAACCGTCTGACCTGGGACGGTCGCGCATTTCCGGCCGTCCCGCCGCATATCCGTGCCGATCGGGGGAACCATCGCCCCCGATGGCCCGTCTCCACGAGCGAGGCGGCACGCCATCTGATGACAATGGCGAAGACCCTCGCGCAGTGTTCGCGAAGGCGCGTCTACGATGGAAGCCTTCACGTCACAGCACCCACCTCGCCGACCTGAAAAGCCCTCAAAAGCTCTGTGGGAAGGCCAGACGAATCCTGATGGGGAACTCAATGTCGTTCATCGGCCGTGACATGGCTGTCGACCTCGGGACCGCCAACACGCTGGTGTACGTCAGGGGTCGCGGGATCGTACTCAACGAGCCGTCCGTCGTCGCGATCAACACCAACACCGGTGGCATCCTCGCGGTCGGTGCCGAAGCGAAGAAGATGATCGGGCGCACGCCCGGCAACATCGTTGCCGTACGTCCGCTGAAGGACGGCGTGATCGCCGACTTCGAGATCACCGAGCGGATGCTCCGCTACTTCATCCTGAAGATCCACAAGCGGCGTTATCTGGCTCGTCCGCGGGTCGTCGTCTGTGTGCCCTCGGGCATCACGGGCGTCGAGCGCCGCGCCGTCATCGAGGCGTCGTCCCAGGCCGGCGCCCGTCAGGTGCACATCATCGAGGAGCCCATGGCGGCGGCCATCGGATCCGGTCTGCCGGTCCACGAGGCCACGGGCAACATGGTGGTGGACATCGGCGGCGGCACCACGGAGGTCGCGGTCATCTCCCTCGGCGGCATCGTCACCGCCCAGTCCATCCGGGTCGCGGGCGACGAGCTGGACAACGCGATCATCCAGCACATCAAGAAGGAGTACTCGCTCCTGCTGGGTGAGCGCACGGCCGAGCAGATCAAGATCACGATCGGTTCGGCGTACGACCTCGACACCGACGAGCACACCGAAATCCGCGGCCGGGACCTCGTCTCCGGGCTGCCCAAGACCGTCGTCATCTCCGCCGCCGAAGTACGCAAGGCGATCGAGGAGCCCGTCAACGCGATCGTGGACGCCGTGAAGACGACGCTCGACAAGTGCCCGCCGGAGCTGTCCGGCGACATCATGGACCGCGGAATCGTTCTGACCGGCGGCGGCGCGATGCTGCGCGGGCTGGACGAGCGGCTGCGCCGGGAAACCGGAATGCCGATCCACATCGCCGAGGACCCGCTGGACAGTGTGGCGCTCGGGTCCGGCAAGTGCGTCGAGGAGTTCGAGGCGCTCCAGCAGGTTCTGGACGCCCAGCCGCGCAGATGAGGTAACTCTTCGATTCCGCCGTACGAGACCATCGCCTCTCGTACGGCGGATCGTTGATATAGAGGCATAAGCTGCCACAAACAGCCCGTGGGAATCCGCCGTCCGGATTCCCGGCGGGCCACCCGATTTCCCGGATTCCTACGAGGAAGGGCACGGCCGCCGCACGTGAGGGACACACGAGAGAGCCGGCTGCTCCTGGTGCTGCTGGTCGCCATCGCGTTCGCGCTGATCACGGTGGACATTCGCGGCGGGGAGGACTCACCGGTCGACGGTGCCCGTGGTGCCGCGGCCGCCGCCTTCGGCCCGATCGAGAACGGCGTGTCGTCGGCGGTCGACCCGGTGGGCAACGCGATCGCAGCGATCCGCGACTCGGGCGAGCGGCACGACCGGCTCGCCGAACTGGAGCGGCAGAACGCGGACCTGAAGGCGAAGCTCGGCAGCGACGACCGCAACCGCAGCCGGCTGAAGCAACTCGACAAGATGCTGAAGATCGCCGGCCAGGGCCAGTACGGCATCAAGGGCGCCGAAGTCATCGCCATAGGAGCGGCTCAGGGCTTCTCCTGGACCATCACCATCGACATCGGTGCCAACGACGGCATCAAGCGCGACATGACCGTCCTCAACGGTGACGGTCTGGTCGGCCGTGTCACCACCGTCGGACCGAACACCGCGACCGTGCTGCTCGCCAGCGACCCCGACTTCACCGTCGGCACCCGCATGGAAGGCAGCGACGAACTCGGCTTCGCCTCCGGCCAGGGCGACCGCCCGCTGCGCGTCGAACTCCTCAACGGCAAGGCGCAGATCAAGAAGGGCGACCGCCTGGTGACGTTCGGCTCGCAGGCCGACAAGCCGTTCGTGCCCGGCGTCCCGGTCGGCGTGGTCTCGCGCGTCGACCCCTCCGGGGGCGACCTGACGCGCACGCTGTACGTCACGCCGTTCGTCAGCTTCAGCAAGCTCGACATCGTCGGTGTCGTCGTCCAGACCCCGCAGCGGGACCCGCGCGACACGGTGCTGCCCGCCAAGCCCCGGCCGACACCGACGCCGACCGTGACGGTGACCGTGACGCCGGGCGCCGAGGACGCCGGCACGTCCGCCGAGGGCGACGCGGGCACGGGCGGTGAGTCGGCCACCGACGGCGATTCGGCCACCGACGATCCGTCACCCGACGACGGACAGTCCCAGCAAGAGGAAGACCAGTAGGGGGAGCTGTACCCATGCGCTTCAACAGGATTCTGCTCTCCTCCACGCTGGTCGTCGTCGCCCTGGTGCTCCAGGTGAGCGTCCTCGCCCGGCTGCACCTGCCGGGTGCCGTCCCCGACCTCGTCCTGCTCACCGTGCTGGCCCTCGCGCTGGTCTACGGTCATGTCGGCGGCGCCCTGATCGGCTTCGGCGCCGGACTCCTCGCCGACCTCGCCCCGCCCGCCGACCATGCCGCCGGCCGCTATGCGCTGGTGCTGTGTGTCATCGGCTACCTGGCGGGCCTGGTCAAGCCGGAGAACGGCCAGCTGAAGTCGGCCACCGGCCCGATGGCCGTGGTGGTCGCGGCCGCGGTCGGCAGCACCCTGCTCTACGCCGGGGTCGGCGCCCTCGTCGGCGACACCGCCGCCCGCCACGTCGGCCTGCCCGGCCTGCTGTTCACGGCCGCCCTGTACGACCTGCTGCTCGCCCCCTTCGTCGTCCCCGGCCTGATGACGCTGGCCCGGCGCGCGGACAACAACCCGCTGGAGACCGGCTCGTCGGCCAAGGCGGCCGTCATCTCCTCCGGCTGGCTCTCCTCCGGCACCGGACTGCGCATCGGCGGCCAGCGCGGCGGGCTCGGGGGCCTGAAGGTGAAGGCGGCCAGAGCACGGGTGGCCCGCGCCGGGCGCATCAAGGGGGTCAAGCGGCTGTGACGGCAGGGCAGTTCACCCGAACGGGGGAGCTGAGGCGGAACCCGGTCTCACTGCCCGGCCGTTCATCACTCGTACCCGCACACTCGTACGCGCTCTGAGAGGGGGAGGCAGCCGCAGTGACCAACATCCCCGAGACCGGACGGACCCCACGCGTCCAGACCCGGCTCGTCGTCATCCAGATCCTCGTCCTCTCCCTCCTGGCCACCCTCGGCGGCCGGCTGTGGTACCTCCAGATCCGCGAGGGCGAGGCGTACGCCAAGGAGGCGTCGGGCAACCACGTCCAGCAGGTCGTCCAGCCCGCTGTGCGCGGCTCCATCCTGGACGCCCGCGGAGTGGCGCTCGCCGACAACGAGACACGGCTGGTGGTCTCCGCCTCCCGCACCGACCTGCTGAAGATGAAGGACGACGGCAAGGCCGTCCTCACCAAGCTCGCGGGCGTGCTGGGCATGACACCCAAGGAGGTCATGGAGAAGGTGCGGCTGTGCGACGCCGAGACGCCGCAGCCGTGCTGGAACGGCTCGCCGTACCAGCCGATCCCCATCACCGACGAGGCCACCCCCCGCCAGGCCCTGCAGATCCGCGAACGCGCCGAGGACTTCCCCGGCATCACCGCCGAGCCCCAGGCCGTCCGCCGGTACCCGAGCCCCGGCGCCGCCAACACCGCCCAGGTGCTCGGCTACCTCTCCCCGGTCACCGACCAGGAGATCCAGCAGGCCCAGGACACCGACTCGCCCTACCTGCGCTCCGACCAGGTCGGCCGCAGCGGCCTGGAGCGCACCTACGACAAGGAGCTGCGCGGCAAGGCCGGCGTCACCCGCTACGAGGTGGACAACCTCGGCCGGGTCATCGGTCAGGCCGAGGCGGACGCCGCCCAGCCCGGCTCCAACCTGGTCACCAGCATCGACGCCCGCGTACAGCGAGTCGCCGAGTTCGAGCTGAACGAGGCGATGAAGACCGCCCGCAAGGAATGGGACCGCAACACCAACGAGCGGTACAAGGCCGACTCCGGCGCGGTGGTGGTGATGGAGGCCAAGACGGGCCGCGTCGTCGCTATGGCGTCCAACCCGACCTACGACCCCAACGCCTGGGTCGGCGGCATCTCCGCCAAGGACTACACCCGGCTCACCGGCAAGCAGTCCAACTACCCGCTGCTCAACCGGGCCATACAGGGTCAGGCAGCGCCGGGCTCGATCTTCAAGGTGGTCTCCACCGCGGCCGCGGTCCAGGCCGGCTACGAGTTCGACGGCCGCTACAACTGCTCCAGCGCCTACTCGGTCGGCGGCCAGGTCTTCAAGAACTTCGAGTCGCAGAACCACGGCCCGATCAGCCTGGGCCGCGCCCTGGAGGTCTCCTGCGACACCGTCTTCTACCAGCTCGCGCACAACGAGTGGAAGAAGGACGGCGGCATCAACCCCAAGAAGGGGCAGCCCAAGGACCACTTCTACAAGGCCGCCCACCAGTTCGGCCTCGGCAAGGAGACCGGCATCGACCTGCCCAACGAGGTCACCGGCCGTGTCCCCGACCGCGAGTGGAAGCAGGAGTACTGGGAGGCCAACAAGGACGCCTGGTGCAAGACCGGCAAGAAGGACGGGGACTACGTCCAGCGCATCTCCTACGAGAACTGCCTCGAAGGCAACAAGATGCGCGCCGGTGACGAGATCAACTACTCCATCGGCCAGGGCGACACGCTGGTGACGCCGATCCAGATGGCGACGATCTACGCCGCCATCTCCAACGGCGGCACGCTCTACGACCCGACCGTCGGCAAGGCGATCATCAGCCCCGACGGCAAGCGGGTCTCGCCCATCAAGCCCAAGGCACACGGCAAGCTGCCGGTCACCCAGCAGACGCTGGCTCAGATGGACGACGCCCTGGAAGGCGTCGCCACCCGGGGTACGGCGGCATGGCGGTTCGGCGGCTGGCCGCAGGACAAGATCCCGATGCACGCCAAGACGGGTACGGCGGAGGTCTACGGCAAGCAGACCACCTCGTGGTTCGCCACCTACACCGACGACTACGCGATCGTGATGACCATCTCCCAGGGTGGTACGGGTTCGGGCGCCTCCGGCCCGGCCGTGCGCAACATCTACGACGCGCTGTACGGCATCTCCGACGACGGCACCATCAACCAGAAGAACGCCCTGCTGCCCACCCCGCAGAAGGAACTCCCGAAGATCCAGGCCGACGGCTCGATCATCGCGCCGAAGATCCCCAAGGACCCGGCGAAGGAACAGCAGGCCAGCCAGAAGGTCCCGGAGGACGAGGGCGGGCAGGTGCAGACGGCGGCGACCGTGCCGCCCTCGCCCGAGGGCAACCGCAACACCCGCCGGCGGCAGCGCCGCCGGGGCCCCCGCAGCCGCCGTGGGTCGCTCAGCCGAAGGATGCTCACATGACGGGCGCGAACAGCTTCCAGGTCTCCGGGTACGGACCCGAGCGCGCGGGCTGGACCCGGCTGTTCGCCCGTGACTCGCTGGCCCGGCGGCTCGACTGGCCGATACTGCTGTCGGCGCTGACCCTGTCCCTGATCGGCGCGATGCTGGTGTTCTCGGCGACCCGCAACCGCACCGAACTCAACCAGGGCGACCCGTACTACTTCCTGGTACGCCACCTGCTGAACACCGGCATCGGCTTCGCCCTGATGATCGGCACGGTCTGGCTCGGCCACCGCACCCTGCGCGGCGCGGTGCCGATCCTGTACGGCGCGTCGGTCTTCCTGGTGCTGCTCGTGCTGACCCCGCTCGGCACCACGGTCAACGGCGCCCACTCGTGGATCGCGGTCGGCGGCGGCTTCTCGCTGCAGCCGTCGGAGTTCGTCAAGGTCACGATCATCCTCGGCATGGCCATGCTGCTGGCGGCCCGGGTCGACGCGGGGGACAAGCAGTACCCGGACCACCGCACGGTCCTCCAGGCGCTCGGCCTGGCCACCGTTCCCATGCTCATCGTGATGCTCATGCCCGACCTCGGCTCGGTCATGGTGATGGTGGTGATCGTGCTGGGCGTGCTGCTCGCCTCCGGCGCGTCGAACCGCTGGGTCTTCGGGCTGCTTGGCGCGGGTGCCATCGGAGCCGTCGCCGTCTGGCAGCTGCACATCCTCGACGACTACCAGATCAACCGGTTCGCCGCGTTCGCCAACCCGGACCTCGACCCGGCGGGCGTCGGCTACAACACGAACCAGGCGCGCATCGCCATCGGTTCGGGCGGGCTGACCGGCTCGGGCCTCTTCCAGGGCTCGCAGACCACCGGGCAGTTCGTGCCGGAGCAGCAGACGGACTTCGTCTTCACCGTCGCGGGCGAGGAACTCGGCTTTCTCGGAGGCGGGCTGATAATCCTTCTCCTCGGCGTGGTGCTGTGGCGGGCCTGCCGGATCGCGCTGGAGACGACCGAGCTGTACGGCACGATCGTCGCGGCCGGGATCGTGGCCTGGTTCGCCTTCCAGTCCTTCGAGAACATCGGGATGACCCTGGGGATCATGCCGGTCACCGGTCTGCCTCTGCCGTTCGTCTCCTACGGAGGATCGTCGATGTTCGCGATCTGGGTGGCGGTCGGGCTGCTGCAGTCCATTCGGGTCCAAAGACCGATGTCGGCGTGAGGTTTCTCCCGAATTAACCTCGTTGTCGCCCTGCCGTGGTGCTCCGACTCCCATTAGATTCGGTTCATGGCGGATACGAAGCGTGAGATCGAGCGCAAGTACGAGTCCGACGACAGCGGACTGCCCGACCTGACCGGCGTCGCCGGAGTCGCGGCAGTCCTCGACCAGGGCGTCGCCGACCTGGACGCCACCTACTACGACACCGCCGACGAACGCCTGGCGGCCTCCTCCATCACCCTGCGCCGCCGCACCGGCGGCTCGGACGCCGGATGGCACCTGAAGTTCCCGGTGGCGAGCGGCGTGCGGGACGAGATCCACGCGCCCCTGTCCGACAGGGTGCCGTCCACGCTGGGCGCCCTGGTCCGCTCCCGGGTACGCGACGACGACCTCGCACCCGTCGTACGGCTGCGGACCACGCGCGACGTACGCCATCTCGTGGACCTCGACGGACACCTGCTCGCCGAGGTCAGCGTGGACTCCGTGCAGGCCGAACGGCTCACCGGCAGCGGCGGGAAGGCCGAGTGGACCGAGATCGAGGTGGAGCTCGCCGACGGCGGCGACCCGGCCTTCCTCGACAAGGTCGACAAGCGGCTGCGCAAGGCCGGGGTACGGCCCTCCGAGGCCCCCTCGAAACTCGCCCGGGCGCTGGCCGAGACCGGCGGGAAGGGGCAGCCCCGCCATGAGGACCGCGCCGAGCCGGTCACCGCCGGTGACCATGTGCTCGCCTACGTCCGAGCCCAGCGGGACGTCATCGTCGAGCTCGACCCCGCCGTGCGCCGGGACGTGGAGGACTCGGTCCACCGCATGCGGGTCGCCACCCGACGGATGCGCAGCACCTTTAAGTCGTACCGAAAGATCCTCGACCGGGCCGTCACCGACCCGGTGGGTGACGAGCTGAAATGGTTCGCGGGTGAGCTGGGCGCGGGCCGCGACCAGGAAGTACTGGCCGAGCGGATCAGCGACGCGGTGCGGGAACTGCCGCCCGCCCTGGTCGTGGGACCCGTCCGTAACCGACTGCGCTCCTGGTCGACGGCGCGGAGCGAGGACGCGCGGCGGGAGATCATCGACGTACTGAACGGGCCGCGCTACCTCGCGCTGCTCACCTCGCTGGACGCGCTCCTCGCCGACCCCCCGCTGCGAGCGGCCGCGGCCGGCCAGCCGTCGAAGGAACTGGCCAAGGCCGTGCGCAAGGCCTACGACGTGCTGGCCGGACTGGTCGACCACGCCCTCGTCACCCCGCCCGGGAAGGACCGCGACGTGGCACTGCACGAGGCGCGCAAGAAGGCCAAGCGGGCGCGGTACGCGGCCGAGGCGGCGGCCCCCGGGCTTGGCAAGCCGGCGTCGAAGCTGAAGTCCTCGATGAAGGACCTGCAGAAGCTGCTCGGCGAGCACCAGGACAGCGTGATGGGCCGGGAGGCCCTGAAGGAGCTTGCCGAGCAGGCACACGCGGCCGGTGAGCACTCGTTCACGTACGGCGTGCTGTACACGGCGGAGCAGCGGCGCGCGGAGCAGGTGGAGGAGGAGCTGCCGGGGGTGTGGAAGGCGACGAGGGGGGCGGCCGGGATCTGAGCGTGCGAACGGGTGCCCCGGCCGCGTTAGGCTTGATGGTCACCCCGCCCCCAGCCTCCGGCCGGGGGTACCCCCAGTCAGCTCACGAAAGTCCCACGATGTCTGTCGAGTCGGTTTTCCCGCAGCTCGAAGCCCTGCTCCCGCACGTGCAGAAGCCGATCCAGTACGTCGGTGGTGAGCTCAACTCCACCGTCAAGGACTGGGACGCCTGTGATGTCCGCTGGGCGCTCATGTACCCGGACGCCTACGAGGTGGGCCTGCCCAACCAGGGCGTCATGATCCTCTACGAGGTCCTCAACGAGCGTGCGGGCGTTCTCGCCGAGCGGACGTACAGCGTGTGGCCGGACCTGGAGGCGCTGATGCGGGAGCACGGCGTCCCGCAGTTCACCGTGGACGCCCACCGCCCGGTGAAGGCCTTCGACGTGCTCGGCGTCAGCTTCTCCACCGAGCTCGGCTACACGAACCTGCTGACCGCGCTGGACCTGTCGGGGATCCCGCTGGAGGCCAGGGACCGGACCGTCGACGACCCGATCGTCATGGCCGGCGGCCACGCGGCCTTCAACCCCGAGCCGATCGCCGACTTCATCGACTGCGCGGTGATCGGCGACGGCGAGCAGGCCGTCCTGGAGGCCACCGACATCATCCGCGCCTGGAAGGCGGAGGGCCGCCCCGGCGGCCGCGAGGAACTGCTGTTCCGGCTGGCGAGGACCGGCGGGGTGTACGTTCCGGGCTTCTACGACGTCGAGTACCTGCCGGACGGGCGGATCGCGCGCGTCGTACCCAACAAGTCGGGCGTGCCGTGGCGGGTGTCCAAGCACACCGTGATGGACCTCGACGAGTGGCCGTACCCGAAGCAGCCCCTGGTGCCGCTGGCGGAGACCGTCCACGAGCGGATGTCCGTCGAGATCTTCCGCGGCTGCACCCGCGGGTGCCGCTTCTGCCAGGCCGGCATGATCACCCGCCCGGTGCGGGAGCGCTCGATCACCGGCATCGGCGACATGGTCGAGAAGGGACTGAACGCGACCGGTTTCGAGGAGGTCGGCCTGCTGTCGCTGTCGTCGGCCGACCACAGCGAGATCGGCGACATCGCCAAGGGCCTCGCCGACCGCTACACGGACGACAAGATCGGACTGTCGCTGCCGTCGACCCGCGTGGACGCCTTCAATATCGACCTGGCCAACGAGCTGACCAGGAACGGCCGTCGCTCGGGCCTGACGTTCGCCCCCGAGGGCGGTTCGGAACGCATCCGCAAGGTCATCAACAAGATGGTCTCGGAAGAGGACCTCATCCGGACCGTCGCGACGGCCTACGGCAACGGCTGGCGTCAGGTGAAGCTGTACTTCATGTGCGGTCTGCCGACCGAGACCGACGACGACGTCCTCCAGATCGCCGACATGGCGACGCGCGTGATCCAGAAGGGCCGCGAGGTCTCCCGTTCGAACGACATCCGCTGCACGGTGTCGATCGGCGGCTTCGTACCCAAACCGCACACGCCGTTCCAGTGGGCGCCGCAGCTCTCGGCGGAGGAGACGGACGCCCGGCTCGAGAAGCTCCGGGACAAGATCCGCGGCGACAAGAAGTACGGCCGCTCCATCGGCTTCCGCTACCACGACGGCAAGCCCGGCATCGTCGAGGGCCTGCTCTCCCGCGGCGACCGCCGCATCGGCGCCGTCATCCGCGCGGTCTACGAGGACGGCGGCCGCTTCGACGGCTGGCGCGAGCACTTCTCCTACGACCGCTGGATGGGCTGCGCGGACAAGGCGCTGGTCCAGTTCGGCGTGGACGTCGACTGGTACACGACGCGCGAGCGGACGTACGAGGAGGTCCTGCCCTGGGACCACCTCGACTCCGGCCTCGACAAGGACTGGCTGTGGGAGGACTGGCAGGACGCCCTCGACGAGACCGAGGTCGAGGACTGCCGGTGGACTCCTTGCTTCGATTGCGGGGTGTGTCCGCAGATGGACACGGCTATACAAATCGGCCCCACCGGCAAGAAGCTGCTCCCGCTCACGGTCAAGAAGTAGCCGTGACCAGCGGCGATGCCATCCAGCGGATGGCTGAGGCGCTTGCCGAGTTACCCGAGGCGGACCGCATCGAAGCCCTCCGAGGGCTCGGCGCGACGGAGCGCGAGCAGGCTCCCCGCCGTAAGCGGCGCACGCCGCTTCCCGCCCCTCGGCGTGACCCGGGCATCGTCTCGGCGGTCGAGTGGGTGTAGGCGAAGAGAGGCGTTCGGACGATCTGGTCCGGGCGCCTCTCGGCGTTCGTGGGGTCCTGTTTATGCGACAACGTGCATGAGTCACGTCTGTGCATGGACGGCCGCGAGCGGCCCCCGTACGGTCCTCTCCGGCGCCGGACCGGGCCGACAAGTCAAGGGGAAGTTCCGCATGGCACGCGAAGAACTGTCTCGGCTGACTGGCAACGGCAACGGCACGTGTGGAGAGGACGACTGCCCGAACGTCTACCGCACCGCGTCCGGCTCCATCGTGGTTCAGGGCGACGTGTCCGACGCCTTCACTCCCCCGCAGGGGTAAGGGCTCGTGGAGATCCCCGAGAGCGTTCTTCGGGAGGCCGTTGGTGCTCTTGGATGGTGACGAGTGGCGGGCGATGCTCCGGGGCTTCCAGTCCGAAGCGTGGCGGCTGGAGACCCTGCCCCAGTACCTCGTGCCGCAGGAGGCGGAAGAGCTCGAAGCCTTCCGGGCAGGCAAGCGCGTCGACCCGCACGCCTACTCGTCCGCGTACACGGAAGACCTGAAGCGGTTGCGCGGCGAGGGCAAGAGCAAGGGGCGAGTGCACGTCTTGACTCGACCGCTCTCTTGCCCAGCAGGGTGGCCAGCCGGCCGGGCTCGAAGCCTGCGTGTCCCTGCCTGTCCGCCCATCCGATGGCGGCGAAGTGCACGCGGTAGGCGAGAGTGTGTCCTGGGTTCTGCGCCATGCGCCGGTACTCGTGCTGGGAGACTGCGCCCCACGAGCGGTCATGGCCGAAGCTGATAGCCACCGGTCGCACCCTCTTCCTGCGGGGCACGGCCGCAGTCGTGCGTCTCTCCCTCGACGAGGGGGGCGCAGACCTCACAAGTCCAGACGACTTCGATCGTGATGTTCAAGGGCTGGCGACTCCTGGCGCTGGCCGAGGGCAGCACGGAGCCGCGCCTCAGCGTTGGGTGGAAGTCGCGCAGTACCGTCTGCGCTTCGGGATGTCCTCGACGTCACTGCGAGCCCCGCGGGGTCGCGGCCCCTCACGGAGTGGCCAGCTCTACCGCCGCTGAACGGCGGGAGCTACGGTGTCCGCTCCCAGAAGGAGCGGGAGAGTCTTCTAATCCGGAGCCCGCACCGGCCGTCAAGCCGGAACACCTCCGGGTCTGGCTGACCGAGCCGCCCGGAGATGGCTGTCCCTGCTCCCTCGTCAGAGCCTTGCGGCGAAGTCGTCACCCTTGATGACCAGTCGTTCGCGGACGTCGCGCGGGATCTTGAGCCGCAGGTGTACGGACGGGGCGCGCACCCCCTTGACCTTCGTGCGAGTCACCGCGCACGTGACGCCCACGCGGCGAAGGTCCTCGGCCATGGCCTCCATGCCGCCCGCTTCCCACATCTCCCGGAAGGTCTTGCCGTTGTGCACGAGGACCCAACGGTCTTGCGTGGTCTCGGGATCGATGGCGTTCAGCTCTTCCGTGAGCTTGTCGAGCGTCTTCTCCGCTCGCTCGCGAGTGAACCGTGTCTTCGAGAAGCGGCCCTCTGGTTCGAGCTCCGCCATGTAGTAGGAGACGGCATCTTCGAGCCGTTTCACTTCCGCGCGTGCCTCGGCTCCCTTCGCGTACTCCCGGACCTGGACGGGGAAGTCGCCGAGGACGCGGAGCACGTCGCCCACGAGGACGTCGTACACGTCCTGCGGGTTGGGTGCTCCGAGGCCGCCGCCCTTGCACTTGCCGCAGCGCAGGTAGGTGTAGCTCCGGCCGTTGCTCATGTTCTTCTGCACGGTCATGTTGGTCGAGCAGTCGACACAGATCAGGACTCCCAGAAACTGTGTCGCTCCGCCCGTCTGCCGGGTGGGCTGGTTCTTGCCCCGGCGGTCGAGTGCCGCTTGAAGGGTCTCGAACTCCTCCGTGGTGAAAATCGGAGGGCCGACTCGTATCGGCTTCCCGTCGTTGCCGAGCACGAGTCTGCTCCGTCGCTTCCCGCCCTGCTTGTTCTCCTCGACCCGGTACCCCATGAGTGCGGGGTTACGAAGGCGGCGGAGGAGAGTCGACGTGGTGAGTCCTGCCGACATGAGGCCGGAGCGGACGAGACAGAGGGCCATGCGGCGGGCGGAGACGCCCCGGAGTGCCATGCGCCGGGCCCAGTGCAGTGCCTTGTGTGCGCTCGGCTCGATGGCGAGTGCCGGCTTGCCGTCCGCCTTCGTCGTGACGTAGCCGTAGGTCGGCTTGCCGACGAGCCATGAGTCCTGCGTGCGTGCGTAGTCCCACAACGACGTCACGCGGGTCGACGTGTTCGCCGCCTCGATCTCCGCGATGCCGCCGATGAGCGTGACCATGATTCGGCCCACGGTCGTGCTGAGGTCGATCGCGTCGTTCTTCGACACGAGGTTCTTCCCGTACCGCTCGCACCACTCGATCATCGTGGACAGGTCCGTCATGCGACGGATGAAGCGGTCGAGCTTCCAGAAGAGCAGAGCATCGAACTCCGGGGCCCGGTTGTTGAGCCACTCCCCGAGCTCCTTCCGCTTCCACGGCGGAACCTTCGTCGCCGACACGTTGAGATCGGAGGCGACGCCGACGACGCGGTACCCCTTCTCTCTGGCCAGGAGACGCAGGTCGAGTTCCTGCCGCACCGGCGATGTCGTGTCCTCCGTAAGTACGGACAGGCGGACGGAGAGGAGTGCGCGCGGGGCGTCCTCGGGGAGCAGTGCCTCCGCCCGCTTCAGGTCCTCCAGGAGGGCCAGGTCCGAGGTGGTCCACTCGCTCTCGATGTCGTACGTCTTCATGGTCGCGGAGCGTACAGGCTGGATGTTGAACTTTCTCGTTATGGTCGCAGATGGACACGCAGATCCAGATCGGCCTGACCGGTAAGAAGCTTCTGCCTCTTACGGTGGTGAACAAGTAATCGGTGGATGAGCCTGCGAGGTCAGGAATTCTCGCAGGGCTCGCCTCTTTGTGGGTGGGTGGTGAGCTCGAGCGAGCTCACCTGCGGGGCTGGAAGGCGTGGAGCGCGTCCCCGCCCGGTTGGACGATGCCGTAACTGCTCTCGGGCACTTCGCTCCATGACCCGGGGAGGTTGCCCAGGGGTTCGGACACGACAAGGCGGGTCTCGTCGCCGATCCCCCGCAGGAATGCGGCGTCCGAGTGAAGGGCGCGCAGAGCATCCACTCGGGTGCTGTAGTACAGGGACCGCGAGGAGCCCTCGCTGGAGTAGCGGAAGGCCCAGAGGCGATCACCGTCGGCCACGGCGAGGGTCATCTGCAGGGGGTGTCGCACGCCGTGTCGGTGTCCCGTCTCCTCGACCAGGCCGGCCATCCGCGCCACGGCACCCGGCGGATCTTCGGTGAGACCGAACGTGAGGGCCAGGAAGAACATCAGTTCGGAGTCGGTGGAACCCTCGATTCCGGAGTAGAGGGCGGGGTCCACGGCCAGCGCGAGGTCACGCTTGAGCCGGTGGAATTCGCTGATCTCACCGTTGTGCATCCACAGCCAGCGGTCTTTTCGAAAGGGATGGCAGTTGGTCTGCTGCACGGCTGTTCCGGTCGTCGCCCTGATGTGGGCGAAGAACAGACCTGAGCGTACGTGGTGAGCGACCTCCTGCAGGTTCTGGTTGTTCCAGGCCGGGCCCACGTCCCGAAGAATCGCCGGTGTGGTGAGGTCCTGTGTGTACCAGCCGATGCCGAAGCCGTCGCCGTTGGTGGTCTCCACTCCCATGCGAGAGTGCAGGCTCTGGTCGATCAGATTGTGTTGTGGCTCCAACAGGACGTGGCTGAGCAGCACAGGCGTGCCGGAGTAGGCGATCCAGCGGCACATACGCGCACCCACCTTCCTCTGGCGGAGGACGGCGACACCCCTGCGACAGGTATCGGCTGCCAGGGCACTCGCGGCACGCCCGGCTCGGTTCACGTGCTCACGTCGCACCCTGGGATTCCGGGCCGTAGGCGGCCGCGATGTCCTTGGAGGCCGGCCAGCGGCTGTAGGTGGGTGACTGGGGCCAGCCCTCGGGGGAGTCCTGCCATTCCTCCTGGCGGCCGTACGGCAGCAGGTCGATCAGGGCGAAGGTGTGGCTGAGCTGCTCGGTGCCCCTGCCGTCGGTGTGCCAGGTGCGGTAAACGGTGTCGCCGTCACGCAGGAACACATTGACCGCGAAGCCGCCGCCGGGGGGTGCTCCGACGTCGGCCCCGAACGAGCTGCCGGCGGTCGAGTACCAGGTCATCCGGTTGCCGACCCGCCGCTTGTAGGCGAGTGCCTCGTCGATCGGTCCCTGGGTGACGACGACGAACCGGGCGTCGTAGCTGTCCAGGAACTCGAGGCGGGTGTACTGCGAGGTGAAGCCGGTGCAGCCCCGGCACTGCCACTCCTCGCCGGGGAACCACATGTGGTGGTAGGTGATCAGTTGCCTCTTGCCGCCGAAGACGTCCGCGAGCCGGACGTGGCCGTCCTCGCCCTCGAGGACGTAGTCGGGCATCTCGACCATCGGCAGCCGGCGGCGCTCGGCGGCGATGGCGTCGAGCTCCCGGGTCGCGGCCTTCTCCCGGGCGCGCAGCGTACGGAGTCGCTGCTCCCAGGTCTCGGTGTCGACGACGGGTGGTAGCGCTTGGGTGGTCATGGTTCCTCACAGGGCTCGTGCGCGGGTTCCGCCTGTCATGAGGTGGACTCCGGCCGGCCCTGGAACTCATCGCCCGCCGGTCTGGTGGGGCCGAGGATCGCGACGCAGGCGGGTGCATTCCGCCGGCGTCAGGGCGGCGGCAGCAGGGGTCCCAGGGGGCCCAGGTCGAGATTGAGGTCGTCCATGGTGAGGTCGTAGCGGCGGCACAGTTCCGTCATACGGTCATGGAGGATCATCAGGGTCAGGCCCAGGCGCTCCTCCTGGTCCTCCGTGAGGCCGCCCTGGTCGACGCGGTGCAGGGCCTGACGTTCCATGAGCTGGCGGAGCAGCTCCACGATGGTGAGCACCAGCTTGATGAGGTCGCGCTCCACCGTCTCGGGGTCGGTCCGGAGCCGGTGGGCGACCGGGGATCCCTCGTCCTGGTCGCCGAGGGGCGGCGGCACTTCGTCGGGCCGGGCGGGGAGCAGGGCGAAAGCGCGTGCCGCGGCGTCGGCCACCTCGTCCAGGCGGTCGGAGCGCGGCGGGCGGTCAGCGGGGTCCGTCATGGGCCGCCGCCTTCGACGCGCGTGTCTCCCGGCAGCACCTCTCCCGAGGGCCCGGCCCCTGGAAGGGCCACCTCCCACTGCTGCTCCTGAACGGCGACGATCACCGCCCGCAGCGAGATCCTGACCAGGTCGATGTCCGCGATCGACAGGACGACGTCACCGGTGAGCACGACACCACCGCTCAGCAGCCGGTCGAGCAGGTCGATCAGGGCAACCTGGCGCTGGGCGAGCGGGGGATCCTCGTGGACGGTCACCGCTGTCGCGCTCCTTCCGGGGCGGCCTGGGTCTGCGGCACCTGGGCGAAGGAGTACGGCACCCAGGGCCCGGTGACCTCCACCCGTACGCCGGGAAGCCCTTCGGCGGCGTCCAGGACCCGTTCGCGGAACTCCTCGCCCCGGCCGCGCGGGACGAGATAGGCGTCGTTGGCGATGTTCTCCCCGGTCGTGCCGGCCAGGCGGCCCTGTTGGGGCCGGTGCCGGGCGCGGGCCACGGCCAGGCTCCCGGCCTGTTCCTCGATACGGCGGACGGCCTCGGCGGCGGACGACCAGGCGTCCTCGCGCGCGTGTCGCTGGTGCCGGCGTTGCCGCAGGTAGGCGCGTCCGGGGTCGGGCTCGTCCGCGGCGCCCTCGGGGGGTGACGTGGACGGCCGCGCGTCCGCGGAGGAGGCGTCGGCGTAGACCTTCACGCCCCATTCGACGTGGTCGGCGAGCCGGTCGAGGAGTGCGGTGAGGGTCTGCCGTCGCTCGGCGAGCATGTCGCGGACGCGGTTGTCGTCGAGGTACACCGTCGCCAGCCGCAGCGGCAGCACCGTGGTGTGCGCGCCCAGCGTCTCGACCACGTGGTGGTGGGAGCGGGCCACGTCCTCCAGCCAGTCCAGGTCCTCCAGGTGAGCCTTGAGGGCGGCCTCGGAGAAGTCCGCCTCGGGCACCGGGCTGACCGCCGCCGCCAGATCGCCGTGGCGCACCAGCGCGACGGGCGCGTCGGTGACCCCGAGGACGCCGGTGAGCGCCTCGCCTTCCGGGGAGGTGCCGGGGCGGAGCACGGCGTACACGTAGCTGAGCTGGTCGTCCATGGGTCAACTCCGGCCCTCGTCGTCCTCGGCGCTCCTGCCGCGTTTGCGCCGGGGCTCGGTGCCGGGCTCGCGATCCCGGTCCCGTTCCCGCGCCGGGTCGGGGTCGCGCTCGCGGGGACGGCGGCGGCCACGGGTGCCCTCCGGCAGCTCCGTCTGCGACCGGGCCATCTGCCTGCGCAACTGCTCGACCTCGTCGCGCAGGCGGGCGTTCTGTTCCTCCAGGTCACGGGTGCCGTCCGCGCGGGACGACAGGGCCGGGTCGCGCTCCCACCAGTCGATGCCGATCTCCTTGGCCTTGTCCACCGAGGTGACCAGCAGGCGGAGCCGGATGGTGAGCAGTTCGATGTCGAGCAGGTCGATCTTGATGTCGCCGACGATGACGATGCCCTTGTCGAGCACGCGCTCGAGTATGTCGGCGAGGTTGGCACTGGTTCCCTGGTTGTACGGCTGAAGCGTCCGCGCAGGGGAGGGGCCGGCAGATGGGGGCTCGGTCACAGCGTCCTCGACCTCGTTCCTGGAAGCGGCTCGGCGTCGCCGGCTACCTGCTGCGCCGGCGGCTCTCGGCCGGGGTTTCCTCGTCGTCGCGGTCCTCGGGTCCTTCGTCCTCGTCCTCCTCGTCCTCGTCCTCGTATTCGTCCTCCTCGTCGTAGTCGTCGTACTGGTCCTCGTCCTCGTCTTCGTCCTCTTCGTCCTCGTCCCGGGGCTCGTCCTTCGAGCGGCCCCTGCCGCCTTCGTCCCGCTCGTCGTAGCGGTCCTCGGGCTGCGCCTCTTCGCCCTCGTCCTCGTCGCCGGGCCGGTCCCTCTCCTCCCCGCGGGTCTCGCGGTCCTCTTCCTCGGCCTCGTCCGGGCCGCGGACGACCTCGCCCTCGCGGATCTCTCCGCGCCAGCCGCCCGTCGCCTCGCCGCGCAGCATCACGAACTTGCGGAAGAGTTTGAGGTCGAGCCGGGTGCGGCGGCCCTGGGCCCGCCAGACGTTCGCGGTCTTCTCGACCAGTCCCTTGGGGAAGTAGTCGAGGACCAGGAGGACCTTGGTGAGGTTCTCGGCCACCGGGTGGAAGGTGACCACACCCCGTGTGGTGCCCTTGGCCCCCTCGGAGGTCCAGGCGATCCGCTCGTCGGGCACCTGCTCGGTGATCGTTCCGGTCCAGGCCCGGCTCGCCTTGGCGATCTTGACCTGCCACTGGGTCGTGGTGTCGTCCTTCTGCTCGACGCTGACCACGCCCTTGGTGAACCGTCCGAACTCCGTGAACTGCGTCCACTGGTCGTACGCCTCACGCACCGGGACGCCGACGTCGATGTCCTCGATGATGGTGATGCTCTTGCCTCCGCCGCCGTGCGACGCCCCGTGCCGCTGCCCGGTGGCTTCCTTGATCTTGTCCGTCACGGCGTCCTTGGCGTGCGCTGCGGTGCCCTTGGCCTGGGACGCGACCTGCCCGCCGAGCAGCTTGCCGCCCTTGCCGAGGGCGTGGACGAGCGGGCCGGGGCCCACTTGGGCGGAGCCGATCCGGTTCGCCGCGTCGCCCACCTTGTTTCCCACGCCGGTCAGCATGTGTTCGAGGCGGGCCTCGGCGTACTTGCCCAGTTCCTCCACCAGCTTGTTCGTGCCCGGGTTCTTCAGGAGTCCGGTACCGCCCGGCGAGCCCTGCCCGGACGTCTTGCCGTCAGTCATCGTCCGTCTCCCTCTTTCGCGAGGAACCGCCTGACCTGGAGGACGTCCTGCGCGACGCCCCGCTGCCGGACTTCGGCTTCGACGAGGGCCGGCGTGCCGTCTTCCGGGCCTTGGGCCGTTCCTCCTCTTCCTCGCGCGGCTCCTCCTCCTCCTCCTCGTGGGGCTCCTCTTCCTCCTCGCGGGGCTCTTCCTCCTCGCGGGGCTCCTCTTCCTCGCGGGGCTCCTCTTCCTCGCGTGGCTCCTCCTCCTCGCGTGGCTCCTCTTCCTCGCGGTCCTCGTCCTGCTGCCGGCTCCGCTGCCCGTCCTGCCCCTGCAACCCTTCGGTGCGCTGGTGCAGCGCGTCGGCGAGGTGACCGGCCTGCGCGTTCAGTACGGAACCCACCGCCGCCTTGGTCGCGCCGGCCAGTTCGTTGCGGGCCTGCTGGTTGAGGTTGCCGAGCACGGGTGCGAGGACCTCGGCGAGGTCTCCGGCCTTCGCGCGCTTCACGGCGATCGCCATGGCGAGCCCCAGGGCGGCCTTCGCGTTCTTCTTGCGGCCCAGCAGATAGCCGCCGACGAGGGCGGCTCCGATCTTGGCGTTGCTCATGATGCCGACCTCCTGAGCTGGTACAGCCTGATCTCCTCCAGCCGTCCCAGCAGTTCCTCCTCGCGTGCCGCGAAGTCCTCCTCGTCGATACGGCCCTCCGTGCGCGCCCGCTCCAGGTCGGCGAGCGCCGCCTGGATGGGGGTGGGGTCGTAGTACTCGTTCTCCGCGGCCTGAACGACCTTGTCGAGCACCCAGCCCACGCCTCGCACCGGAGCGAAGGGCAGTGCCAGGACCTCGTAGACCAGTCCCACGGTGCCTCCTTGTGTCGTGCGGCTCGGTGCCGTCGATGGGTGTCAGGCGAAGCTGTAGGGCGGCAGAGGACCGCGAAGCCGCAGCTCGGCTCCGTCGGGCAGTTGCCCGGTCAGCTCGGCGCAGGCGTCGGTGAAGTCCTGGGACTTGTCGTCGTCCACGAGGAACGACGCGTTGACGAAATACTGCTCGGAGCCCGGCGACAGGCTCTCCGCGTGCACGAACGGCCGCAGCGCGGTGACGATCTGCGTGGCGAGCGCCTCCTCGCGGGCCTGCACCTCCTGGGCCACGAGCTGGCCGAGCTCCATGCGTTGCTCGGGGCTGCCGCGGCCGTCGCGGGTCGCCTCGTTCAACTCACGTACGCGGTCGGAGTCCTCGATGATCCGCCGCAGCAGCGAGTCCTCGTCCTGCACACCCTTGACGTTGAACTCCACCCGGCCGGTGAGTTCGGCCATCCGCTGGGCGTACTGGTCGGCGCCCTGTTCCAGTACGGCGCGTACCGCCTCGTCGTTCTGGGCGACGAACCCGAAGCCCAGCGGCAGGGAGACACCGTCGGACCACAGCCGCTCCTGCACGGCGTGATGTGCCTCCAAGTCCCGCCGGGCGACGGACAGATCCTCCGGGGCCTCGCTGACCACGGCGCACAGTGAGTCGCCGCGCACCACGCGCAACTCGGAGGGCCCCTCTCCGACGCCCTTGAGGTCGTCGAGACGCAAGGGGTGTGATGCCTCGGTGATGGCATAGACGTACAGCGACATCACTCACTCCTCGCGGTCCTTGGAGGAACGGCGCTCGGACCGGCGCTCGACGGGTTCGCGCTCCCGCCGTTCCTCCCTGCCGCGCCGGGGCCGTTCACCGCTCTCCATCTCGTCGCGGCCGCCCTGGAGGGATTCCGTGAAGGCTTCCACGGCGCCGCTGAGCGCGCCCTTGCTCTTGCCCTTGGCGCCGCCCTCGGTGACGCGTTCCATCACGTCGGGCAGCTGGGCCGGGGCCTTGCGGCCCGCTTCCAGGTCCAGCCGGTTGCAGGCCTCGGCGAAGCGCAGGTAGGTGTCCACGCTGGCCACGACGATGCGGGCGTCGATCTTGGCGATCTCTATGCCGACGAGGGAGACCCGTACGAAAGCGTCGATCACCAGACCGCGGTCCAGGACCAACTCCAGTACGTCGTAGAGGTTCCCGGAGCCTGAGCTGGGGGCGGGGACCGCGCCACCGCCCGGCGTCACAGTCACGATCTGCTCCCTCCGTTCCGGTCGAGCTGGGCGCGCGTGTAGCGGCGCCTGCGTTTGTAGGCCAGCAGCTGGCCGGCCGGGTCCATCGCGACCTCGTAGCTGGCCATCACGCTCGTGGTCTCGGGCACGCGCTCCAGCTCGACGACCTCGACCTCGGCCTCCCAGCCGTCCTCCGTGGGCTTCAGCGCGGAGACGGATTCCGGTCGTCGGCCCAGCAGCTCCGCGAGCTGGTCGGACGCCTGCCGCATCGCCTCGGCGGCCGAGACTCTCTCGTTTCCAGGCATATCATCACCAACTACTGTCAATCACCCGTGTCTCCCAAAACCTCCGCCTTTATCGCTCCGGTCAGCAGGTTTTCGGGTGCCGGTGTGGATCCGGAGCGCCGCCTGTGGCGTCTACGCCGGTATGGACTTGGAAAAACCGCCTGCTCACCAGCCACCTGACGGGTGCCTCGTGGTCGCGATCCGCGTTCCGGTGCGGATCGTGATGCTGCTCGTCGTCCTCCCCGTGCGCATGGCGTGGGACGCGCTGGCCGTCGCGGCGCGGTTCCTCCACGACACGGTGTTCAGGCCGGCCGGGCGGGCGTTGCTGTGGCTGGGGCGGGCGGTGTTCGTGTGGCCGTTCGTCGCGCTGTGGCGCTGGGTCCTGGTCCCCCTGGGCCGGGCGCTGGCCTGGCTCATGAACGTGCTCGTCGTCGCGCCGTGCCTGTGGCTGTACCGATACGCCCTGACGCCCCTCGGGCACGCGCTCGCCTGGGCCGGGCGGGGAATCGCCGCCGGGCTGGGGTGGCTGTACGCGCGCGTGCTCACCCCCGTGGGGATCGGGATCATGTGGGTCCTGACAGGCGTCGGCGCGGTGCTCGCGGTCGTCGGCGGCGGAGTGTTCACCGCGGTGGCATGGCTGGTGCGCCACCTCCTCGTGGTGCCCGCCGTCCGGCTCTACGAGTGGGTTCTCGCGCCGGCCGGACGGGCGCTGGTGTGGTGTCTGAACGGGCTCGCCTGGGTGGTGCGCATGATCGTCACGGGCATCGGCATGGCCCTGTACTGGACCTGCCGGATCCTGCTCGTGCTGCCCGCGCTCGCCGTGTGGCGCTGGATCCTGGTGCCCGCCGGGCACGTACTGGCGGTCGTCGGGCGCGAGATCGGGGCCGCGCTGGGGCACGCCTGGCGGGTCGCGGGGCACATCTCGCTCACCGTCGGCCGGTTCCTCGCGAGCCTCTTCCGGTGGATCTTCGTGGAACCGGTGCGATGGGTCTACGCGCGCGTGCTCACGCCTGCCGGTCATCTGGTCCGGGACGCTGTGCTGCGGCCGGTGGGTGAGGCGCTGCGTGCCGTGGGGCGGGCCTCGCGGCAGGCGCTGGCGTCCGCACGGGCGAGCGTGCGGCAGGCGCGGGCCGACTTCCGGCGGATGCTCTTCGGCGGGCCGCGGCCGGGGCGGACGGCCGTCCGGCGGGAACCTACGGCCGCCGGGACACGTACTCTTGGTAGCAGTACGACCGCTCTCACGAAGGATTGAACGACACTGGGCAAGCGACAGCCCGAAGGCCCGCCGCCTGCACCCGCGGTGCAGCGCGTCCGACTGCGCTACACCAAGCGCGGCCGCCTCCGGTTCACCAGCCACCGTGACTTCCAGCGCGCCTTCGAGCGTGCGCTGCGCCGCGCCGAGGTGCCCATGGCCTACTCGGCGGGGTTCACCCCGCACCCGAAGGTGTCGTACGCCAATGCCGCACCCACCGGCACGGGCAGTGAGGCGGAGTATCTGGAGATCGCGCTCACCGCGCCGCGCGATCCGGAGAAGCTCAGGATCCTGCTCGACGAGTCGCTGCCCACCGGCCTCGACATCGTCGACGCGGTCGAGGCCCGCACGTCGGGGCTCGCCGACCGGCTGACGGCCTCCGTCTGGGAGCTGCGGCTGAACGGCGTGGACCCGGCCGACGCCGCACGCGCCGTCGCCGCCTTCAACGCGGCCGAGGTCGTCGAGGTGCAGCGGATGACCAAGAACGGCGTCCGCACCTTCGACGCCCGCCCGGCCGTGGTGAGTCTGCACAGCACCGACGGCCTCGTGGACCTCGGCGATGCCGCGGGTGCCGAGGGCGGCGGAGATCCCGGGCGTCTCGAACGCACTGAAAACAGTGAAAGCCGTGACAGCCGTGCGACCTCGGAAACGCAGGATCCGCAGGCTGATAGGCCGACCGACCAGCCCTGTGCGATACTGCGGCTGGTTGTTCGGCACGTGACGCCTGCCGTACGACCCGACGACGTCCTGTCCGGTCTCCGCGCCGTGGCCGACCTGGCGCCGCCGGTCCCCGCAGCGGTGACCAGGCTGGCGCAGGGGCTGTTCGATGAAGAGACCGGCACGGTGACAGACCCGCTCGCGCCTGACCGCGAGGCAGGTCCCGCGTAGGACGGACGTCGTAGCGCAGCCCTTGTACTCGGGAGCCACCTGGGTCGGGCGGCGCACCGACCAGAAGACTTTCGCCAGGCCGTACGCAACACGGCGTACGGAACCGGCGAGACAGGACAACAGAGAGCTCCCGTGCGGCGCCCGCGCCCCGGACGGCGGCAGCAGCGCATCGCGCGAGCCGCGGACGTCACCGGCATCACTGCCGGACCAGGTGCGGCGCCCGGGAGCCTGACGGGAGAAACGCCCGCATGCTCGAGCCGATCGAACCCACCGAGGGTTCCGAACTCAATACACCCAGCGACACCCTGCCGCCGCGTCGTCGGCGCCGTGCCGCTTCCCGGCCGGCGGGACCGCCCGCCGCCACGTCCGCGGCGCCCGCGGAGACGGTCGAGCCGGCCATACCGGCCGCCGACGCCGCCGACCTGGCCACCGGCGATCTGCCGGCCGCCGAGGCCGCCGACCTCGCTGCGACCGACCTCTCCTCCGCCGCTTCCGAGGAGGCAGGTGATGTCGAGGAGGCCGTCCAGGCCTCCGAGGCGGAAGAGGTCGCCGGCGCCGAGGAGACCGACGAGACCGCCGAGGAGCTCGCGGCTCCCCAGGAGGCCGCGCCCGCCGGGCGTACGCGTCGCCGGGCGACCCGCCGGGTGTCCGCTCCCGCCGGTGCGCCGGCCGCCGCCGAGGCCGCCGAGACCGTGGTGCCGGCTGGCGCCCCCACCACCGAGCCGGTGGACGAGAGCCCCGTCGCCCACGTCGTCGAGGAACCCGCCGCGCCGCGCCGCCGCCGGGCCACGCGCCGGGTGTCCGCGCCCGCCGGTGCGCCGGTGACCGTGGAGGGCGCCGAGAGTGCCGCACCCGCCGAGAGTGCCGCTGCCGCGTCCGTGAGCGTGGAGGCGCCCGCCGCCGTCGCGCCCGCCGAGGAGGCCGCGCCCGCCGGGCGTACGCGTCGCCGGGCGACCCGCCGGGTGTCCGCGCCGGCCGCTGCGCCGGCCGCCGCCGAGGCCGCGCAGCAGGAGGACGTCGTACCCGCCGCCGAGGCGCTGCCGCAGGACGAGCTCGCTCCCGCTGCCGAGACGCCCGCGGACAGCGCCGCCGAGGAGGCCGGTGACGCCGCTGAGCGGCGGACCCGCCGCCGGGCCACGCGCCGGGTGACGGCACCCGCCGAGACGGTGGACAGTGCCCCGGAGGAGGCCACCGAGACCGCCGGTGAGCAGGTCGCCGAGGCCACCGATGAGCAGGCCGGCGCGCCGCGTCGTACGCGTCGCCGCCGGGGTGCCGTGGCCGAGGCGTCCGCCGAGGCCGCCGTCGAGCAGGCCGCCGTCGAGCAGGCCGCCGAGCCCGAGCAGACCGCCGCGATCGAGCCCGCCGAGGCCTCCGCCGACCAGGGAGGTGCCTCGCGTCGTGCGCGGCGCCGGGTCGTGCGCAAGGCGGCGACCGGATTCGCCGCGCCCGCGCAGTCCGAGGCCGCCGAGGGCGAGGCGGTGCGTCCGCCCGCACGGCCCGCGGTCGCGGTGTTCCAGCCGCCGGTGTTCACCGAGCCGAGGTTCCAGACGCCCGAGCGGGCCGCCGCCGAAGCGGCCGCCGAGGCCGCCGAGGAGGCCCCCGAGGCCGAGGAGTTCCCCGAGGAGGAGCCGGCCGGTGCGCGGCGTCGTCGCCGGCGCCGGGGTGCCGGAGCCGCGGAGGAGCCTGAGACGCAGGCCGCCGAGACCGCCGTGGACGAAGAGGCGGAGGAGGCCGAGGAGGCCGCCGGCAGCACCGTCGAGGACGACGAGGGCGAGGAGTCCGGGTCCCGTCGCCGTCGCCGCCGGGGTGGCCGCCGCCGTCGCCGGGGCGAGTCCGGGGACTACGCCGACGGTGACAGCGAGGAACTCGCCGCCGAGCAGGCCGCGCAGGACGCCGAGGACACCGCCGAGCAGGTCGAGGAGGACGCCGACGAGGACGACGGGTCCGCCGCGGACTCCGGGGGCTCGTCCTCCAGCAGCCGCCGTCGCCGTCGCCGTCGCCGCCGGGCCGGGGACTCCGGCACGGAGGCCGAGCCGTCCGCCGACGACCCCGAGCGCACGGTCGTCAAGGTCCGCGAGCCGCGGCCCGCGCGGGAGAAGGGCGGCGAGCCGTCCGACGAGGTGCAGTCCATCAAGGGCTCCACGCGTCTGGAGGCCAAGAAGCAGCGCCGCCGCGAGGGCCGCGAACAGGGCCGGCGCCGGGTGCCGATCATCACCGAGGCCGAGTTCCTGGCCCGGCGCGAGGCCGTCGAGCGGGTGATGGTCGTCCGCCAGCACGGCGACCGTACGCAGATCGGCGTCCTGGAGGACGGCGTGCTCGTCGAGCACTACGTCAACAAGGAGCAGTCCACCTCGTACGTCGGCAACGTCTACCTCGGCAAGGTGCAGAACGTGCTGCCGTCGATGGAGGCCGCCTTCATCGACATCGGCAAGGGCCGCAACGCGGTGCTGTACGCCGGCGAGGTCAACTTCGAGGCGCTGGGCATGGCCAACGGGCCGCGCCGCATCGAATCCGCCCTGAAGTCCGGCCAGTCCGTGCTCGTGCAGGTCACGAAGGACCCGATCGGGCACAAGGGCGCCCGTCTGACCAGCCAGGTCTCCCTCCCGGGCCGCTACCTCGTGTACGTGCCCGAGGGCTCGATGACCGGCATCAGCCGCAAGCTGCCCGACACCGAGCGGTCGCGGCTGAAGACGATCCTCAAGAAGATCGTCCCCGAGGACGCGGGCGTCATCGTGCGCACCGCCGCCGAGGGCGCGAGCGAGGACGAGCTGCGCCGGGACGTCGAGCGGCTGCAGGGGCAGTGGGAGGAGATCCAGAAGAAGGCCAAGAGCGGCAACGCGCCGACTCTGCTGTACGGCGAGCCGGACATGACCGTCCGCGTCGTGCGCGACATCTTCAACGAGGACTTCTCCCAGGTCGTCGTCAGCGGCGGCGACGCCTGGCAGACCATCCACGGCTACGTCTCGCACGTCGCGCCGGATCTCGCCGAACGGCTGCAGAAGTGGACCTCCGAGGTCGACGTCTTCGCCACGTACCGGATCGACGAGCAGCTCGCCAAGGCGCTGGACCGCAAGGTCTGGCTGCCCAGCGGCGGTTCGCTGGTGATCGACCGGACCGAGGCGATGGTCGTCGTCGACGTCAACACCGGCAAGTTCACCGGCCAGGGCGGCAACCTGGAGGAGACGGTCACCAGGAACAACCTGGAGGCGGCCGAGGAGATCGTCCGCCAGCTGCGGCTGCGCGACCTCGGCGGCATCATCGTCATCGACTTCATCGACATGGTCCTGGAGTCCAACCGGGACCTGGTGCTGCGGCGCCTGCTGGAGTGCCTGGGCCGGGACCGCACGAAGCACCAGGTCGCCGAGGTCACCTCGCTCGGCCTGGTCCAGATGACCCGTAAGCGGGTCGGTCAGGGTCTGCTGGAGTCCTTCTCGGAGACCTGCGTCCACTGCAACGGACGCGGCGTCATCGTGCACCTGGACCAGCCGGCCGCCATCGGTGGCGGCGGCAAGCGCAAGAAGCGCGCGCGGGCCGGTGCCGAGCAGCCGGAGCACACCCACGAGACGGTGGCCGGCGCGATCGTCGAGACCGGCGAGACCGTCGAGGAGGAGGCGGAGACCGAGTCCGAGGTCGCGGCCGAGGTCGCCGAGCCGGTGGCGCTGCCCGCACCGGAGTTCGCGCCGGACGAGGAGCTGTACAGCAGCGTCGCCGAGGCCGAGGCCGCGGCCTCCCGCGGCGGTCGTTCGCGGCGCCGGTCGAGCCGTCGGGTGTCCGCTCCGGCGGGCGCGCCCGCGCTGAAGAGCGAGGCGGACGGAGCCGGTACGGCGGTGCCCACGGCCCAGGACGTGACGGCCGAGGAGGAGGCCGCGCGTCCGGTGCAGCCCGAGCCGGCCGCGGCGGCCCACGCCGAGCCGATGGCCGTCGAGGACCCGGTGGTCGAGGCCGCCCCGGCGGAGACTCCCGCCGAGGAGGCCGCGCCCAAGGGCCGTACGCGCCGTCGCGCGACCCGCAAGGTGAGCGCGCCTGCCGGTTCGCCCGCGTCGGCCGAGGCGGCCGTGGTGACGGTCGCCGAGACCGCACCGGCCGTGCCGGAGACGCCGGAGGTGCCTGAGACGGCGCAGCCGGAGCAGGCCGAGGTGCCCGCCGAGGCAGCCGCCCCCGCCCGTCCGCGCCGCCGTGCGGTCCGCAAGGCCACCGCGCCGACCGCGTCCGAGGAGGAGGCCGTGACGGTCGTGCCGTCGGCGGAGACGCAGGCGCCGGTCGCGGAGCAGGCCGCCCACGAGGCCGAGCAGGCCCTCGTGGAGGCCAGGGAGGCCGCCCACGAGGCCGTCGCCGGGACCGAGGAGGCCGAGTCCGCCCCGGCCAAGAAGACCGCGGCCCGCAAGACGGCGAAGAAGGCCACGGCGAAGAAGGCCGCCACCAAGAAGACCGCGGCCAAGAAGACGGTCGCGAAGAAGGCGACGGCCAAGAAGGCGGCGAAGTCCACCGCGGCCAAGGCGACCGCCGCGAAGACCGCCAAGACGGCGTCGAAGAAGACGGCTGCGGCGGAGCAGTCCCAGCCGGGCGTGTCGGTCTCGACCGAGGACTGACCGCCCCTCGGACAAGCAGTCGAGCGCGGGGCACCCGATGTCACGGGGTGCCCCGCGCTCGTGCGTGCGCGCTGTGCGACTGACGTTCGCCACGATCGGCGGGGCCAGGGACCTCTGGTACGCCAGCAAGGCGCTGGGCAAGGCCAGGGCCGGTCTCTCGAAGGCCGAGGACCAAGCTGAAGGACGCCAAGAAATAGGCGGCCGAGGCGCGCAAGAAACGCAGGAAGAACGAGGAGAGCGGCTCCTGCCCGGTCGCGGGGAAGCGCAGCTTCCTGCCCGGCACGAAGGGCTGCTCGCCGACGGCAAGACCAAGCCATCGAGAAGGTGAATGCGGTGATGTGGTCGGCACCGCGCGGGGCCCGGTTTGACCCCTCAAGCCGGGCCCCGTAACCTTGACCGTCGGCGTGTCGAGTGGCGCGCCACATCCCCGTAAACCTCTTCCTCCGGGACGCCGGGCGTCTCGGAGAGGCCGCTTCGTATGTCGGGTGGCTGGACTGCGGGGGTGCCGTTCCCGAGCGAGAGAGTGAGATCCGCTTGTACGCCATCGTGCGCAGCGGTGGCCGCCAGCACAAGGTTGCTGTCGGCGACATCGTTGAGGTTGACAAGATTTCCACCGCCAAGGTTGGCGACACGGTCGAGCTCTCGACCCTGCTCGTCGTCGACGGCGACGCTGTGACCAGCGACCCGTGGGTGCTGGCCGGCATCAAGGTCCAGGCCGAGGTCGTGGACCACCACAAGGGCCAGAAGATCGACATTCTGCGCTACAAGAACAAGACCGGCTACCGCCGTCGTCAGGGCCACCGCCAGCAGTACACGGCGATCAAGGTCACTGAGATCCCCGCGGCTGCGAAGTAAGGGACTGAGGAGAGATGGCACACAAGAAGGGCGCATCGTCCACCCGTAACGGTCGTGACTCCAACGCTCAGCGCCTCGGCGTGAAGCGCTTCGGCGGTCAGGTCGTGAGCGCGGGCGAGATCCTGGTCCGCCAGCGTGGCACCCACTTCCACCCGGGTGCGGGCGTCGGCCGTGGCGGCGACGACACGCTGTTCGCGCTGCAGGCCGGTTCGGTGCAGTTCGGCACCCACCGTGGCCGCAAGGTCGTGAACATCGTTCCGGTCGCCTGACCGGAAGCTTTCGCGAGGCGGACCTCACTTCCCTCACGGGGAAGCGGGTCCGCCTTTCGCGTGTTGCTCAAGAGACATTCCCGTACGTAACTGGAGGCACCAGACCATGACCACCTTCGTGGACCGCGTCGAACTGCATGTCGCCGCGGGTAACGGGGGCCACGGCTGTGCCTCCGTCCACCGTGAGAAGTTCAAGCCGCTCGGCGGACCCGACGGCGGCAACGGCGGCCGCGGCGGGGATGTGATCCTCACGGTCGACCAGTCGGTCACCACGCTGCTCGACTACCACCACTCCCCGCACCGCAAGGCCACCAACGGCAAGCCCGGCGAGGGCGGCAACCGCTCCGGCAAGGACGGCCAGGACCTGGTGCTGCCGGTGCCGGACGGGACCGTGGTGCTGGACAAGGCGGGCAACGTGCTGGCCGACCTGGTCGGGCACGGCACCTCGTTCGTCGCCGCGCAGGGCGGCCGGGGCGGCCTCGGCAACGCCGCGCTGGCGTCCGCCCGGCGCAAGGCGCCCGGCTTCGCGCTGCTCGGTGAGCCGGGCGACCTCCAGGACGTCGTACTGGAGCTCAAGACCGTCGCCGACGTGGCGCTCGTGGGGTATCCGAGCGCCGGCAAGTCCTCGCTGATCTCCGTGCTCAGCGCCGCCAAGCCGAAGATCGCCGACTACCCCTTCACCACGCTCGTGCCGAACCTCGGTGTCGTCACCGCCGGTTCGACCGTCTACACCATCGCCGACGTCCCCGGACTCATCCCCGGCGCCAGCCAGGGCAGGGGGCTCGGCCTGGAGTTCCTGCGGCACGTCGAGCGGTGCAGTGTGCTGGTGCACGTCCTGGACACCGCCACCCTGGAGTCCGACCGCGATCCGGCCTCCGACCTCGACGTCATCGAGGCGGAGTTGCGGGAGTACGGCGGGCTGGACAACCGGCCGCGGATCGTCGTGCTGAACAAGATCGACGTGCCGGACGGCAAGGATCTCGCGGAGATGGTCCGGCCGGACCTCGAGGAGCGCGGTTACCGCGTGTTCGAGGCGTCCGCGGTGGCGCGGACCGGGCTGAAGGAGCTGTCCTTCGCGCTGGCCGACCTGGTCGCGCAGGCGCGGGCCGCCCGGCCGAAGGAGGAGTCGACGCGGATCGTCATCCGGCCCAAGGCCGTGGACGACGCGGGCTTCACGGTCGTCCGTGAGGACGACGGTCTGTTCCGGGTACGGGGCGAGAAGCCGGAGCGCTGGGTGCGGCAGACCGACTTCAACAACGACGAGGCGGTCGGGTATCTCGCCGACCGGCTCAACCGGCTCGGTGTCGAGGACGAGTTGATGAAGGCCGGCGCGCGCTCCGGGGACGGCGTGGCCATCGGTCCCGAGGAGAACGCCGTGGTGTTCGACTGGGAGCCGAGCGTCATGGCCGGTGCGGAGATGCTGGGCCGCCGTGGTGAGGACCACCGCATGGAGGAGCAGCGTCCCGCGGTGCAGCGACGCCGGGACCGGCAGGCCGAACGGGACGAGATCGAGCACGCGTTCGACGACTTCGAGCCGTTCTAGACGGCCGGGACGGACCGGGCCTCATAGCGGACGTCGGTGCGACGGCAGTCGCCTGATGATCTGCAGGACCCGTTGCGGCAAGGCGGCGTTCGACGCGTCGTTCCCGTGCCGCAACGGGTCCGTTTCTGTCTGCCCGGTTGTCATGCGCGCGCGTCCCTGAGTGCAGCGGGCGGACCAGCGGGGCGTGGAGCTTCCGAAGTGTCCAAGGGGCCACCGGGGCAACGGGGTTCCGCCGGATGACCGAAGTGACCGGACCCGTTTCGCCCGGTAGGCGCCGTTTTCTGACCGCTTCGGCCGCGGTGGCCGGCGTCGCAGCCTCCGCCCAGCCGTCGCTGCCGTCCGCCGCCCGGGCCGCCGGGACACCGCTGCCCGAGGGCGTGTTCAGCCTGGGTGTGGCCTCCGGCGATCCGCTCCCCGACGGCGTCGTGCTGTGGACCCGGCTCGCGCCGCGACCCGCGAAACGGCGGCGGCATGCCCGGCCGCGCGGTGCCGGGGGAGTGCGAGATCGGCGACAGCGAGCGGCTCGAAAGGCCGCTGCGGCGCGGTGTCGCGCAGGCCCGGCCCGAGTACGGGCACAGCGTTCAGGTGGAGGAGCGAGGGCTGCGCCCGGGCCGCGTACTGGTACCGCTTCCGCGCCGGTGGCAGGCTCTCGCTCGTCGGCCGCGCCCGCACCGCGCCCCACCGCGCAGCTCCGGCGGCACCCTGGGCGTCGCGCTCGCGTGCTGCCAGAACTGGCAGCACGGCTACTTCACGCCGTACGCCGACATGCCGGCCCAGGACCCCCGTCGTCCTCTTCGTCGGCGAGTACATCTATGAGTCCACGCCCAGTACCGCGGCGACCAGGCCACCAGCCAGGCCGGTGCGCACAACCCGGGGCTCACCCTGCTCGGCGCCCGCCAGAAGCGGTGGCTGCTCGACGGATGCGTGACCCGCCCGCGCCTTCGACATCCGCCCGGACGGCATCGACGCGCGGGTGAGGATCATCGACACGGTGCTGAAGCCGCGGGCCACGCCGAGCACGCCGGCGGGACTGCGGGTGGACGCGGGGCGGCCCGGGGTGCGGGTGGTGTGACGCCCCGTCGCGCGTCCGGCCGTCACGCGAGAGCCCAGTGGTTGTGATTGTGAACGCCTGTGGCCGGCACGGCAGGAGACGCACGTTTGAGAAACTCCCCGGTCATCCGGAGAACTCGCCGTCGCCTGTCCGGGATACGGTGAATCGATCACTCACGCTCGCGAAGACCGAAATGCCGCGGAATGCCAGCAGGTAATTCCGGCGCAATAGGATGCCCTGGCGAGCCGTATTCCAGACTAGTTCGCAGTGGTGTCGTGACGTATATGAAGAACGCGTGCACCCCATCTTCGCGGGATGTGAAGATCCGCACTCCGCGGTGCGCGCGCTTCACGGACTCCTCCCTGCTGGTCGCCGCCGCGCCCTTGCGGCGCACCGCGCCCACCACGTCCGCACGGTGCACCACACGTCTTCACGCGCCTTCCAGGGAATTGGTGAAGGTCCTCGGGAAGCGCTGTGTGAAACGGCTCCGGCGGCGCCGGGCCGATACGCCTTCACTTATACGGGACTTACGCGGAGTGGCGCCCCTCACCCGCCGATCGCAAATCCCTGTGCGGTTACTCACAACATTTGCACGCATGTCCACGAAACGTCCGCCAGGGCCGCGGGTCATGCAAGGTGAATGGCAGGTTGCGTGTACATTTTCGGCCGCGGTCCTTCGCCTTGCATGGCGGTAACCGCAAGTGCGACCCTTTGCAAGTTCCCAGTCGCCACGAGGTAGGTCACCTGTGTCACAGCACATAGCCAAGCCCCGAACCACCGCAGTGATCCTTGCCGGTGGTACCGGTCAGCGCGTGGGTCTGTCGATCCCCAAGCAGTTGCTGAAGATCGCCGGCAAGGCAGTCATCGAGCACACGCTGACCACCTTCGAGAAGGCCGACTCCATCGACGACGTCATCGTGCTGATGGCGCCGGGCTATGTGCCCGACGTCGAGAAGATCGTCGCCAGGGCCGGATTCAGGAAGGTCTCCCGGGTCATCGAGGGCGGCTCCTCGCGCAACGAGACGACCGAGCGCGCCATCGCCGCGCTGGGCGAGGGCCTGGCGGAGGGCGAGGACCTCAACGTCCTCTTCCACGACGCCGTACGGCCACTGCTGTCGCAGCGCGTCATCGGTGAGTGCGTGGGCGCGCTGGACCGCTACCAGGCGGTCGACGTGGCCATCCCGTCCGCGGACACCATCATCGTCACGCGTACGCACGGTGAGGACGGCGAGTTCATCACCGAGATCCCCGACCGGGCCCGGCTGCGCCGCGGTCAGACCCCGCAGGCCTTCAGGCTCTCCACGATCAAGCGAGCCTACGAGGTGGCGGCCGGCGACCCCAACTTCCAGGCCACGGACGACTGCTCGGTCGTCCTGCGCTATCTGCCGGACGTGCCCATCCACGTCGTCGCGGGTGACGAGTACAACATGAAGGTCACCCAGCCCGTGGACGTCTTCATCGCCGACAAGCTGTTCCAGCTGGGCTCCACGGCGGCGCCGGAGCAGATCGGCGCGGACGACTACCGCGAACTGCTGACCGGCAGGACCGTCGTCGTCTTCGGCGGCTCGTACGGCATCGGCAAGGACATCGCCGAACTCGCCGAGTCCTACGGCGCGCACGTGTACGCCCTCGGCCGCTCCACGACCGGCACGCATGTCGAGAACCCGGAGGAGGTCGACGACGCGCTGGCCAAGGCGTACGCCGAGACCGGCCGGATCGACCACGTCGTCAACACCGCGGGTGTACTGCGCATCGGCAAGCTGGCCGAGACCGGGAACGCCGCCATCGAGGAGGCGCTGAAGGTCAACTATCTGGCGCCGGTGCAGATCGCCCGTGCGGCGTACAAGTACCTGGCCGAGACCGAGGGGCAGTTGCTGCTCTACACCTCCAGCAGCTACACCCGCGGCCGCGCCGAGTACTCCCTCTACTCCTCGACCAAGGCAGCCATGGTGAACCTCACCCAGGCCCTGTCCGACGAGTGGGCCGGCGACGGCATCCGCGTCAACTGCATCAACCCGGAGCGCACCGCGACACCGATGCGGACCAAGGCCTTCGGCGACGAGCCCGCCGGCTCGCTGCTCTCGTCCGAGGCGGTGGCGCGTACCTCGCTCGACGTGCTGCTGTCCGAGCTGACCGGTCATGTCATCGACGTCCGCCAGCAGGACCCGACGGCGGGCGCCGGCCAGGCCTCCGGTTTCGAGCAGGCGCTGGCCAGGGTCCTCGACCGCCAGGACGACGTGGCCTGATCGCCCACCGGTAGCCGTACGGAGACGCAGCCCAGACCGGTCCCCTTCCCACAGAACAGGTTCCTCGTGATTTCCACCGCCATACGCGTCGCCCGGGTGGGCAGCGCGGCCGAGCTGGCCGCGGCGGCCCTCATGCTGCTGGGCTATCCCTGCCTCATGCTCGCCGCTCTCGCCCCTAGCGTCCCCGCCTTCGCGGCCGCGGCCGCCGTGACGTATCTGGCGGACCACTACCTGCACCGCAGAGGCAGCTATCTGGTCAACCGGCTCAGCAAGGTCCGTGCCGGTCTGTCGATCCGCTTCCTGATCCGGCAGTTGCTGCTGGTCCTGCTGCTGGCCCGGCTCTCGCTCTCGGACAACCCGCTCTTCTACGGCGCGGTCGGCTGCTTCATCGCCTTCTACGGCCTCCAGGCCCCGCACGGCGCCCTGGTCACCCTGATCCGCAACCGCCGCAGGCTGCCGGTCGCCACCCGCAACGTCGACCTCGCGTCGCGCGTCCGCGTCCCCGACGCCCCGCCCCGCCGGCTGCTGCACCGCTCGGCGGAGAAGATGCTGCACCTCGACCTCGCCGCCGTCGTCGGCGTGCTCGTCGCCGCGGCCACCGACTCGGCCGCCGCCGGGTTCGCGGGCATCGCCGTGACCCTCGTGCTGGGCTGCGGCTATGCCCTCGCGCTGATGCCGTACGTGCGCGGCCGGCGGGTGCCGTCCCGCCCCGACGCCGTGCTGGCCGCGGTGGACGACTGGCTGCGCGAGTACCGTCCGGAGACGGTGCTGTACTTCTCCGGCTCCAAGGACTCGGCCTACCAGGTCAACATGTGGCTGGAGACCATGGAGCGGCTGGACACCAGGCCGCTGATCATCCTGCGGGAGCGGGTCATCCTGCAGAACCTGGCGCCCACCACGGTCCCCGTCGTCTGCGTGCCCGGCGGGGTGCACCTGATGAACATGGACCTGTCCACCGTGCGGGTCGCGCTGTACGCGGCGAACGTCGGCAAGAACATCCACATGCTGCGGGTCCCGACCATCAAGCACGTCTTCATCGGCCACGGCGACAGCGACAAGCTGGCCAGCGTCAACCCGTTCAGCAAGGTGTACGACGAGGTGTGGACCGCCGGCCGGGCGGGCCGCGACCGCTACGCCCTCGCCGACGTCGGTGTCCGCGACGAGGACATCGTGGAGGTGGGCCGCCCGCAGCTGGCGCCGATCCGGACCTGGCAGGGCGTGCCGGACGGGCGTATGCCCACGGTGCTGTACGCCCCGACCTGGGAGGGCTGGGACGACAACCCCGGCAACACCTCGATCCTGCTCGCGGGCGAGAACATCGTGCGGCACCTGGTCACGGCCGACCCGCCGGTACGTGTCCTGTACAAGCCGCACCCCTTCACCGGCACCCGCAGCGCCGCGGCCAAGGCCGCGCACCGGCGGATCACGGCCCTGGTCGGGCAGGCGGCCGCGGAGCGCGCCGCCGACCCGGCCTTCACCGACGACGCCGCCGCGCGGAGCGCCGCCCAGGCCGAGCTGGCCCGGATCGAGGCGCGGCTCACCCAGTTGTCCGGCACGACCGCCGCGGCGAGGGGCGACGAGGCCGAGGCGACCCGTGAGGGCATGACCGACCTCGCCAGGCACCAGGAGATCGCCCGGCTGCGCGCCGGGCGGAACGACGCCTACTGGCGCTCCGTCCCGTCGTACGAGCACCGCGTCGTCACGGGTGCCGAGCCGCGCCTGTACGACTGCTTCAACGTCTCCGACGCGATGGTCTCCGACGTCTCCAGCGTGGTCTCCGACTTCATCGCCAGCGGCAAGCCGTACGCGGTGACGGACTCGGCCGAGCTCGGTGCCGAGGAGTTCAAGCGGCAGAACACCGCCGTGCGCGCCGCGGTGATCCTCGGCAACGGCGCCGCCGAGCTGGACGGCCTGCTGGCGGCGGTCCGCGATCCGGCGGCCGACCCGCTGGCCGGGGACCGCGAGGAGCTGAAACGGTATCTGCTGGGCCCGGACGAGCCGAGGCCGATCGACCAGTTCAACGCGGCGGTGGCGGACCTGGCGCGGAAGGCCCGGACCCGCAGCCTCGCCCAGGAGTCGCATGTCGCGGCCGGGGCCGTGGAGGAGGTCGAGCCGGAGGACGCCGGACAGCCGGCGGTCTGAGACACCACCGCGCCCGCCTGCCCGGCTTTCCCGCCTTCTCGTCACGCCCCTGTCCCGGACGCTGGACCGGCGCGCGGTGGACGATCCGCTTCGCGTAGATTGCGGTTCCGGGGCACCGGACCTACGCGAGGGGACAGACAGCAAGGTGGCAGGGGCAAGGCAGGCCGTGCACGAGGCCCGCAGGATCGTCGTCAAGGTGGGTTCCTCGTCGCTTACCACCGCCTCCGGCGGGCTGGACGCGGACCGGGTCGACGCGCTCGTCGACGTCCTCGCCAAGATCCGCAGCGGTGGTGAGAAGGAGATCGTGCTGGTCTCCTCCGGTGCCATCGCCGCCGGTCTCGCCCCGCTGGGCCTGCGCCGCCGCCCCCGGGACCTGGCCCGCCAGCAGGCGGCCGCCAGCGTGGGCCAGGGACTGCTCGTCGCCCGCTACACCGCCTCCTTCGCCCGCTACGGAGTCCGCGTCGGCCAGGTGCTGCTCACCTCCGACGACATGAGCCGCCGCGCCCACCACCGCAACGCCTCCCGCACCCTGGACAAGCTCCTCGCGATGGGCGCCCTGCCGATCGTCAACGAGAACGACACCGTCGCCACCGACGAGATCCGCTTCGGCGACAACGACCGGCTCGCCGCGCTCGTCGCCCACCTGGTCCACGCCGACCTGCTGGTCCTGCTCTCCGACGTGGACGGCCTGTACGACGGCGACCCCAGCAGGCCGGGCACCTCGCGGATGGCGGAGGTACGGGGCCCGGACGACCTCTCCGGTGTGGAGATCGGCAGCGCCGGCAAGGCCGGTGTCGGCACCGGTGGCATGGTCACCAAGGTGGAGGCCGCCCGGATCGCCGCCGCCGCGGGCATCCCCGTCGTCCTCACCAGCGCCGTCCACGCCGCCGACGCGCTGACCGGCCAGGACACCGGCACGTTCTTCCACCCCACCGGCAAGCGCTCCGCCGACCGCCTGCTGTGGCTCCAGCACGCCTCCGCCCCGCAGGGGGCGCTGACGCTGGACGACGGAGCCGTACGCGCGGTCGTGGAGCGCCGCACTTCGCTGCTGCCGGCCGGAATCGCCGCCGTCGAGGGCGAGTTCAGCGCCGGCGACCCGGTCGAACTGCGGGACGGCACGGGTCACGCCGTGGCGCGCGGGCTGGTCAACTTCGACGCCAAGGAGATCCCGCTGCTGATCGGCCGCTCCACCCGGGAGCTGGCGCGCGACCTGGGGCCGGCGTACGAGCGTGAAGTCGTCCACCGGGACGATCTGGTGATCCTGCACCACTGACACGGGTTGGCGCGCGGCCGAAAACAGGGGGAACGCCCCGCAAATGCCGCCGCCCTGAGGTGGACGTTCCGCAAAACCGCCCCGCGATCCCGCGGGGCCTGCTCAACTTTGTTTCACAGGCAGATTCCGCACGAGCATGGCTCGACCCCTGCTCGACCATCGTGTAAAGGAGGCCGTCGTGAGACGAGTGCGCCCTGGGGCAGCGTCCCGCGGCGGTGCCGGTGGAGCCTCCCCCCGCCCGGCGGGCGAGGAGCGCGCCCTCACGAGCGTCGCCGCCGGTGACCGCTACCCGGGCGAGGAGCCCGAGGACCTGCCCCGGCTGTGGCACGTCACCCTCAGCGTCTCCGGCGAGGCGGCCCCGCTGCCGGAGGTCCGGCGTGCCCTCGAACAGCTCGCCCACGACCATCCCTTCCTGCTGACCAGCAGATACGCCGACGACCACGCGGAGATCCGGTACTGGGAGGAAGCCCGCGACCTGCACGACGCGGCCGCTGTCGCGCTGCGGCTGTGGGGCGAGCACCGGCAGACCGCCGGGCTGCCGCCCTGGGAGATCGTCGGCCTTGAGGTCATCGACCGGGTCACCTACCACCAGCGCATCTCCGAGGGATACGGCCCGCCGCCCGCGTCACCCGTGGGCGTGCACCCGTTTTGAGAGGTTTGCGCCCGTGTCTCGGGGTTTGGGATGACCGGTGAAGCCCTCCGCGCCGCGCACTACCCTTCCCTCATGACCACGCTTTCGCCGTACGACTCCATGACCCCGGTCACCCAGGCCGCCTACCGCGCCAAGGCCGCCGCCGCCGACCTCGCGCCGCTGCCGCGGGCCGTGAAGGACGACGCGCTGCTCGCCGTCGCGGACGCCCTGGAGGTCCGTACGAGCGAGATCGTCGAGGCCAACGCCAAGGACGTGGCCAAGGCCCGTGAGGCCGGCACCAGCGAGTCCGTCGTCGACCGGCTGACCCTGACCCCGGAGCGGGTGCGGGCCATCGCCTCCGACGTCCGTGACGTCGTCGCGCTGCCGGACCCCGTCGGTGAGGTGGTCCGTGGCTCGACCCTGCCCAACGGCATCGACCTGCGCCAGGTCCGCGTCCCGCTGGGCGTGGTGGGGATCGTCTACGAGGCCCGGCCGAACGTCACCGTGGACGCCGCCGCGCTCTGCCTGAAGTCGGGCAACGCCGTCCTGCTGCGCGGCTCCGCCTCCGCGTACGAGTCGAACACCGCGCTCGTGCGGGTGCTCCGCGACGCCGTCGGCGGCGCCGGGCTGCCCGCCGACGCGGTGCAGCTGGTGCCCGGCGACAGCCGCGAGAGCGTGCGCGAGCTGATGCGGGCGCGCGGCCTGGTCGACGTGCTGATCCCGCGCGGCGGGGCCTCGCTGATCCGCACGGTGGTCCAGGAGTCCACCGTGCCGGTGATCGAGACCGGCACCGGCAACTGCCACGTCTACGTCGACGCCGACGCCGACCTGGACACGGCCGTCGAGGTGCTGATCAACTCCAAGGCCCAGCGGGTCAGCGTGTGCAACGCCGCCGAGACGCTGCTGGTGCACCGGGACATCGCCGACCGGTTCCTGCCGCGCGCCCTGGACGCCCTCGCGGAGGCCGGGGTGACCGTGCACGCCGACGAGCGGGTGATGGCGTACGCCGGGGACAGCAAGGCGACCGTCGTCGAGGCGACCGCCGAGGACTGGGAGACGGAGTACCTGTCCTACGACATCGCCGCGGCGGTGGTGGACTCCCTGGACAAAGCCGTCGAGCACATCCGGCTGTGGACCTCCGGCCACACCGAGGCCATCGTGACCACCTCCCAGCAGGCCGCGCGCCGCTTCACCCAGCTGGTCGACTCCACGACCGTCGCGGTGAACGCCTCGACCCGGTTCACCGACGGCGGCCAGTTCGGCTTCGGCGCCGAGATCGGCATCTCCACGCAGAAGCTGCACGCCCGCGGGCCGATGGGGCTGCCGGAGCTGACCAGCACGAAGTACATCGTGACCGGCGACGGGCACGTACGGCGCTGAGGCGCACGCCCCCGGCGCGCGCGGCCGGGAGATGTCCCCGCAGGCGGATGAATTTCCATACCGTCTGCCCAAATTGACCCCCCAGGTCTACTCTGGATCCGTGCCGGAGGACGTGGGGGGCACGCCGTTCCCTGACGGCTGGGAGCCCGACGACGACCACGACCACGGGGTGTCGGACGAAGAGTTCGCCTCCGTGGTCTTCGACGAGGCCTTCGTACGGTCGGCCGCGGTGCACGAGCCGACCGCAGTCGAGCGCCTCGTGGCCGCCGCGCAGGCCAGAGCCGAGGCCTCCGAGGCGGAGGCCCGCCGGGCGCACGGCAGGCGCGAGCGCTACGACGACGCGTACGGCCCCGACGACCCCGGCGAATTCGGCCGCGACCCGGACCTCGACGACCTGGACGAATGCGACGTCCTCGACGACCACGACGGGGCGTACGGCAAACAGGTCCGCTGGCACCGGCCCGTGGCCTGGCTGCTCGCCCTCCTGATGGGCGTCGGCATGATCGCTCTGGCCTTCGCCGCGGTCTACCGGGGCGCCTCGTCCCACCGCCAGGACCAGGTCCCGCCGCCCGCCTCGACCGGCCTGGAGCACGGCACGCCGACGGCGCCCTCCGCCTCCGCCGACCACTCCCGGCCGGCCGTCTCGGCGGTCCCGCGCACCCCCTGAGAGGCCGGTTCCGACCGCCCGCACAGAGGCTCCCGTACTTGGTGAGTACCTGTCAGAAGTTGTCGTGCAGCGAGGCGTTTACCCGGGCTTCCGGAGACCTACTCTGAAGATATGGGCGGGCCTGGAGAACCACCTGAGGGGACACCCGACGGCGCCTCCAACGGTGCGGACGACGAATACCGATCCGTCGTGTTCGACGAGTCGTTCATCCGCGCTGCCCCTCTCCAGGAGTTCTCCGCGCAGGAGCGCCTGGCCGACCACGCGCCCGCCGTCCGCCGCCGCACGCCCACGCGCCGGGGCCTGTCCCGGCAGGCGTTGCTCCTGGTCGTCCTCATCGCGATCGCCTTCGGCACCGCGCTCTACATGGGCGTACGGCACCCCTACCAGACCCCGCAGGCCGGCCGCCTCGCCGATCCGCTGAGAATGACCGTCATCCCGCTCACGCCACGGGGCAGGGTCCCCGGCGGCGCCGACGCCGACCGGCTCTACGCCGGCAGTCCGGCCGCCCAGTTCCGTGTCGGCGCCGAGGGCATCACGCTCCCGGCCGCCCGGCGCACCGCGAACTTCTCCGACGCCCAGGTCGTCACCGCCCTGACCACGGCGAAGGACTACCTCGTGCGCTCCTCGCTCTACCCCGACGTGCTCACCGGCGGGCAGACCAGGCCCGTGCGCGTGCTGCTCGACCCCGACCAACTCGAGCAGTTCGACCGGAGCTTCGCGCATCCGGCCGCCGACGGCCGGCACGCCCCCATCGGCTGGCTGGTGCGCTTCGACCCCTCACGGGCCGAGCTCGCCGACCGCAAGATCCGGGTGCAGGGCTCGCTGGAGGCCGTCGAGGCCGACACCTCCACCCTGGAGGTCACCTCGGACCACACGTTCGTGTACGCGCTGCGACCGGCCGGCGCCGGTGAGCGCACCCAGGTCTCCCTGTTCACCGTCCGGCGCGAGCTCCACTTCCGCTTCGACCGCGACGACCTGCGGCTGCACCAGGCAGAGCTGGTCGGCTCCTCGCTCCAGGCCGGGCCGCTGTCCTGCGCCGACGACGCCACCGGCCACCTGCGCCCGCTGCTCGCCGGCCAGACCCCCAAGGCGGGCGGCCCGGCCGGCACCGACCCGTACGCGCCGCAGGGCACGGCGGCGCTGTGCGGGACGCTGGCGGACAGCGCGCAGCCGAGGGCCTGAAGCGGGTCAGTCCTCGTCGCGCGGCGGCTCCGTGGACCCGGTGGAGCCGCCCGAACCATTGGTGCCCGTCGAGCCCGTCGTGCCCGCGGAGCCCGGCGCGCCCGCGGCACCCGCACCGGAACCCGCGCCGCCGGCCGCGAAGCCGCCGAAGCCCCGCCGCACCCGGCTGCCGAGGTCCCCCGCGCCACCCGCGATGTCGTTGACCAGCTTCATCAGCGGGTCCTTGCTGTTCCGCACCTGCCCCGCGTAGCTCGCCGCCGACTCGCGGAAGGAGTCGGTGACCGAGGTGTCCTTGTCCTCGCCGCGCCGCGGGTAGTGGCCGTCCATGATCCGCTGGTAGTCGCGGGAGGCCGCCCACTTCTTCAGCTCGGCGGCGCGGATCGTGGCGAACGGGTGGGAGCGGGGCAGCACGTTGAGGATCTTCAGCACGGAGTCGCGCAGGTCGCCGCCCGCCTCGTACTCCTCGGCCTGCTCCAGGAAGGCGTCCACGTTCATCTCGTGCAGATGGTTGCCGCCGGCGAGCTTCATCAGTCCGCGCATCGAGGCCCGGAGGTCCTGCCCGACCAGCAGCCCGGCGCGGTCGGCGGACAGCTCCGACTTGCGGAACCACTCGCGCAGCGCCGTCACGATCGCCATGATCGCGACATTGCCCAGCGGGATCCACGCGACCCGCAGGGCGAGGTTGGTCAGGAACAGCAGCACCGTGCGGTACACGGAGTGGCCGGACAGGGCGTGGCCCACCTCGTGGCCGATCACCGCCCGCATCTCCTCCTCGTCGAGCAACTCGACGAGCCCCGTGGTCACGACGATGATCGGCTCGTCCAGACCGACGCACATCGCGTTGGGCAGCGGGTCCTGGTTGACGTACATCGGCGGGACCTTCTCCAGGTCCAGGATGTAGCAGGCGTCGCGCAGCATGTCGTTGAGATGGGCGAACTGACGGTCTGAGACGCGCACCGAGTCGGACAGGAACAGCAGCCTGAGGCTTCGCTCGGGCAGCAGGCCGCTGAGCGCCTTGAAGACCGTGTCGAAGCCGCTCAGCTTGCGCAGCGCGACCAGCGCGGAGCGGTCCGCCGGGTGCTCGTACGCGCGCGAGGAGATCTCCGGGAAGCGCCTGCGCTGCCTGCTCGGCACCCTCTCGTGCCCGTCCTGCTGGTGGCCGTCGTCGGACATGTGGTCCCCCATGTGCGTCGGTGTGCCTGGTGTTCGCTTCGCGCTTTCCTGTACGCCCCCGAAGCCAGCCCCAGCCTAGGCGGAGATACCGTGGACGGGCAGTACGACGAAGGAGTCCCGCACCATGGAGCACATCGCCGCGACCGACTGGCTCAGCGCCGCACCGGAGCAGGGGGCGGGGAATCTCCTCCGGGTCGTGCTGATCGTGATGGTCGTCGGCTGTGTGCTGACGGGATGGTTGCTGCTTCGGGGTTACAGGCGGAAGGACGACTGAGGGCCCGGGAAGGTTGCTCGACGGCGGAGTCGGCGTGAGCGCGGCCGAGGCCCCCGCTTACGATGAGCCGACGTCTTTATCCCGCCCACACGCGATAGGTTCTGCCGAAGATGAGCTTCCACAGCGCCGCTGCCCAGTTGGTCACTCTCGCCGCCGAGGGCGAGGAGCACGGCGGCAACCACGAGAGCCTCAGCCCTTTGCTCACCGGCGGCGGCGCGTTCATCGCCCTGATGCTGCTGCTGTGGATCACCACCCGCTTCAACCGCGACCGCTGACTCCACGGTCAGGGCCGGTAGGGTCTGCACGCATGGGAGAGCAGGACATGCCTACCGGCCCGTCGACCCCGGCCAAGCGCCGGCTCGGCGTCATGGGCGGGACGTTCGACCCGATCCACCACGGGCACCTGGTGGCGGCCAGCGAGGTCGCCGCCCAGTTCCACCTCGACGAGGTGGTGTTCGTACCGACCGGGCAGCCCTGGCAGAAGACCCACCGCAGCGTCTCCCCGGCCGAGGACCGCTATCTGATGACGGTCATCGCGACCGCCGAGAACCCGCAGTTCTCGGTGAGCCGTATCGACCTCGACCGCGGGGGCCCCACGTACACCGTGGACACCCTGCGTGACCTGCGCTCCCTCAATCCCGACACGGACCTGTTCTTCATCACCGGCGCGGACGCCCTCGCCCAGATCCTGACCTGGCGCGACAGCGAGGAGCTGTTCTCCCTCGCGCACTTCATCGGGGTCACGCGGCCGGGCCATGTCCTGACCGACGCCGGGCTTCCGGAGGGCGGCGTCTCGTTGGTCGAGGTTCCCGCCCTCGCCATCTCCTCCACGGACTGCCGTGCGAGAGTCGCCAAGGGCGACCCCGTCTGGTATCTGGTGCCGGACGGAGTCGTGCGCTACATCGCAAAGCGACAGCTGTACCGCGGCGAGTGAGCCGAGAGGGGCACCGGTGAACGACCGATACGACGCGGGGGCCGCAGGATACGGCGCCGACCAGTACGAACTCGTCGGCTACGACGAGTACGGGCAGCCGGTGTACCGGCAGGTGCCCGCCCAGCAGCAGGCCCAGCAGCACTACGACCCCTACGCGCAGCAGCAGGGCTACGGCTACGACCCGTACGCCACCGGCCGGCAGCAGCCGGTGCCGCCGTACGACCCCTACGGCACCGGCCAGCAGCCGCCCGTGACCTCGTACGACTCCTACGAGACGTACGACCCCTACGGGCAGACCGCCACCAGCGGCCAGCAGCCCCGCGTCGCCGAGCAGACCGCGTACATCCCGCAGCAGGCCCGGCCGGCCGATCCCGGTCAGCGCCAGGAGCAGGCGCGAGGCGCTTCCGGCCCCGGGGACGGCCGCGACGGCAATGACGGCCACCACGACCGCGACTACCGGACGGAGCAGTTCGCCTTCGTCGAGGAGCCCGACCAGGACTCCGAGGACGTCATCGACTGGCTGGCGTTCACCGAGAACCGCACCGAGCGCCGCGAGGAGGCCAAGCGCCGCGCCCGCAGCCGCCTGGTCGCCCTGGTCGTCGTCCTCGCGCTGGTCGCCGCCGGAGGGGTGGGCTACCTCTGGTACGCCGGAAAGCTGCCGGGCCTGTCCTCGCCCGAGGACAGCAAGGGCGGTACGACGTCCTCCGCGGCGCAGAAGCGGGACGTGATCGTCGTACACCTGCATGACACCAAGAAGGGCGGCACCTCCACGGCGCTGCTCGTCGACAACGCCACCACCCAGCAGGGCACCACCGTCCTGCTGCCCAACGCGCTCGGGCTGTCCGGCGACGACGGTACGACCACACTGGCCAAGTCGGTCGACGACGACGGCTCCTCCGGCACCCGGGAGGCCCTGGACACCGTCCTCGGTACCTCCATCCAGGGCACCTGGCGCCTGGACACCCCGTACCTGCAGAACCTCGTCGACCTCGTCGGCAACGTCGAGGTCGACACCGACGCCGACGTGCCCGACCCGGCCGCCAAGAAGAAGGGCGAGGCGCCGCTGGTCAGCAAGGGCGAGGGCCAGACCCTGAGCGGCAAGATGGCCGTCGCCTACGCCACCTACCGCGCCCCGGGCGAGGACCAGAACGCCCAGCTGGAGCGGTTCGGGCAGGTGATGCACGGGGTGCTGCGCAAGCTGTCGTCCGACCCGCAGGCCGCCACGACCACCGTCCAGACACTGGCGCAGATCCTCGACCCGTCGCTGACCGACAAGGACCTCGGCACCTTCCTCGCCAAGCTGTCCGACCTCGCCAAGAGCGGCGACTACAAGACCGCCGTGCTGCCGGTCCAGACCGACGGCACGCTTAGCGCCCAGGCGGGCGCCGGCGTGGTCAAGGACATCCTCGGCGGCACCGCGAAGAGCCCCGACCAGGACGCCGCCGTCCGGGTCTCGGTGCAGAACGCCAGTGGTGTGAAGGACAACACCGAGAAGGCGCGCGTGGTGCTCCTCAACGGAGGCTTCACCTTCCTGGAGGGGGGCGCGGCGAGCGGTGCCCGGCCCTCGTCCGAGGTCACCTACGCGGACGCCGCCGACAAGGAGAACGCCACCGAGGTCGCCAAGACGCTGGGCCTGCCCGAGAGCGCCGTGGCCGAGGGAGACGTCTCCGCCAACGCGAACGTCTCCGTGGTCCTCGGCCAGGACTACGAGCCGGCCCCCGCCGGGTAATGCGTGAAGGCGCCGTCGGCGGTCCGTGAGACCCTGGTGATACAAGTGACCGCCGACGGAAAGCCGCGTAGTGACCGCAACAGACCGCTCCCTCGAACTCATCACCACCGCCGCCCAGGCGGCCGCCGACAAGCTCGCGCACGACGTCATCGCGTACGACGTGAGCGACGTGCTGTCGATCACGGATGCGTTCCTGCTCGCCTCCGCGCCCAACGACCGCCAGGTCAAGTCGATTGTCGACGAGATCGAGGAACGGCTCCAGAAGGAGCTGGGCGCCAAGCCGGTGCGCCGCGAGGGCGACCGCGACTCCCGCTGGATCCTGCTCGACTACGTCGACATCGTCGTGCACGTGCAGCACAGCGAGGAGCGTGTCTTCTACGCCCTGGAGCGGCTGTGGAAGGACTGCCCCGAGCTCGAACTGCCCGCCGACGCCAAGGCCACCCGCGGCAAGGCCGCCGAGCACGCCCGGCTGCAGGCCGCCGAGGAGGCCGCCGAAACGGGTGGTGACTGGCGGTGAGCGCCACCGGCGAGGTGAGCGCCGCCAAGCCGGGCCGCGGGCGGCGGATCATCCTGTGGCGGCACGGGCAGACGGCCTGGAACGTGGAGCGCCGCTTCCAGGGCTCCACGGACGTCGAACTCACCGAGGTCGGCGTCGCCCAGGCCCGCCGTGCCGCCCGTCTGCTCGCCTCCCTCAAGCCGGACGCGATCATCGCCTCCGACCTGATGCGCGCCGCGCACACGGCCGCCGAGCTGGCCGCGCTCACCGGTCTGGAGGTGCACCGCGACGAGGCCCTGCGCGAGACGTACGCGGGCGTCTGGCAGGGCCTGACGCACGACGAGATCATCGCCCGCCACGGCGAGGAGTACGCCGCGTGGAAGTGCGGTGAGCCGGTGCGCCGCGGCGGCGGCGAGCTGGAGTCCGAGGTGGCCGACCGGGCCGCCCCGGTCGTGCTGCGGCACACCGACAAGCTGCCCGACGACGGCACCCTGGTGGTCGTCAGCCACGGTGGCACGATCCGCACCACCATCGGCCGTCTCCTCGGCCTGGAACCCCACCATTGGGAGAGCCTCGGCGGCCTCTCCAACTGCTGCTGGTCCGTCCTCGGCGAGGGCGCGCGCGGCTGGCGGCTGCTGGAGCACAACGCCGGCACGCTCCCGGAGCCGGTGCTCGGCGACGACGACTGAGCGCTGTCGGCACCGCGGGGGCCCGGATTTCACTTTCCGGCAGGTCGCAGGCTAAAGTTCTTCTTGTTCGCCCCGCCGAGCGGGGCGAAACACCATGCGGCTCCGCCGCGTGGGGGCCAGGGGCTATAGCTCAGTTGGTAGAGCGCCTGCATGGCATGCAGGAGGTCAGGAGTTCAATTCTCCTTAGCTCCACGGACGAATCCCGTCCCCGTCGAGGGGGCGGGATTTTTCGTCGTCACACGTTTGAGCAGTCCTGGTCCAGCAGGCGTATACCTCTGTGGAGGCGTCCCTTGCTGCGCGTGGCCGGACTGGTACCAAGGCGTCGCTGACCGTATTGGCCCGGCCGTGGCAGAATCAAACGGCCGGAAGGGGGCGCGGCCCGACGGGAGGGAGTACCGATGCCTGCGAGCATCCTCGGGGAGGTCGGCCACCTCCTTGGCGGAGCGGCGTTGATACGGGACACGACCACCCGGCTCAGCTGCCCTTCCTGCGGCTCCGCGCATGTCGCCCAGGTGCTCGGCGACAACGGCGGGATCTCCTACGTGTGCACGGCCTGCGGCCACAGCTGGAGCTGATCGATGGGTGCACACAGGCGGAAGTGCGATTGGTGCGGCAGTGGTACGCCGATCGTCCGCGACATGGAACCGGTGAACCCCGACTACCAGTACTGGTGCGAGGAATGCGCGCGGGCGCTGATCATAAAAGGCGACCCGATCGAGACGTACCGCGAACTGGAGGGTGAGCCGATCTACGGGCGGCTCCTCGAAGAGCACTGCACGCTCAAGCGGTTCTACTCGTTCGTGACGGCCTGACCTCTCCGGGTGATGGTGGCGGCGATCACCAGGACGAGGCAGCCGGTGGCGGCGTAGAGCCCCGACAGGGCGAACTCGGCCGGGTTCTGGTGCAGTTCGGGCCGACCGGGGGTGTGCGGTACCCACCACAGGGCGTACGAGCAGAACACCAGGAGCACGCCGGCGGCGGCCGCCCGGCGGTGGCGGGCCGCGAGGAGCAGGACGAGCGGCACGCACCAGACCCAGTGGTGCGACCACGACACCGGGCTGACGAGCAGTGCCGTGACGGCGCACCCGGCCACCGCCCAGGCCCGTTCGCCGCGCAACTCCGCCCGCACCGCCACCGCCAGCCCCGCGGCGGCCACGAGAGCCGCCACGGCGACCCAGAGCGCCCCCGGGTCGGGAGTGTGCAGCAGACGCGCCAGAACGCCACGCAGGGCCTGGTTCGCGGTCTCCTCGGCATGCCCGGCCCGGTCCGCCCGGAACACCACGGCGGTCCAGAACCGCCAGGAGTCGTACGGGAGGACGGCCGCCGCGAGCAGCGTCGCCCCGGCGAAGGCGGTGACGGCCCCGCGCGCGTGCCGCAGCCAGGGGCCCTCCCGGTTCCTGCGGCGTGCCACGAGAGCGGTGGCGAGCAGGAAGACGGCGAACAGCGCCGGGGTCAGCTTCACGGCGGCCGCGATGCCGATGCCCACACCCGCCCAGCGCTCACCCGGGCGCCGGGAGAGGTCCCACAGCACGAGGACGGCGAGCAGCAGGTTGACCTGGCCGTAGCGCAGGGTCGTCCACACCGGCTCGCACCACACGGCCACCGCCGAGGCCCACCAGACGGCCTCCGCGCGCGTGTGCCCCACGAGCCGCAGGGAGAGCCGCACGAACACGACCAGCAGGGCGAGGTTCCCGGCGGTGGCCAGGGTGCGCAGGGACCCCGTGTCCGGCAGCGTCAGCGGGGTGAACAGCAGGGCGGCGAAGGGCGGGTAGGTGGCGGGCAGTTGGGCGGTGGTCGCGCGCAGGGCGTACAGGTCGCCGCCCGCGCGCACGGTGGCGCCCTCGGCGCGGTACACCAGCAGGTCGACCATCGAGACGTGCGCGGCCCGCTGGGCGATCCAGAACGCCGCGAAGGAGAGCAGGCAGACGCCGAGTGCGACGGGCGTCCGGCGGTGGACTGCGGTGGACGTGATCACGGTCACGAGGGCCGACCATATCGGTCGTATCGGCGCAGACAGGAAACGATTTGGTGGAGTGCCCGGTCGACCGTGTAATGTTGGCGTCGCCGCCGGGGGACCGGCGGAGCGGTCGATGACTGCAAGGGGCTATAGCTCAGTTGGTAGAGCGCCTGCATGGCATGCAGGAGGTCAGGAGTTCAATTCTCCTTAGCTCCACAATCGGAATCATCTTGCGGATCCCACCGAGTGCGACTCGGTGGGATCTTCGTGTTTCCCCGGAATTCCGATGCGGGCGGGGCCGCCGGTCCCTGGCGGCCCCTTCGTCTGCGTCGGGGTCAGCGGCCCAGGGCGCGCCGCCCACGGCCCTGGGAGAGGACCGGGAGGGTGTTGCGGGCCGGCGGCCGCTCCGCCTGCTCCTCGATCCGCAGGGCGAGCGCCGGGCAGCGGCGGACCGCGCGCAGCGCCTTGTCCTCCGCGCGGCGCGGCACCTGGGCCTGGGCGACGGTCGGGAAGCCGTCGGCGCCGAGTTCGAAGACCTCCGGGAGGATGTCGGCGCACAGGCCGTGCCCCCGGCACAGCGTCCAGTCGACGTAGATCTTCTGGCGACTGGGGCCGTTGTCCCCGGAGCCGCCGCCGCCCGGGATGCCCGTCGGGGTCTGGCCGCCCTCGAAGAGCGGCAGCACGCCGTGCACGGGCCGCCCGCAGCCGTTGCCGAGGACGTGGGCCGCCAGGTCGTCCGTGAAGGCCTTGACGGTGGATTCGAGGAACATCGCGGAGCCGTCGGGGTGCGAGCAGGCGCCGCGCCGCTTGACGTTCTTGGCGACCTGCTTGAGCGCTTCCAGGGCCGCGGGGCCGCCGCCGCCCAGGATGTCCTCCAGGCCGCGCGCGGCGGCGGGCAGGCCGAGGTAGCAGGGGCCGCACTGGCCCGCGCTCTCCTCGGCCAGCCACTGGGCGACCCGCAGCGACTCGCCCAGCGGGCAGGTGTCCTGGCTGATCGGCAGGATCGCGCCGGCGCCCAGCGAACCGCCCACCGCGTCCAGCGAGTTGCGGGAGACGATCGCCTCGTTCACCGTTGCCGCGTCGATCCACTTGCCGTGGTAGCCGCCGGTCAGCACGCCCTGCGGGACCGGCGGGCCGCCGGCGAGCTGCAGGACGTAGCGGAGCGGCACACCGGTGGGCACCTCGATGACCATGGGGCGGGCGACGGCGCCGGAGACCGTCAGCATGACGGTGCCCGGCTCGTCGTACAGGCCGGTGTTGCCGTAGCGCTCCGGGCCGATGCGGGCGGCGATCGCCAGCTGCGCGAACGTCTCGGCGTTCGACAGCAGCGTGGGTGCGCCGCCGACGCCGCTCTGCGAGGCGCTGATCTTGCGGCCGGGCGGGATCGCCGGGCCGCCGTCGATCGAGCGGATCAGGGAGGCGGCGGCGCCGGTGACCATGCGGACCGGGTTGCGCTGCACGCGTGCGCGCAGGGCCGAGCGACGGCCGTTGCTCAGGCCGCGTTCGGCGAGCGCGGCCTCCATGGAGCGCTGCGTGGACTCACGGGTGACCCCCACCACGAGCGTGCGGGCACCCAGGGCCTCGGCGCACAGCAGGGCGCCGTCCAGGATCAGGTGCGGAGCACGGTTGATCAGCACCGTGTCCTTGCGGCAGGCCGGTTCGTCCTCGCTGCCGTTGACGACGACGACGGGGCGGACGCCGCGCTTGATCGCCGCTTCGGCGACCGAGCGCAGCTTCTTGTGGAAGGGGAAGCCGGCGCCGCCGCGGCCCCTGAGGTTGATGCGCTCGGCGAGCTGGGCGAGCTGCTCGCCGCCCAGCGGTTCGAGCGGCCCGTGCACCTTCAGATGCATGGGCAGATCGAGCCGTTCGACAAGGTCGAAGCCCGACGTGAGCTGAGGAAGGCCGACGACGCGGACTTCTGGGACGTCGGGCAGGGCCTCGTTCACTTAAAGCCTCCGGAAGGCGCGTTCCAAGGTTCGCCCGAACCCGGTGCGTCGAAGTCGTAGGACGCACCGGGCAGTGTTTCGGTGGCGGGACCGCTGTTGTTGTACGTGTCGTCGGGGTAGTACGTGCCGAACGCGGCGTTCATCTCACCGGTGTCGTACACATCACTCGACCCGTAGCCGGACGCGCCCGGATTGCCATAGGCGGGGATGTTGTATCCCGTGTCCTGGAGCGGGTCGTACGCCGACGGGGGTGCCTCGCCGACCGGGGGCGGGGACGGGATCGGCCAGGAGCCTGACGTGCTCTCCACGCGCGGGAGGGCCTCTGTGGGCTGGAGGTCGGTCAGCTGCTCCACATGGGCGTTCCGGTCGGCCGGGAAGGCCCCCCGCGCGCGTGAAGGAGACGACACCGCGCGGTAGGCGGCGGCGAAGCCGGGGGCGGGCTCCTGGGCGGGGGGTGGCGCGGGGGACTGATACAGGGGGCCGGCCGAGGGCGGCACACGGGGCTGGGATCCCGTCGCGTCGTGGCGTGCCTGCCGCTCGTAGCCCGGCAGCGAGGACTCCGCCGCCCTGGCCCGGCTGGCGTCCAGCGCCTCACGGACGGCGGGCCCGGCGCCGCCCATGAACCGTGCGATCAGGTCGGCGACCTTTCGCTTGACGGGGCGCGGTGCCGCGCGCAGGGCCAGCGCCGCGGCGACCGCCACCACGCACAGCTCGTAGCACAGCATGAAGAACGGCTTCGCGGGGCGGCCCGCGAACAGCCCGTGGATCAGGGCGGCGCACCAGGCCGGATAGGCCAGCATGTGCATCGCCCGCCAGCGGGCCGCGACGGGCCCCGGGGCCGCGAACCGGTTGCGCATCGCCCCGGTGACCCCGACGAAGATCATGAGCAGCGCGGCAAGGGTGCCCAGGCCGATCAGGAAGGCGGTGCCCGTGAACTGGTCGCCGCCGGTGACGAGGAGCCCGAACGGGATGAACGCGGCGATCCAGCTGGTGTGCTCCAGTGCCAGCTTCGCGACGATGTGCACGACGAGGAACGCGAGGGACGCGACGGACGTGATCCGGTGGATGGCCTGCGCGGCGATCCTCTGCCGGGTGCTGAGGATCATCCGGTCCTGGGCGACGAGCCCCCAGATCACCGAGCAGGTGAGGCAGACGAGACACAGGACGCCGACGCCGAAGTTGAGGAACTCCAGGAACGCGTCGTCCACCGTGCTGTCGTTCGGGTCCGTGCTCACGACCTGCCTCCCGGCGTGACGGGGCGGGATATGGACGGCCGACTGCCGGCGGCCGCCGTCCCTGGGGCCGAGGGGCCCGGTGCGGGCGGCGAGCTGCTGAGGGGACGAGGGTTCATGGGGGCAACTCCGAACGGTTCGGGAAGGCGGTCCCGCTGCCGCACTCTAAGTGGCTCCATACCGGGGGGTACGGCGTTTGAGTTATTGCGTTGTTATCAATGGGCCGCGAGGGGCTTGTGTTGTCCCCTTAGCGGCCGTTACGCCAGGTAACAATTGAACGTTGCTCAGCTTTTCCAGTTCTTCACAACCCTCAGGTACGGAATCAGGGGCGCCGTTGTTCATGTGTGATCCGGCCGGAAGCCCGTCGCGACCCGCTCCGGCGCTGCGGTACCCTGACGCCATGCGTGCCGTACGCCTTCTGCTTAGCGGGCCGCGCTGATCAGTCCCGGCCACCGGGTGAGTCGAGTGGCCGGAGTCGGCGCGGCGTCCCCTCCTGTGCGAGGGGATTTTTCGTTTCCGAAGAATCACAGCCGCTGGCAGAGACGATCGATGGAGCTTTGAGGATCATGAGCGAGACGAACCCCGCAGCCACCGCCGGCCTGTCGGTGGATGCAGCGCCGCACCGCTACACGGCCGCCATGGCAGCCGAGATCGAGGCACGCTGGCAGGACTTCTGGGACGCCGACGGCACCTACGCGGCACCCAATCCCAAGGGTGACCTGGCGGGCGACCCCGAGACGGTCGCCAGGCCCAAGAAGTTCTTCATGGACATGTTCCCCTACCCCTCCGGCGCGGGCCTGCACGTCGGCCACCCGCTGGGTTACATCGCCACCGACGTCTACGCCCGGTTCCACCGGATGACCGGCCACAACGTCCTGCACACCCTGGGATTCGACGCCTTCGGCCTGCCCGCCGAGCAGTACGCCGTGCAGACCGGCACGCACCCGCGCGTGTCCACCGAGGCCAACATGGAGAACATGAAGGTCCAGCTGCGCCGGCTGGGCCTGGGCCACGACAAGCGCCGGTCGTTCGCCACGATCGACCCGGACTACTACCGGTGGACCCAGTGGATTTTCCTGCAGATCTTCGGCTCCTGGTACGACGACGAGGCGAAGAGGGCCCGCCCGATCGCGGAGCTGGTCGCGCAGTTCGAGAGCGGTGAGCGCGCGCTGCCCGGCGGGCGCTCCTGGGGTGAGCTGAGCGCGGCCGAGCGCGCCGACGTGCTGGGTGAGTACCGCCTGGCGTACGCCTCGGACGCGCCGGTCAACTGGTGCCCCGGCCTGGGCACCGTCCTGGCCAACGAGGAGGTCACCGCCGACGGCCGCTCCGAGCGCGGCAACTTCCCCGTCTTCAAGGCCAAGCTGCGCCAGTGGAACATGCGGATCACCGCCTACGCCGACCGGCTGCTGGACGACCTGGACGCGCTGGACTGGCCCGAGGCCATCAAGCTGCAGCAGCGCAACTGGATCGGCCGCTCCGAGGGCGCGCGTGTCGACTTCCCCGTGGACGGCGAGCACATCACCGTCTTCACCACGCGCCAGGACACCCTGTTCGGCGCGACCTACATGGTGCTGGCACCCGAGCACCCGCTGGTCGAGAAGTTCACCCCGGCCCAGTGGCCCGAGGGCACCCACCAGATGTGGACCGGCGGTCACCGGACCCCGGTCGACGCCGTCGCCGCCTACCGCGCGCAGGCCGCCGCCAAGTCCGACGTCGAGCGGCAGGCCGAGGCCAAGGACAAGACCGGCGTCTTCACGGGCACGTTCGCGACCAACCCGGTCAACGGCGAGCGGATCCCGGTCTTCATCGCCGACTACGTCCTGATGGGCTACGGCACCGGCGCGATCATGGCCGTCCCGGCGCACGACAGCCGCGACTTCGCCTTCGCCCGCGCCTTCGAGCTGCCCATGCGGTGTGTCGTCGAGCCCTCCGACGACCGCGGGACCGACGCCTCGACCTGGGACGACGCGTTCGCGTCGTACGACGCCAAGATCGTGAACTCGTCCGGTGAGGACATCTCCCTGGACGGCCTGGGCGTCGTCGAGGCCAAGGCGCGCATCACCGAGTGGCTGGAGCGCGAGGGCATCGGCGAGGGCACCGTCAACTTCCGGCTGCGCGACTGGCTGTTCAGCCGGCAGCGGTACTGGGGCGAGCCGTTCCCGATCGTCTACGACGAGGAGGGCATCGCCCACGCCCTGCCCGAGTCGATGCTGCCGCTGGAGCTGCCCGAGGTCGAGGACTACTCGCCGCGCACCTTCGACCCGGACGACGCCGACACCCGGCCCGAGACGCCGCTGTCGCGCAACGAGGACTGGGTCGACGTCACGCTGGACCTGGGCGACGGCCCGAAGAAGTACCGCCGCGAGACCAACACCATGCCCAACTGGGCCGGTTCGTGCTGGTACGAGCTGCGCTACCTGGACCCGCACAACGACGAGGTCCTGGTCGACCCGGAGATCGAGCGGTACTGGATGGGTCCGCGCGACGGCATGCCGCACGGCGGTGTCGACCTGTACGTGGGCGGCGCCGAACACGCCGTGCTGCACCTGCTGTACGCGCGCTTCTGGTCCAAGGTGCTGTACGACCTGGGGCACGTCTCGTCCCCGGAGCCGTTCCACCGGCTGTTCAACCAGGGCATGATCCAGGCCTACGTCTACCGCGACAGCCGCGGCATCGCGGTGCCCGCCGCCGAGGTGGAGGAGCGCGACGGCGCGTACTACTACCAGGGCGAGCAGGTCACCCGGCTGCTGGGCAAGATGGGCAAGTCCCTGAAGAACGCGGTCACTCCGGACGAGATCTGCGCCGAGTACGGGGCGGACACACTGCGGCTGTACGAGATGGCCATGGGCCCGCTGGACGTGTCGCGGCCGTGGGACACGCGCGCGGTGGTGGGTCAGTTCCGGCTGCTGCAGCGGCTGTGGCGCAACATCGTCGACGAGACCACCGGTGAGGTCACCGTGGCCGACGTGGAGCCCGCCGCCATCGACGACGTGACGCTGCGCGCGCTGCACAAGGCGATCGACGGGGTGCGCGGGGACCTGGAGGGCCTGCGCTTCAACACCGCGATCGCCAAGATCACCGAGCTGAACAACCACCTGACCAAGGCGGGCGGGGCGGTACCGCGGCCGGTGGCCGAGGCACTGGTCCTGATGGTCGCGCCGCTGGCGCCGCACATCGCCGAGGAGCTGTGGCGGCGGCTGGGACACACCGGCTCGGTCGTCCACGCCGACTTCCCCGTCGCCGACCCCGCCTACGTCGTGGACGAGACCGTGACCTGCGTGGTGCAGGTCAAGGGCAAGGTCAAGGCGCGGCTGGAGGTGTCGCCGTCGATCTCCGAGGAGGAGCTGGAGAAGGTGGCGCTGGCCGACGAGAAGGTGGTCGCGGCGCTGGACGGGGCGGGCATCCGGAAGGTGATCGTGCGGGCGCCGAAGCTGGTGAACATCGTTCCGGCGTAGCCGCCGGCGCGGCGTGCGCCTGTTCCGGCGCGTCCCCTAGGGGCTGGTGGGGGGTGCTCTGCGGGCAGGTTCGGGGTTCGTCCGGAACTCCGGACCTGCCTGTGGCGTTTACCGTGGAAGAGCGGCGCGGTGCGTGCCGCGGCCGGTTCGGAGGAGGAGCCTCGTGGAAGCAGTGATCATGGTGTTCGCCCTGCTCTTCGTCCTCTTCCTGGGCCTGGGCGCCTACGCCACGGTCAAGGTGGTCGGCGCCGCCAAGCGCGGAGTGGACCGCACCGTCACACAGGCCCGCCGCACGGTCGAGGACCACACACTGCGGGCCAGGTCCTTCACCCAGCCCGGCCCCGTGGGCGAGATCGCCCAGCTCCGGCTGAAGCTGCGCACCTCGATGCGGGCCACGCAGGACACGCTGCAGGCCAGCGCCGCCGAGGACGAGTCCCTCAAGGAGGCGCTCGGCCTGTTCCAGCGTCTCAGTGCCCATGGGCACGAACTGGACGCCGAGCTCAGGCGCCTGGAGTCCGAGCCGGACCGCGCGACGCTCGCCGAGCGGCTGCCCGAGCTGCGCGACCGCACCCAGCGCATCACACACTCGGCGGAGTCGCTGCGCTGGGCGGCCCGGGACCGCGCCGGCCACTTCGCCGACGACGACCTGGACGCGCTGAGCGCGCAGATCGACGTGGAGAGCGGGGCACTGCGGCACTGGACGGCGTCGAACTCCGCGGCGACCCCGCCGCCGTGGCCCGAGGCCCCGCCCGCCGACGCCCCGAGCGCCCAGCAGACCTGGCCGGACACGCCGCAGTCCCGCACGGCCGAGGAGCCGACGCGGCCCGCCATCACCCCGCCGGGACCACGCCCGGCGTACCCCTGGCAGAAGAAGCCGCGCCCCGAGAGCACGACCTGAACATGCGCCGCTGTCCCGGGCGCCCGCGTGGTGGGAGCGGGTTCCGGGTGGCTTGCGGGCACATGTTCCGGGCAGGCGTATGGCCCGGGCTGCCGCCCAGGCGCTACGGCAGGTAACCTCCAGCTCATGTCCCGCCATGTCGCGATCGTCACCGATTCAACGGCCTACCTGCCGCACCGGACGATGGAGCGCCACGGCATCACAGCGGTTCCCCTGACCGTGGTCCTCGGCGACCGCGCGCTGGAGGAGGGCACCGAGATCTCGACCCGCTCGCTGGCCCAGGCGCTCCAGAAGCGACGTCCCGTCACCACCTCGCGTCCCAGCCCCCAGCTGTTCGCCGAGACCTACCGCAAGGCCGCCGAGGCGGGCGCCACCGACATCGTCTCCCTGCATCTGTCGGCCGAGCTGTCGGGCACGTACGACGCGGCCGTCCTCGCGGCGCGCGAAGCGCCCGTGCCGGTGCGGGTGGTGGACACCGGCATGATCGCGATGGCGCTGGGCTTCTGCGCGCTGGCCGCGGCCGAGGTGGCACAGTCCGGCGGCACGGTGGACGAGGCGGTCACGGCCGCGGAGAAGCGGGCCTCCGGCACCTCCGCCTTCTTCTACGTCGACACCCTCGACTATCTGCGACGAGGCGGCCGGATCGGTACCGCGCAGGCGTTCTTCGGGTCCGCACTGGCCGTGAAGCCGCTGCTGCAGCTGGACGGGGGACGGATCGAGCTCCTGGAGAAGGTCCGGACGGCGTCCAAGGCGATCGCCCGCCTGGAGGAGATCGTGGCCGACCGGGCGGGGGACGCGCCGGTGGACATCGCGGTGCACCATCTCAGCGCGGCGGACCGGGCGTCGGCGCTGGCGGACCGGGTGCGCGGGCGGGTGCCAGGACTGGCGGACCTGCATGTGAGTGAGGTGGGGGCCGTGATCGGGGCACATACGGGACCGGGGCTGCTGGGGGTTGTGGTGTCGGCGCGGTGAGGCGGCTGCTTGCCGAGGTGCCGTGACCGTCGGGGTGTGCGGTGTCTGTCGGGGGGCGCCGTGTCTGTCGGGGTGTGCCGTTCCCGTCGGGGTGTGTGGTGACCGTCGGGGTGTGCCGTTCCCGTCGCGGTGTGCCGTGACCGTCGGGGTGTGCCGTGACCGTCGCGGTTCACTCGTTCAGGTGGCGGGGTTTTCCACAACTCAACGGTAGTCCCCGGGAATCGAGCAAGATCATCGCGGGGGTGGCGGGGCGTCGCATCCTCGTCGCATGGCACTTCGATCACGCACGCGCGCAGCATCCGTCACCAGCGGCCCGGGCCGCGGACCTGCCTCCGACAGCCGTACGGCGCACCGCCGTCGCCGCCCTCCCACCCTGGCCCGGGCCCGGCACCGGCATGCGTCGGCGGCGGAACTACGGCGCCGCGCCGAGGTGCTCTTCGGCGAGCGCGCGGGGGAGTGGCGGGAGCCGGGAGCGGGGCCGCCGGGCGACGCCGACGCGAACGACACCGCTGCTGTGCCCGCCGCCGTGGAGCGATTGCGGGACCGGGCCGTGCCGGCCCTGCGGGAGCGGATGCCGGTGTGGTTGCAGGCGCGGTGCGGCCTGGAGCGCAGAAGCGTGGTGGCGCTCACCGTGCTGCTCGTCGTCGTCGCGGGCTTCGCCGTGCAGCACTTCTGGGCCGGGCGGACACAGTCCGTGCGGGCACCCGAGGTGGTCGGGGCGGCGCCCGTGGAGGAGCGGGAGGACGAGCCGTCCGCCGCGCCGGGCGCGGTGCCCGCTCAGCCCGGCGGCGCCGGCACGCCCGCCGCCGAGATCGTCGTGGACGTCAGCGGGAAGGTGCGCGAGCCGGGGATCCATCGTCTCCCCGCCGGATCGCGCGTCGCGGACGCCCTGACGGCGGCCGGAGGGGTGCGGCCGGGCACGGACGTCGAAGGGCTCAACCGGGCCCGCTTCCTGGTGGACGGGGAGCAGGTGGTCGTCGGTGGCCCCGCGCCCGCAGCCCCCGTCCCGCCGCTGGCCGGGGGAGTCCCGGCCGGCGGGGCGGGTGCGCCCGCGGTGCCCGTCTCCCTCAACACCGCCACGGTCGAGCAACTCGACACCCTCCCCGGCGTCGGACCCGTGCTGGCGCAGCACATCCTCGACTACCGCGCCCGGCACGGGGGGTTCCGCTCGGTGGACGAACTGCGCGAGGTGAACGGCATCGGTGAACGGCGGTTCGCCGACCTGCGGGACCTCGTACGGCCATGAGGCGCTCCCAGGACCTCCCGGGCCCGCGCGTCCCGGGTGCGCGCTCGCCCGTGCACGCGGCTGCCCGAGGCCGTCTCGGCGTCGCCCATCCACGCCAGGAGGGCCCGGCGGACCTACGGCTCGTACCTCCCGCCCTGGCCGCCTGGGCGACGGCCGCCCTGACGCTGGACGCCTCGCCGGGTCTGGTGACAGGCGTGGCCGTCGCAGGCCTGGTCGTGGCGTGCGGGCTGCTGGTCGGTGCCGGTCGGGCAGCGGGCGCTCGCTCGCGTGTCCCTGTTGCCGCCGGTTCGGCGGGGGGTGTCGGCTCGGGTGTCGCCGAAGCCACCGGTCCTGCATTGGGCGCTCGCTCGCGTGTCCCTGTTGCCGCCGGTTCGGCGGGGGGTGTCGGCTCGGGTGTCGCCGAAGCCGCCGGTCCTGCATTGGGCGCTCGCTCGCGTGTCCCTGTTGCCGCCGGTCCGGCGGGGGGTGTCGGCTCGGGTGTCGCCGAAGCCACCGGTCCCGCATTGGGCGCTCGCTCGCGTGCCCCCGTCGACGCCGCCTCCGCGGGGGGCGTCCGCTCGCGTGCCGGCCTCGCCGCCGTGTTGCTCTGCGTCGCGGCGGCCGCCGCCTCGGCCGGCCTGCACGGAGCCGATCTGCGCAGGGGGCCGGTGCCGGGGCTGACGGAGCGGTTCGCCACGGTGACCGTCGAGGCCGAGGTCACCTCCGATCCCCGGCTCACCCGGCCGAGGGTCACCGGCAACCGGCTTGCGACGGTGTCCGTGCTGGCGAAGGCGGAGGTGCGGAGCGTCGAGGAGCCGTCCGGGACGAGGACGGTGACGCGGACGCCGGTGCTGGTGATCGTGGACGCGGGTGCGGCCGGGCGGCGGGAGTGGCTCGGACTGCTGCCCTCCACCCGGGTCAGGGTGACCGGGCGCCTCGCGCCCGCCCTGGTGGGCGGCGACCGCATCGCCGCCGTGCTGCGGGTACGGGACCGGACCGGGCCCGAGGTGGTGGAGGAACCGTCGGGGCCGCAACGGTTCGCGGGACGGTTGCGGGCCGGCCTCCGGGAGGCCACCGACGGGCTGCCGGCGGACGCGCGGGCGCTGCTGCCGGGGCTGGTCGTCGGGGACACCTCGCGGATCACGCCGGACCTGGACGAGGCCTTCAAGGAGACCGACCTCGCCCACACGCTCGCCGTGTCCGGGAGCAACCTCACGATCGTCCTCGCCCTGCTGCTGGGCCCGCCAGGGCTGGCCCAGCGCAGCGAGCGGCGTGGTCTCGCGCCCCGGCTGGGCATCTCGCTGCGGGCGACCGCGGTGCTCGGCGGGACCCTCACCCTCACGTTCGTGGTCGTCTGCAGACCGGACCCGAGCGTGCTGCGGGCCGCGGCCTGCGGTGCCGTCGCACTGCTCGCCCTCGCCACCGGCCGCCGGAAGTCGCTGATCCCGGCGCTGGCCACGGCGGTGCTGCTGCTGGTGCTCTACGACCCGTGGCTCGCCCGCAGTTACGGCTTCCTGCTCTCCGTGCTGGCCACCGGCGCGCTGCTCACCCTCGCGCCCCGGTGGAGCGGCGCGCTGCGCCGGCGTCGGGTGCCGCCGCGGCTCGCGGAGGCGCTGGCCGCGGCGGGGGCCGCGCAGGCCCTGTGCGCGCCGGTGGTGGCGGTGCTGTCGGCGCGGGTCAGTCTCGTCGCGGTGCCGTGCAATCTGCTGGTGGAGTTCGCGGTCGCGCCGGCCACCGTGCTGGGCTTCGCGGCCCTGGCGGTGGCGCCGGTGGCGATGCCGGTGGCCAAGGCGCTGGCGTGGTGCGCGAGTTGGCCCGCCGGATGGATCGCGGAGGTCGCCAGGACCGGGGCGGCGCTGCCCGGCGCCGGGGTGGACTGGCCGGGTGGCTGGGGCGGGGCGGCGCTGCTGGCCCTCGTCACGGCGGCCGTCGTGGTCACCGGCCGGCGCCTGCTGCGGCACCCGTGGCTGTGCGCGGGCTGCGGGGTGCTGCTGGTGCTGGCGGTGGTGCAGCCGCCGCCGCTGGCCAGAGTGGTCACGGGCTGGCCGCCGCCGGGGTGGCGGCTGGCGATGTGCGACGTGGGACAGGGCGACGCGACCGTGCTCGCGGCCGGTCCGGGCACCGGGGTCGTGGTGGACACCGGACCCGACTCGAGGCTGGTCGACCGGTGCCTGCGCGACCTCGGCATCACCCGCGTCCCGCTGGTGGTCCTCACCCACTTCCACGCCGATCACGTGGCCGGGCTGCCCGGCGTACTGCGGGGCCGTGCCGTCGGGGCGATCGAGACGACCGGCTTCGAAGAGCCGGTGGAGCAGGTGGAGTTCGTCCACGGGGAGGCGGCGGCACGGGGGATTCCGGTCACGCGCGCCATGGCCGGGGAGCGGCGGCGTACCGGGGACCTGTCCTGGCAGGTGCTGTGGCCGCCGGGGCAGGCATCGGCGCCGGAGGGCCCGAACGACGCGAGCGTCGCGATGCTCGTACGGTCGGCGGGCCTGCGGATGCTGCTGCTCGGGGACCTCGAACCCCCGGCCCAGCAGGCACTGTTGCGGACACCGGCGGCGGCGCTGGTGGGTGGCGTGGATGTGCTGAAGGTGGCGCATCACGGCTCCGCCTACCAGGACCCGGAGCTGATACGCCGGGCCGCGCCGCGGCTGGCGCTGATCTCCTGCGGCGCGGACAATCCGTACGGTCACCCCGCCCCCAGCACGGTCGCGGCACTGCGGGACGCAGGCGCGACCGTACTGCGGACGGATGTGGACGGGGCGATGGCCGTTGCCGGGGCGGGCACGGGTCTGCGCGTGGCGCGAGACTGAGACCATGAACGCCGCACAGGCTGACGCCTACCTCCGCCGCCTCGGGGTCCGGAACCCGGCGTGGCCCACCATCGACGTCCTGCGTGAGCTGCAACTGCGCCATCTGCAGACGGTCCCCTTCGAGAACCTCTCGATCCATCTCGGTGAGGAGATCGTCCTGGAGGAGAAGCGGCTGCTGGAGAAGGTGGTGGGGGCACGCCGTGGCGGGTTCTGCTACGAACTGAACGGGGCCTTCGGGGCGCTGCTCGCCGTGCTGGGCTATGACGTCTCGCTGCTGGCGGGGCGGGTGTACGGGGAGGGCGGCCGGCTCGGGATCCCGTTCGACCATCTCGCGCTGCGGGTGCGGACGGTGGACGCGGGGGAGTGGCTGGCCGACGTCGGATTCGGCGCGCTCAGTCACGGTCCGCTGGCCATGGAGGAGCAGGGGGAACAGGAGGATCCCGGGGGCGCGTTCCGGATCGCCGAGGCGGGGCCGGACGCGGCGGGCGTGCGCGGTGGCGGCCGGGCCGGCGCCGGGGCCGGAGCGACTGATCTCGACCTGCTGAGGGACGGCATCCCCGTGTACCGGCTGGAGGCGCGGCCGCGGGCGCTCCAGGACTTCGCGGGCGGGGCCTGGTGGCACTGCACGTCGCCGGAGTCGCACTTCGTGCAGTCGCTGGTGTGCTCCCGGCTCACGCAGGACGGCGGCCGGATCACGCTCAGCGGGCGGCAGCTGAAGCTGACGGCTCCGGACGGGACGCGGGAGGCGCGGGAGCTGGAGACGGACGAGGAGGTGCTTGAGGTCTACCGGGAGCGTTTCGGGATCGGGCTGGACCGGGTGCCGGTCGTGCGGGGGACGCCGGGTGGGGGCGGGTGACCTGCTTGCCGGCGGGGCCGGGCGGTGCCGGAAGATGGCTGCCGTGAGTGATGTGAGACATGTGCTGGTGCTGCCGGACCGCGATGCCGCGGAGGAGGTGGTGGAGGCGCTCGGGGAGCGGTTCGGCCTGGCCGAGGAGCCGTTGCTGGTGCGGGACGCGCTGGCCGGGGAGGACGACGCCGAGGACGCGCAGTGGCTGGTCGTCCTGCGGGACGAGGACGGGCGGCTGGACACGGGGGCATTGGACGAGTTCGTGGCGGAGTGGGAGGGGTGGCGGGAGGATCCGTAGGCCTGGGGCTCGGGTGTGCGGGTGGCGTCGCTTGCCTCGGTGGGAGGGGTGGCTTGCCCGGCGGGGCGGCGGGTCGGCGGGTCGGCGGGTGGTGAGGCTGCCCGGCGGGGCGGGTGGGGGTTTGCGGGTTCCTTGTCTGACAGCGGGGCGGGTGGGGGTTTGCGGGTTCCTTGTCTGACGGCGGGGCGGGTGGGGTTGTGGTCTCCGGTTGGTGAAGGGCACCGGTTCGGTGGAGGCAGCGGTGGTCGCCCGCGGAGTCCGTTGCGGGGGGTCCGTCGCCGGGAGGCGGTGGTCGCCGGCCGGGGGTGGTGCCGGGGGCGGCGGTGGGCCCGCGGTGGGCCCGCGGCCTCGGTCCGCAGCTGGGCTGCCGGTCGCCGACCGGCGCCGGGGTCCGTCGCCGAAAGGCGTTGTCAGTGGCGCGTGGGATGCTGTGCGGGATGGCCAGGAAGACTGCTCAAGACGACGCCCTCGCCCCCGTGACGCTTGCCGTGGGTCAGGAGGATCTCCTGCTCGACCGCGCCGTGCAGGAGGTGGTGGCCGCCGCCAGGGCCTCCGATGCCGACACGGACGTGCGTGACCTGACGCCGGACCAGCTCCATCCGGGCACGCTCGCGGAGTTGACCAGCCCCTCGCTGTTCGCGGAGCGCAAGGTCGTCGTCGTACGCAACGCGCAGGATCTGCCGGCCGACACGATCAAGGACGTGAAGGCGTATCTGGGGGCGCCCGCCGAAGAGATCACGCTCGTGCTGCTGCACGCCGGCGGGGCCAAGGGCAAGGGGCTGCTGGACGCGGCGCGCAAGGCGGGTGCGCGGGAGGTGGCGTGCCCGAAGATGACCAAGCCGGCAGACCGGCTGGCGTTCGTGCGGGGCGAGTTCCGCACGCTGGGGCGGTCGGCCACGCCGGAGGCCTGCCAGGCGCTCTGCGACGCCATCGGCAGCGATCTGCGGGAGCTGGCGTCCGCCGTGTCCCAGTTGTGCGCGGACGTCGAGAGCACCATCGACGAGGCGGTCGTCGGGCGGTACTACACCGGGCGGGCCGAGGCGTCGAGCTTCACGGTCGCCGACCGGGCGGTCGAGGGGCGGGCGGCCGAGGCGCTGGAGGCACTGAGGTGGTCGCTGGCGACCGGGGTGGCGCCGGTGCTGATCACCAGCGCGCTGGCGCAGGGAGTGCGGGCGATCGGCAAGCTGTCGGCGGCGCGGGGTGGCCGTCCGGCCGATCTGGCGCGGGAGCTGGGGATGCCGCCGTGGAAGATCGACCGGGTGCGGCAGCAGATGCGCGGATGGACGCCGGACGGGGTGGCGCTGGCGCTGCGGGCGGTCGCCGAGGCCGACGCGGGCGTGAAGGGCGGCGGCGACGACCCCGAGTACGCCTTGGAGAAGGCGGTCGTGACGATCGCCCGGGCGGCACGGTCACGAGGGCGGGGCTAGGACCTGCCGGACAATTCGCGTCCGGCATCGTTTCGTTCGGCCGGATCCCCGAGAGCGGACGGCGCCGGACCGGCACCGTGCCGGTGAGCGCCGTGGGACACCTGGTCGCTGCCGGGGAGTGATCGGGCCTCTGGTCGGCACCGGGCAGCGAGCGGGCCTCGGTGCCGACAGCGATCGGGCCTCGCTCGGTGCCAGGCGGAGGCCGGGCCTCTGGTCGGGGCCAGCGAGCGTTAGCGGGGTATGCCGAAAGCCCCGGCGCACCGCTCTGGGGAAGAGCGGGTGCCGGGGCCTTGCGGTTCAAGCTGCTGGATTCGCGCCCGCGTGGCGAACGCAGGCCGCGCGCGAATCCGGGGGTGCCGGTCGGGGGCGGAAGAGAGAGGGCCCGCCCTGGGTCCTTCCGGCGATCAGATCAGTTGAGGGGTTCAGCCCTTGAGCGCGGTGACCTTGGAAGCAAGCGCCGACTTCTTGTTGGCGGCCTGGTTCTTGTGGATGACGCCCTTGGAGACGGCCTTGTCGAGCTGACGCGCGGCAGCGCGCTGGTACTCGGTGGCCTTCTCGACGTCACCCGCGGCAGCAGCCTCACGGGCCTTGCGGATCGCGGTCTTCAGGGAGGACTTGACGGCCTTGTTGCGCAGCCGGGCCTTCTCGTTGGTCTTGATCCGCTTGATCTGGGACTTGATGTTCGCCACGAATGAGCCTTTTCAGGTTCAGGCACGGGACCGGAGTGATTCCGGGACCCGCGCCAGGTGATTTCTTAGGACGCGCCTCGCGCTGAGAGGGCATGAGGCACAGCCACCCAGGCTACCAGTGGCCCTCGTGGTGGCCCAAACCGGTCCCCGGTCGCCGCCCGTGGGACCATGGAGGCTACGTAACGATCCGACCCGAGGCATAAGGCGCCTCAAGAGACAGGACCCTGCGTGCCCGCGACCCCTAACCATGTGCCCGAGCCGAGCCGTACCGACCCGGCTCTGATCCGCAATTTCTGCATCATCGCGCACATCGACCACGGCAAGTCCACTCTCGCCGACCGGATGCTCCAGCTGACCGGTGTGGTCGAGCAGCGGCAGATGCGTGCTCAGTACCTCGACCGGATGGACATCGAGCGCGAGCGCGGCATCACGATCAAGTCCCAGGCCGTGCGCCTGCCCTGGGCTCCCACCCAGGACCCGGGCAACACGCACATCCTCAACATGATCGACACCCCGGGGCACGTCGACTTCACCTACGAGGTCTCGCGGTCGCTCGCCGCCTGCGAGGGGACGATCCTCCTCGTCGACGCCGCCCAGGGCATCGAGGCCCAGACCCTCGCCAACCTGTACCTGGCGATGGAGAACGACCTCACCATCATCCCCGTACTGAACAAGATCGACCTGCCGGCCGCGCAGCCGGAGAAGTTCGCCGAGGAGCTGGCGAACCTCGTCGGGTGCGAGCCGGGCGACGTGCTCAAGGTCTCCGCGAAGACCGGGCTCGGGGTGGAGGCCCTGCTCGACAAGGTGGTCGCCGAGATCCCGGCGCCGGTCGGCGTCGCCGACGCCCCCGCCCGCGCCATGATCTTCGACTCCGTCTACGACTCCTACCGCGGTGTCGTGACGTACGTCAGGGTCGTGGACGGCCAGCTCAACAAGCGTGAGCGGATCCGGATGATGTCGACCGGGGCCACGCACGAGCTGCTGGAGATCGGGACCAACTCGCCGGAGATGCTGGCCGCCGACGGGCTCGGTGTCGGTGAGGTGGGCTACCTCATCACCGGGGTGAAGGACGTCCGCCAGTCCAAGGTGGGTGACACCATCACCCAGCAGCACAAGGGGGCCACGGAGGCGCTCGGCGGCTACAAGGACCCCAAGCCCATGGTCTTCTCCGGACTGTATCCGCTGGACGGATCCGACTACCCCGAGCTGCGCGAGGCGCTGGACAAGCTCCAGCTCAACGACGCGGCGCTGGTGTACGAGCCGGAGACGTCCGCCGCCCTGGGCTTCGGTTTCCGCGTCGGCTTCCTCGGCCTGCTGCACCTGGACGTGGTCCGTGAGCGGCTGGAGCGCGAGTTCGGGCTCGACCTGATCGCCACCGCGCCGAACGTGGTGTACCGGGTGGTCATGGAGGACGGCGGCGAGCACACCGTCACCAACCCGAGCGAGTTCCCCGAGGGCAAGATCAACGAGGTCTACGAGCCGGTCGTGCGGGCCACGATCCTCGCGCCGACCGAGTTCATCGGCTCGATCATGGAACTGTGCCAGACCCGGCGCGGCACGCTGCTAGGCATGGACTACCTGTCCGAGGACCGCGTCGAGATCCGCTACACCCTCCCCCTGGCCGAGATCGTCTTCGACTTCTTCGACCAGCTGAAGTCCAAGACCCGCGGCTATGCCTCGCTGGACTACGAGCCCACCGGCGAGCAGACCTCCAGCCTGGTCAAGGTCGACATCCTGCTGCACGGCGACAAGGTGGACGCCTTCTCGGCGATCACCCACAAGGACCAGGCGTACGCGTACGGCGTGCGGCTCGTCGCCAAGCTGAAGGAGCTGATCCCGCGGCAGGCCTTCGAGGTGCCGGTCCAGGCCGCCATCGGCTCCCGCGTGATCGCCCGCGAGACCATCCGCGCCATCCGCAAGGACGTCCTCGCCAAGTGCTACGGCGGTGACATCTCCCGTAAGCGGAAGCTGCTGGAGAAGCAGAAGGAGGGCAAGAAGCGGATGAAGATGGTCGGTTCCGTGGAGGTTCCGCAGGAGGCCTTCATCGCGGTGCTCTCCAGCGATGACAGCGCGGCGTCGGGCAAGAGCAAGAAGTAGTCGCCGCCGACGCGGGATCATCGCAAACCGCGCAAACGGGGGCCTGTCGCACCGGACGACGGGCCCCTGTGGCGTGTGTACGGCCCTTCCTTTGGAGGAAGTGACAAAGCGCGGACTCTTACGCACTGGCCGGACGGCATCTAACCTGATGCCTGCTCGATAGTTACTCGCGAGTTAAACAACGGCACGCGAGTGAAAACTGCCGCACCGAAGGCGCAAGACGCCCTGAGCAGCCGCACCGTCGCGGGCCCCGGAGGATGTCGTGAGCGACACACAGACCTTGATCGAGAACCGTCCGCCGTCCGTCGCGGGCCTCTTCCTGGAGCGCGTTTCGGCCACCCCGGACGCCGAGGCATTCCGCTATCCGGTCCCACCGGCCTCGGGGCAGGGGCCGGACGACTGGAAGTCACTGAGCTGGGGGCAGGCCGCCGAGCGGGTGCACGCGATCGCGGCCGGGCTGATCGAGCTGGGCGTCCAGCCGGAGCAGCGGGTGGCGCTGGCCTCCGCGACCCGGATCGAATGGATCCTCGCCGACCTCGGCATCATGTGCGCGGGCGCGGCCACCACCACGATCTACCCGCAGACCAACGCCGACGAGTCGGCGTACATCCTCGCCGACTCCGGCAGCCGTGTGCTGATCGCGGAGAACGCCGAGCAGCTGGCCAAGGTGCAGGACAGGCGCGCCGAGCTGCCCGACCTCACGCATGTCGTCGTCATCGACGCGCAAGGGGTGCAGACCGGCGACTGGGTGCTCAGCCTCGCCGAGCTCGAGGCCCGTGGCGCGGCCCGGCTGGAGAAGGACCCGACCCTGGTGAAGGAGCGGGTCGGCGCGATCACCAAGGACCAGCTGGCCACCCTCATCTACACCTCGGGTACGACCGGCCGGCCCAAGGGTGTCCGGCTCCCGCACGACAACTGGTCGTACATGGCGAAGGCGATCGCCTCGACCGGGCTGCTCGGCCCGGACGACGTGCAGTACCTGTGGCTGCCGCTCGCGCACGTCTTCGGCAAGGTGCTGACCTCAGGGCACATCGAGGTCGGGCACATCACCGCCGTCGACGGGCGGGTCGACAAGATCATCGAGAATCTGCCGGTGGTGCAGCCGACGTACATGGCGGCCGTGCCGCGGATCTTCGAGAAGGTCTACAACGGCGTCGCCGCGAAGGCGCGTGCCGGTGGGGCCGCCAAGTACAAGATCTTCCAGTGGGCGGCAGGTGTCGCGCGCGAGTACGCCAAGGTCACGCAGGACAACTTCCGCCGGACCGGGACCGCTTCGGCGCCGTTCGGTCTGTCCGCCAAGCACAAGGTGGCCGACGCCCTCGTCTACTCCAAGCTGCGGGAGGCCTTCGGCGGCCGGCTGCGGGCGTGTGTGTCGGGGTCGGTGGCGCTGGCACCCGAGATCGGCTACTTCTTCGCCGGTGCCGGCATCCACATCCTGGAGGGCTACGGCCTGACCGAGTCCTCCGCGGCGTCCTTCGTCAACCCCGGTGAGGCGTACCGCACCGGTACGGTCGGCAAGCCGCTGCCCGGGACCGAGGTGCGGATCGCCGAGGACGGCGAGATCCTGCTGCGCGGGCCCGGGATCATGGAGGGGTACCACGGGCTGCCCGAGAAGACGGCGGAGGTGCTGGAGCCGGACGGCTGGTTCCACACCGGGGACATCGGTGAGCTGTCGCCCGACGGGTACCTGCGGATCACCGACCGGAAGAAGGACCTGTTCAAGACCTCGGCCGGGAAGTACGTCGCGCCGACCGAGATCGAGGGCGCGTTCAAGTCGGTGTGCCCGTACGTGTCCAACATCCTGGTGCACGGCGCCGACCGGAACTTCTGCACCGCGCTGATCGCGCTCGACGAGGCGTCCCTCATGCAGTGGGCCCAGGAGAACGGGCTGGCGGGCAAGCCGTACGCCGAGGTCGTGGCCGCGCCGGCGACCGTGGCGATGGTCGAGGGCTATGTGCAGGAGCTGAACGCCGGGCTGCAGAAGTGGCAGACGATCAAGAAGTTCCGGCTGCTGCCCAGGGATCTGGACGTGGAGCACGGCGAGATCACGCCGAGCCTGAAGCTGAAGCGGCCCGTCGTGGAGCGGGAGTACCGGCACCTGCTGGACGAGATGTACGCGGGGACGCGCGAGGCGTAGGGGGCGCCGGGGGGCGTGCGCGGCCGGTCGTCGTGGCGGCCGGCCGCGCACGCGCGCGGGAGCAATATGTGTCGTGCATCCCCGCGCCCCCGGTTGGTTTGCGCCTCCCCGATGCCCATGGCTGGCGCTTTCTGGTCGAAATTGGCCACTTGGGTAACTCCACGCTTATGTGTGAGGTCTGTCTGTCACCCTGTCGGACGTGATCGAGGCGTATTGGTCCGAGCCGCTCGGGGAGCAGTGGACGGGGGCCGTTCCGGCACAAAGGGAGTCCGCGTCCCTTGCCCCCGTGCGCCCCGGCGCACAGGTGCGCGCCGCGCTGGGCGGAAGCCCCCTCGCGCCCGGCACCGCCCGTGGACTGCTGCGCACGGCGTTCCAGGAGTGGACCGCCCTCGGACTGCCCGGCGCCGAGCGGCTCACCGACCGGCTGGCACATGACGCCATGGTCGTCCTCAGCGAGCTGGTCACCAACGCCGTCGTGCACGCCGGCACCGATGTCGAGCTGATCTGCCGGCTGGAACCGGACACCGGTGCCGTCGTCGTCGAGGTCTGCGACCACCACCCGTCCCGGCCGCCGCGGGACGCGGAGGCCGTCCCGGCCGGCGAGACACCGGAGTACGGGCGCGGTCTGCGGCTGGTCGCCGCGCTCTCTGAGACCTGGGGCGTGACGTATCGGCGCGGCGCCAAGTCGGTATGGGCGCGGATGTCCGCCGAGGCGTGCCCGGATGCGGCGGACCACGAAGCGGAACACACGGGCTTCTTCGGCGCCGAGCTGCTCGCGCCCGCGCCGCAGCGGGCCGAACGGGACCGGGACTGGCTCGGCCGGGGCGCGCTGTCCTTTCTCGCCGAGGCGTCCGACCTGCTCGCCGGGCAGCTCGACGAGGACCTGGTCGCCGCGCTCACCGGCCAGCTGATCGTGCCCCGGCTCGCCGACTGGTGCGCGGTCTGGCTGGAGGACGAGGCCCTGGGCGGCCGGACCGGGTGGGCCGACGGCGGCGCGCCGGCCGGGGCGCGCCTGGCCCGGGTGTGGCACGCCAGCGAGGAACGGATCGAGGAACTGCGACGGTGCCTGGAGAAGGAGCCTCCGCGGATGACGGAACCGGGGGCCGTCCCGTCCGGGCCGGTCGTCCATCCCTGGCCGTCGGACGCCTGGGGAGCGGACTCGTGGGCCGGGGAGGGACGGGCCGCCGGCGCGTCTCCCGCGGCCGGGGGGAGGGGCCAAGGTGCGGCTGCCGGGGCCGGGGGGAGGGGCCAAGGTGCGGCTGCCGGGGCCGGGGGGACGGGACACGGTACGGCTGCCGGGGCCGGCGCGCCCGCGCGTGGCCGGGCGCCGGGGATGTCCGTCCCGGACGGGACCCCGCCCCTCGCCCGCGCCGCTCCCTACCCGCCCCCCGGCGGCAGCGCACTCGCCTACCGCCTGGTCGCCGGCGGCAGGCCGCTCGGCACGCTGGTCATCGGGCGGGCCGGCGTCACGGAGTTCCCGGACGAGATCACCGGGCTCGTCGAGGACCTGAGCCGGCGGGTGGCGCTGGCCATCGGGGCGGCCCGGCAGTACGCCCGGCAGGCCACCATCAGCGCCGTGCTCCAGCGCGGGCTGCTGCCCGGCGCGGTCGCCCAGATCCCCGGCATGCGCAGCGCCCTCGTGTACGAGCCCTGCGACAAGGGCGGGCCCAGCGGTGACTTCTACGACCTGTTCCCGGCCGGCGACGGGCGCTGGTGTTTCGCCATCGGGGACGTGCAGGGCAAGGGGCCGGAGGCGGCCGTCGTGATCGGGCTGGCACGCCCCTGGCTGCGACTGCTCGCCCGCGAGGGCTACCGCGTCGCCGACGTCCTCGACCGCCTCAACCAGCTCCTGCTCGACGACGCCACGGAGGCCGCCGACGCGGCCGCGCGCGCCCTGGTCGGCCCCTCCGGCCCCGGTGACGGCCCGCAGACCCGCTTCCTCTCGCTCCTCTACGGCGAACTCACCCCCTTCGACGGGGGCGTCCGCTGCACCGTCGCCTCCGCCGGGCATCCGCTGCCGCTGCTGCTCGGGCCCGGCGGCGACGTCCGTACGGCCGCCCGGCCGCAGACCCTGCTCGGGGTCGTGGAGGACGAGACGTACATCAGCGAGAGCTTCGAGCTGGAGCCCGGGGACACCCTGCTGTGCGTCACGGACGGAGTGACCGAGCGGCGCAGCGGCTCACGCCAGTTCGACGACGGGGACGGGCTGGCGGCGGCGCTGGCGGGGTGTGCGGGACTGGGTGCCGAGGCGATCGCCGAGCGGATCAGGCGGCTGGTGCACGACTTCGGCGGCCGGCCCCCGGAGGACGATCTGGCGCTGCTGGTGCTCCAGGCCGAGTGAGGCCGGGCGTGCGGGCAGCGGGTGGCCCCCGAAGGACGATCTGGGGTGGCCGCCGCAGGACGATCCGGCGCTGCCGGTGCTCCGGGCCGAGTGAGGCCGGGCGGGCGGGCAGCGGGTGGCCCCCGAAGGACGATCTGGGGTGGCCGCCGCAGGACGATCCGGCGCCGCTGGTGCTCCGGGCCGAGTGACGTCCGGCGTACGGGACAATGGAGGACATGCCTTCCGCACTTCCCGACGGCGAGCCCGTCCCGCACGACGGCGCGCTGCCCCCGGCCGCGCTCGCCGGGGCGGCGGACCGACCCCTCGGGTTCTATCTGCACGTCCCGTACTGCGCCACCCGCTGCGGCTACTGCGACTTCAACACCTACACCGCCACCGAGCTGCGCGGCACCGGCGGCGTGCTCGCCTCGCGCGACAACTACGCCGACACCCTGATCGACGAGATCCGGCTGGCCCGCAAGGTGCTCGGCGACGACCCGCGCGAGGCCCGCACGGTCTTCGTCGGGGGCGGTACGCCGACGCTGCTGGCCGCGGACGATCTCGTACGGATGCTGGGGGCGATCCGCGAGGAGTTCGGGCTGGCGGCCGACGCGGAGGTCACGACGGAGGCGAACCCCGAGTCGGTCGACCCGGCGTACCTCGCGGCCCTGCGCGACGGCGGCTTCAACCGGGTGTCGTTCGGGATGCAGAGCGCGCGGCAGCACGTTCTGAAGGTCCTGGACCGAACGCATACGCCGGGGCGCCCGGAGGCGTGCGTGGCGGAGGCCCGCGCGGCGGGCTTCGACCACGTGAACCTGGACCTGATCTACGGCACCCCGGGGGAGTCCGACGACGACTGGCGGGCCTCCCTGGACGCGGCGCTGGGCGCGGGCCCGGACCACATCAGCGCCTACGCCCTGATCGTCGAGGAGGGCACGCAGCTCGCCCGCCGGATCCGCCGGGGCGAGGTGCCGATGACGGACGACGACGTGCACGCCGACCGCTACCTGATCGCCGAAGAGCGGCTGTCCGCGGCCGGCTTCGACTGGTACGAGGTGTCCAACTGGGCCACCTCGGACGCCGCCCGCTGCCTGCACAACGAGCTGTACTGGCGGGGCGCGGACTGGTGGGGCGCGGGGCCGGGCGCGCACAGCCATGTGGGAGGCGTGCGGTGGTGGAACGTGAAGCATCCGGGGGCGTACGCCGCCGCCCTGGCGGAGGGCCGCTCGCCGGGCGCCGGACGTGAACTCCTGACGGGCGAGGATCGCCGGGTGGAGCGGATTCTGCTGGAGCTGCGTCTGCGGGAGGGCGTGCCGCTGGCCCTCCTCCGCGAGGAGGGCGTGGAGGCGTCCCGCCGAGCGCTGTCCGAGGGGCTGCTCCAAGAGGGGCCGTACGAAGAGGGGCGTGCGGTGCTGACCCTGCGGGGGCGGTTGCTGGCGGACGCGGTGGTCAGGGATCTGGTGGACTGATCACTCCGGCGGGTGACCGCTGCCCGTGACGAAGTCGATCAGTTCCTCCACCCGCCCCAGCAACTCCGGCTCCAGGTCCTTGTAGGACCCCACTTGCTGCAGAATGGCCTGCCACACCGCCCCGGTGTTCTCCGCCGGCCACCCCAGCGCCCGGCACACCCCCGTCTTCCAGTCCTGCCCGCGCGGCACCGTCGGCCACCCCGCGATCCCCAGGGCCGACGGCTTCACCGCCTCCCAGATGTCGATGTACGGGTGGCCCACCACCAGGGCGTGCTCGCTCGTCACCGCCTGCGCGATCCGCCATTCCTTCGTGCCCGGCACCAGGTGGTCCACGAGGACGCCCAGCCGTGCGTCCGGGCCCGGTGCGAAGGACTCCACGATCGCCGGGAGGTCGTCGACGCCCTCCAGGTACTCCACGACCACCCCCTCGATGCGCAGGTCGTCGCCCCAGACCCGCTCGACGAGCTCGGCGTCGTGCCGCCCCTCGACGTAGATGCGCCCGGCGCGGGCCACGCGCGCGCGTGCGCCGGGGACGGCGACCGAACCGGACGCGGTGCGGGTGGGGCGTGCCGGGCCGGTCGACGGCCGTACGAGCGTCACCACCCTGCCCTCCAGCAGAAAGCCCCGCGGCTCCAGCGGGAACACCCGGTGCTTGCCGAAGCGGTCCTCCAGGGTCACCGTGCCCGCCTCGCAGCGGATCACGGCCCCGCAGAAACCGGTGCCGGGCTCCTCGACCACCAGGCCGGGCTCCGCGGCGACCTCCGGGACGGGCGTCGGCTTCTTCCACGGCGGGGTCAGGTCCGGAGAGTACTGGCGCATTCGCATGACGATATGGACAGCCCGTTACGTCATCCGTGCGACACGCCGAAGCGCGCGGCCAGGGCGTCGCGCTGGCGCCGTACGAACGCGGCGTCCACGACCGCACCGTGACCGGGCACGTACAGCGCGTCCTCGCCGCCGAGGCCGAGCAGCCGGTCGAGGGCGGCCGGCCAGTGCGAGGGAACCGCGTCCGGGCCCGCCTGGGGCTCGCCGGACTCCTCCACCAGATCGCCGCAGAACACCACCTCCGGGTCACCGGGCACCAGCACCACCAGGTCGTACGCCGTGTGCCCCGGGCCCACGTTCGCCAGTAGCACCTGCCGCCCGGGACCGAGGTCGAGGGTCCACTCGCCGGACACGAGGTGGCGGGGCGGGACCAGTGTGTCGGCCGCCTCCTGCGCCGCCGCCGCGTCCAGGCCGTGGCGGACGGCGTCCGCGCGGAGTTCCTCACGCCCGCGACGGCCGCCGAGCACCCCGTCCACGCCGACCGCCCCGAAGACCTCCGCGCCGGCGAAGGCGGCCGCGCCGAGGACGTGGTCGAAGTGGGGGTGGGTGAGCGCGAGATGAGTCACACGCCCGCCCACCAGCGCCTCCGCCCGCGCCCGCAGCGCCGCCCCCTCGGCGAGGCTCGACCCCGCGTCGATCAGCAGCGCCGCGCCCCGGCCCGTCACCAGCCCCACCGTGCAGTCCCAGCCGGGCAGCCGGCACCGCCCGACGCCGCCCGCGAGCCGCTCCCAGCCCACCTCTTCCCAAGTCACGCTCATACGGCGACGCTAGCCGTACGCCCCCGCCCGGCACGACCGCACGGGACCGGCCTTGCCCGGGGTGTACCCGACGGCCGTACACTGGGCCGGTAGGGCTGGCACTCGCGTACGCCGAGTGCCAGGGGGAGCGCCAAGGGGACGACGTACTGGAGGTGTGCGCGGATGCTCAGTGAACGACGGCTGCAGGTGCTGCGCGCGATCGTCCAGGACTACGTCGGCACGGAGGAGCCGGTCGGTTCCAAGGCGCTCACCGAACGGCACAGCCTCGGTGTCTCCCCGGCGACGGTCCGCAACGACATGGCGGCGCTGGAGGACGAGGGGTTCATCGCCCAGCCGCACACCAGCGCCGGGCGCATCCCGACCGACAAGGGCTACCGGCTCTTCGTCGACAAGCTCGCCGAGGTCAAGCCGCTGACCGCGCCGGAGCGGCGCGCGATCCAGAACTTCCTCGACGGCGCCGTCGACCTCGACGACGTGGTGACCCGGACGGTGCGGCTGCTCGCGCAGCTCACCCGGCAGGTCGCGGTCGTGCAGTACCCGTCGCTGACCCGGTCCACGGTGCGGCACGTGGAGCTGCTCTCGCTGGCTCCCGCGCGCGTGATGCTGGTGCTGATCACGGACACGGGGCGGGTCGAGCAGCGGATGGTCGACTGCCCGGCGCCGTTCGGTGAGGCGTCGCTGGCGGATCTGCGGGCGCGGCTGAACAGCCGGGTCGCGGGCCGCCGTTTCACAGACGTGCCGCAACTGGTGCAGGATCTGCCGGAGGCCTTCGAGGCTGAGGACCGCGGTACGGTCCAGACGGTGCTCTCCACCCTGCTGGAGACGCTCGTCGAGGAGACGGAGGAGCGGCTGGTGATCGGCGGCACGGCCAATCTCACCCGCTTCGGACATGACTTCCCCCTCACCATCCGGCCGGTGCTGGAGGCGCTGGAGGAGCAGGTCGTGCTCCTCAAGTTGCTTGGCGAGGCGAAGGATTCGGGCATGACCGTGCGCATCGGGCACGAGAACGCCCATGAGGGACTCAACTCCACGTCGGTGGTGTCGGTGGGCTACGGTTCGGGCGGCGAGGCGGTTGCCAAGCTCGGCGTGGTCGGACCGACCCGCATGGACTACCCGGGAACGATGGGAGCGGTACGCGCAGTGGCACGGTACGTCGGACAGATCCTGGCGGAGTCGTAAGTGGCCACGGACTACTACGCCGTCCTCGGCGTGCGCCGCGACGCGTCGCAGGAAGAGATCAAGAAGGCCTTCCGGCGGCTCGCGCGCGAGCTGCACCCGGACGTCAACCCCGATCCGAAGACCCAGGAGCGGTTCAAGGAGATCAACGCCGCTTACGAGGTGCTCTCCGACCCGCAGAAGAAGCAGGTCTACGACCTCGGCGGTGACCCGCTGTCGCAGGCCGCCGCCGGTGGCGCGGGCGGCTTCGGCGCGGGCGGCTTCGGGAACTTCTCGGACATCATGGACGCGTTCTTCGGTACGGCGTCGCAGCGCGGGCCGCGCTCGCGCACCCGCCGTGGCCAGGACGCGATGATCCGTATCGAGGTCGAGCTCGACGAGGCGGCCTTCGGCACGACCAAGGACATCCAGGTCGACACGGCCATCGTCTGCACCACGTGCAGCGGCGAGGGCGCGGCGCCGGGTACGTCGGCGCAGACGTGTGACATGTGCCGGGGCCGGGGTGAGGTCTCGCAGGTCACCCGGTCCTTCCTGGGCCAGGTCATGACCTCGCGCCCGTGCCCGCAGTGCCAGGGCTTCGGCACCGTGGTCCCGAACCCGTGCCCGGAGTGCGCGGGCGACGGCCGCGTGCGGTCGCGGCGCACCCTGACGGTCAAGATCCCGGCCGGCGTCGACAACGGCACGCGCATCCAGCTCGCCGGTGAGGGCGAGGTCGGGCCCGGTGGCGGTCCGGCCGGTGACCTCTACGTCGAGATCCACGAGCTGCCGCACCAGACCTTCCAGCGCCGCGGTGACGACCTGCACTGCACGGTGACGATCCCGATGACGGCGGCGGCTCTCGGCACCAAGGTGCCGCTGGAGACCCTGGACGGCATGGAGGAGGTCGACATCCGCCCGGGCACCCAGTCCGGCCAGTCGATCCCGCTGCACGGCCGGGGCGTCACGCACCTGCGGGGCGGTGGACGCGGCGACCTGATCGTGCACGTCGAGGTCCAGACCCCGACGAAGCTGGACGTGGAGCAGGAACGCCTGCTGCGCGAGCTGGCCAAGCTGCGCGGTGAGGAACGCCCGCAGGGGCAGTTCCAGCCCGGGCAGCAGGGGCTGTTCTCGCGGCTGAAGGACGCCTTCAACGGGCGCTGACGGCGGGAGCCGCCGGCGCGTCCCCAGGGCGTTCCCGGCGGACGTGGGGCCGCGAAGCCGAGCGGCTTGCCCCTGGCCTATGCCAGGCGGCAGGCCCGATTCGGACTTGTTCGAAGGACGTGGCAACATGCGGTCATGTCCTCCGCGCTGACCGATCTCGTCCCGCTCCCGATCGTGCAGGCCCCCATGGCGGGCGGCGTCTCCGTACCCCAGCTCGCCGCGGCCGTCTCCGAGGCCGGCGGGCTCGGATTCCTCGCGGCCGGGTACAAGACGGCCGACGGCATGTACCAGGAGATCAAGCAGGTGCGGGGGCTGACCGGCCGCCCCTTCGGCGTGAACGTGTTCATGCCGCAGCCCGAGTATGCCGAGCCCGCCGCCGTCGACGTCTACGCCCAGCAACTGGCCGGCGAGGCCGCCTGGTACGAGACCGAGCTCGGCGACCCCGACGGTGGCCGGGACGACGGCTACGAGGCCAAGCTCGCGGTGCTGCTGGACAACCCCGTGCCGGTGGTCTCCTTCCACTTCGGGGTCCCGTCCCGCGACGTCCTCGACTCCCTGCGCCGGGCCGGGACCCTCACCCTGGTCACCGCCACCACCCCCGACGAGGCCCGGGCCGTCGAGCAGGCGGGCGCGGACGGCGTGATCGTGCAGGGCGCCGAGGCCGGCGGCCACCAGGGCACCCACCGGGACATCCCCGAGAACGACGGCTCGGCCATCGGGCTGCTCTCCCTGCTGGGCCAGATCCGTGAGGCGGTCGGCCTGCCGCTGGTCGCCGCCGGAGGCATCATGCGGGGCAGCCAGATCGCCGCCGTGCTGGCGGCCGGCGCGAGCGCGGCCCAGCTCGGCACGGCGTTCCTCGCCACGGCCGAGTCGGGCGCCAACGCCGTGCACAAGCAGGCGCTGACGAACCCGCTCTTCGTCCGTACGGAACTCACCCGCGCCTTCTCCGGCCGCCCCGCCCGCGGTCTGGTCAACCGCTTCATGCGCGAGCACGGCCCGTACGCTCCCGCCGCCTACCCCGAGCTCCACCACCTGACCTCCCCGATCCGCAAGGCCGCCACGAAGGCGGGCGACGCGCAGGGCATGTCGCTGTGGGCGGGGCAGGGGCACCGGATGGCGCGTGAGCTGCCCGCCGGGCGGCTGGTCGAGGTGCTGGCGGCGGAGCTGGCGGCGGCCGGGACAGCGTTGTCCGGCCGGGGTGGTGCCGGATGACCGCGCCGGTGTTCGTCGTCGGTCACCTCGACGCGGGCAGCGGCGGGCGGTACGTCCTGGACGGGCCCGAGGGGCGGCACGCGGTCTCGGTGAAGCGGCTGCGGGCCGGTGAGGACGTGGTCCTCACCGACGGGGCCGGGCGCTGGGCGCAGTGCGTGGTCGTCGGCACCGAGGGCAAGGACCGGCTGATCGTCCAGATGGACTCGATGGCCGAGGAGCCGGAGGCAGAGCCGCGCATCACGGTCGTCCAGGCCCTGCCCAAGGGCGACCGGGGCGAGCTGGCCGTGGAGACCATGACCGAGGTCGGGATCGACGCGATCGTGCCGTGGGCCGCCTCCCGCTGCATCACCCAGTGGAAGGGCGAGCGCGGCGCCAAGGCCCTCGCGAAGTGGCGGGCCACCGCCCGCGAGGCCGGCAAGCAGTCCCGGCGCGTGCGCTTCCCCGAGGTCGCGGACGCGGCGACCAGCAAGCAGGTCGCCGCGCTGCTGGCGAAGGCCGATTTCGCCGCCGTGCTGCACGAGAGCGGCACGGAGCCGCTGGCCGGGGCCGAACTGCCCACCGAGGGCGAGATCATGCTGGTCGTCGGTCCCGAAGGGGGCGTGGCCCCCGAGGAGTTGTCCCTCTTCGCCGAGGCCGGGGCGCCCGCCTACCGCCTCGGCCCGTCCGTGTTGCGCACCTCGACGGCCGGTACCGCGGCGGCGGCTCTGCTGCTCGGCCGTACCGGACGCTGGTCCTGATCCCCACGCGGGAGGACGTCATGGAACTGGCCCAAGTCAGACTCCTGGTCAGCGACTTCACCACCTGCTACCACTTCTACGCCGATGTCCTCGGCCTCAAGCCGCAGTCGGGCGCGACCGACGGGCCGTACGAGAGATTCAGCCCCGCGACGGGTTCGGCGGGCATCGCGCTGCAGGACCGGGCGATGATGGCGGACCTGCTGGGCGAGGTGCACGACACCGCGACGGGCCACCGCTCCCTGGTGGTCCTGCGCGTCGACGACCTGGACGGCTACTGCGCACGCATCACGGAGCGCGGCGCGACCCTCCTGCACGGCCCCGCCCCCACGACCGACCGCATGCGCACCGCCCACCTCAAGGACCCCGAGGGCAACCTCGTGGAACTCCAGGAGTGGCAGCTCCTGAACGTCTGACCCCGGCCACCGCGAACAGCTCCCCGAAGCCGCGGTGGGCGCGCGATGGCCTTACGCGCCCTGTCGCGACGGCCCGCAGGGTGGGACGCTGCCGTGCATGGGGGCCTTGCGAGGGACTCGGGGCCGGCGCCGGATGCGGGCGGCCGGTGTGGCGGTGGGGTTCGTGGCCGGTGCCGGGGGGGCTGGTGGGCTGCGAGCCGGGGGCGACGAGTTCGGCGACCGTGGCCTGGACGACCGACCAGCTGGTGACGCGGGAGCTGGAGCGGCGCGAGATCGCTGTGCAGTGGCTCACCTGCACGGCCGATGCCGGGGACCGGAGCGCGTCGGCGCCGTCGGCGAGCGCGCGCGGCGTGGTGGACGTGGACTGCGAGGGCCGGACCACCGACGGCCGGGACATCACCGTCACCGGAGAGGTGACCCGCGCGGTCGGCGGCGCCTGTGTGCGCGGTGACCTCACCGTGAAGGTCGACGGCAGGGAGCGGTTCCGGGCCACCGGGCTGGGGGACTGCGACGCCACCTCCGCCCCGCCGGTGGGCGGGGAACCGCCGGGCGGCGGCCCCACCACCACGGTGACCGTGACCAAGACCGTCTACTGCCGCAGCGCGCCCACGTGCTGGCCCGAGGGCAAATAGCAGCTGAGGCAAGTGATCCAAACCCCTGTGCGCGGACCCGGTGCCTGCGTAGGGTGACCTGGTGACCCAGCCCGCAGTGCCCGCGTATCTCCGGTTTCCGCATGTCCAGGGCGAGTTGGTGGCCTTCACCGCCGAGGACGACGTCTGGCTCGCGCCGCTCGACGGCGGGCGCGCCTGGCGGGTCAGCGCCGACAACGTGCCGGTGACCCTGCCGCGTATCTCCCCCGACGGCACCACCGTCGCCTGGACCTCCACCCGCGACGGCGCCCCCGAGGTGCACATCGCACCCGTCGACGGCGGCCCCGCCAGGCGGCTGACGTACTGGGGCAGCTGGACGACCCGGGTGCGCGGCTGGACCCCCGACGGGGAGGTCCTCGCCCTCACCACCCACGGTCAGGCCAGCCTCCGCCGTACCTGGGCGCACGCCGTCCCGCTCGACGGCGGACCGTCGCGGCGGCTGCCGTACGGCCCCGTCGGCGAGGTCGCCCACGGCCCGCACACCGTGCTGCTGTCCGCGACGATGGGCCGCGAGGCCGCCGCCTGGAAGCGGTACCGGGGCGGTACGGCGGGCAAGCTGTGGATCGACCGCGAGGGGGACGGCGAGTTCGTACGGCTGCACGCGGACCTGGACGGCAACATCGAGTACCCGGCCTGGGCGGGCGACCGGATCGCCTTCCTGTCCGACCACGAGGGCACCGGCGCGCTGTACTCCTCCCTCGCCGACGGCTCCGGCCTGCGCCGGCACACACCTCTCGACGGCTTCTACGCCCGGCACGCGGCGAGCGACGGCGCCCGCGTCGTCTACGCCTCCGCCGGTGAACTGTGGCTGCTGGACGACCTGGACGGCGCCGAACCGCGCCGCCTCGGCATCCGGCTCGGCGGGCAGCGCACCGACCGCCAGCCCTACCCGGTCAACGCCTCGCGCTGGTTCGGCTCGGCGTCCCCCGACCACACCGCGCGTGGCAGCGCGGTCGCCGTGCGGGGCGGCGTGCACTGGGTGACCCACCGCTCCGGGCCCGCCCGCGCGCTCGCCGCCGAACCCGGCGTCCGGGCCCGGCTGCCCCGCACCTTCCGGGCCGAGGGCGAGGAGTGGGTGGTGTGGGTGACGGACGCCGAGGGCGAGGACGCGCTGGAGTTCGCGCCCGCCACCGGGCTGACGCCGGGCTCGGTCCCGCGCCGGCTCGCCGCCGGACAGCTCGGCCGGGTCCTCGGGCTCGCCATGGCTCCCGACGGCAGCCGCGCCGCGGTCGCCTCGCACGACGGACGGCTGCTGCTCGTCGAGCGGGAGTCCGGCGAGGTGCGCGAGGTCGACCGCAGCGAGAACGGCGACGTGCGCGGTCTGGTCTTCTCGCCCGACTCCGCCTGGCTCGCCTGGTCGCACCCCGGCCCGCGCCCGCTGTGCCAGCTGAAGCTCGCCAACACCACCGACCTGTCGGTCACGGAGGCGACCCCGCTGCGCTTCCAGGACTACGCCCCCGCCTTCACCGCCGACGGCAAGCACCTCGCGTTCCTGTCCAACCGCGCCTTCGACCCGGTCTACGACGAGCACGTCTTCGACCTGGCCTTCGTGGTCGGCGACCGGCCGCACCTGATCACGCTGTCCGCGACGACGCCCTCCCCGTTCGGCCCGCAGCGGCACGGGCGTCCCTTCGAGACGCCGGACAAGGACGAGACGCCCGACAGCGAGGGCACGCCGGCGACACGGATCGACCTCGAAGGCCTCGCCGACCGGATCGTGCCGTTCCCGGTCGAGGCCGGGCGCTACTCCACCCTGCGTGCCGCGAAGGACGGCGTGCTGTGGCTGCGCCACCCCGTCCAGGGCGTCCTGGGCTCCGCGCGGGCCACCCCGGACGACCCCGACCCCAAGACCGAGCTGGAGCGCTACGACCTCGCCCAGCAGCGTCTGGAGCACCTCGCGGCCGACGCCGACCACTTCGCGGTCAGCGGCGACGGCAAGCGGGTGCTGCTGTGGACCGACGGCAGGCTGAAGGTCGTACCCAGCGACCGGCGCGCCTCCGGCGACGACGACAGCGACACGAACGTCACCGTCGACCTCACCCGCGTCCGCCAGACCGTCGAACCGGCCGCCGAGTGGCGGCAGATGTACGAAGAGACCGGCCGCATCATGCGCGACCACTTCTGGCGGCCGGACATGAGCGGCGTCGACTGGGACGGCGTCCTGGACCGCTACCGGCCCGTCCTGGACCGGGTCGCCACCCACGACGACCTGGTGGACCTCCTGTGGGAGGTGCAGGGCGAGCTGGGCACGTCGCACGCTTACGTCGTCCCGCGCGGCGGGCACGGCGACGGTGCCCGGCAGGGACTGCTCGGCGCGGACATCTCCCGGCACCCGGACGGCAGCTGGCGCATCGACCGCGTCCTGCCCTCGGAGACCTCCGACCCGGACGCCCGCTCCCCGCTGGCCGCACCCGGGGTCGCGGTGCGTGCCGGGGACGCGATCGTGGCGGTGGCAGGGCGGGCGGTGGACCCGGTGACCGGGCCGGGACCGCTGCTCGTCGGCACGGCGGACAAGCCGGTCGAGCTGACCGTCTCGCCGTCCGGCGGTGGCGAGGTGCGGCACGCGGTCGTCGTGCCGGTCGCCGACGAGGAGCCGCTGCGCTACCACGCGTGGGTCGCGGACCGGCGGGCGTACGTGCACGAGCGGTCCGGTGGGCGGCTCGGCTATCTCCACGTGCCCGACATGCAGGCACCGGGCTGGGCGCAGATCCACCGGGACCTGCGGGTGGAGGTGGCCCGCGAGGGACTGGTCGTGGACGTCCGGGAGAACCGCGGCGGCCACACCTCCCAGCTGGTGGTGGAGAAGCTGGCCCGGCGGGTCGTCGGCTGGGCGGTGCCGCGTGGGATGCGGCCCTACAGCTACCCGCAGGACGCGCCGCGCGGGCCCGTCGTCGCCGTCGCCAACGAGTTCTCCGGGTCGGACGGCGACATCGTCAACGCGGCGTTCAAGGCGCTCGGCCTCGGCCCGGTGGTCGGGGTACGGACGTGGGGCGGCGTGATCGGCATCGACAGCCGGTACCGGCTGGTGGACGGCACGCTGGTCACCCAGCCGAAGTACGCCTTCTGGCTGGAGGGGTACGGCTGGGGAGTGGAGAACCACGGCGTCGACCCGGACGTGGAGGTCGTCCAGCGCCCGCAGGACCACGCGGCGGACCGGGACGTCCAACTGGACGAGGCGATAAGGCTGGCCTTGGAGGCACTCGAGGAGCGTCCGGCCAGGACTCCGCCGGGCATGGCCACCTGAGGAGCGCGGCCGGCCCCCACGACCCTCACCCGGCGACGATACGATGCCCGAAACGCACCTGAACCCCGGAGGGACCATGGCAGGGGAGCCGCAGGACGACTGCCTGTTCTGCAAGATCGTCGCCGGAACCATCCCTGCGACGATCGTCCGTGAGACGGACACGACCGTCGCCTTCCGGGACATCAACCCCCAGGCGCCCACCCACGTCCTGGTGGTCCCCAAGGCGCACCACCGGGACGCCGCCGCCCTCGCGGCCGCCGCACCGGCGCTCGCCGCCGACGTCCTGCGCGAGACGCAGGCGGTCGCCGACGACGAGAAGCTGGAGAGCTACCGGATCGTCTTCAACACCGGCACCGGCGCCGGCCAGACCGTCTGGCACGCGCACGCCCACGTCCTGGGCGGCCGCGGACTGGAATGGCCGCCCGGGTAGACCGCCGTGTCCGTACGTGAACTGGTGATCCTCGGCACCGCCAGCCAGGTCCCGACCCGGCACCGCAACCACAACGGTTACCTGCTGCGGTGGGACGGGGAGGGCATCCTCTTCGACCCCGGCGAGGGCACCCAGCGCCAGATGCTGCGCGCCGGGGTCGCTGCCCACGACCTGAACCGGCTCTGTGTCACGCACTTCCACGGGGACCACTCGCTGGGCCTCGCCGGGGTCATCCAGCGGATCAACCTCGACCAGGTGCCCCACCCCGTCACCGCGCACTACCCGCGTTCCGGGCAGCGCTTCTTCGAACGGCTGCGGTACGCCACCGCCTACCGCGAGACGGTGCGGATAGCCGAGGAGCCGGTGGACCGGGACGGGGTGCTCGCCTCCTCGGCGTCCTACAGCCTGGAGGCCCGCAAGCTCTCGCACCCCGTCGAGGCGTACGGCTATCGCCTGGTCGAGCCCGACGGGCGCCGCATGCTGCCGGAACGGCTCGCGGCGCACGGCATCAACGGGCCGGACGTGGGCCGGATCCAGCGCGAGGGCGTGCTCGGCGGGGTCACCCTGGAAGAGGTCAGCGAGGTGCGCCGCGGGCAGCGGTTCGCGTTCGTCATGGACACCCGGCTGTGCGACGGCGTGTACGCGCTCGCCGAGGGCTGCGACATGCTCGTCATCGAGTCGACCTTCCTCGACGAGGACGTGGAGCTCGCCGAGGAGCACGGTCATCTGACGGCCGGCCAGGCGGCGCGGGTGGCGGCGGAGAGCGGCGTACGGCATCTGGTGCTCACCCACTTCAGCCAGCGCTACGGGGAGCCGGAGGAGTTCGAGCGGCAGGCGCGGGCCGCCGGGTTCGAGGGGGAGCTGAGCGTGGCACACGATCTACTGAGAGTGCCGGTTCCGAAGCGCAGGTGAAGCGCCCGTACGATGAACTGATGCCCCTCCCGAAAGCCGAACTGCACCTGCATATCGAAGGCACCCTGGAGCCGGAGCTCGCTTTCGAGCTCGCCGCGCGCAACGGTGTGGAGCTGCCCTGCGCGGACACCGAGGAACTGCGCCACGCGTACCGGTTCGAGGATCTGCAGTCCTTCCTGAACCTGTACTACGAGCTCATGGCCGTGCTGCGCACCGAGCAGGACTTCGCCGACCTCGCGCACGCCTACCTCGCCCGGGCCGCGGCGCAGGGCGTGCGGCACGCGGAGATCTTCTTCGACCCGCAGGCGCACCTGGCCCGGGGCGTCGCGATGGGCACCGTGGTCGAGGGGCTGTGGCGGGCGCTGGAGCACAGCGAGCGTGAGCACGGCGTCTCCACCCAGCTGATCATGTGCTTCCTGCGGGACGAGTCCGCCGAGTCGGCGAAGGCGACGCTGGAGGCGGCCGAGCCGTATCTGCACCGGATCACCGGGGTGGGCCTGGACTCCGCCGAGGTGGGACATCCGCCGGCGAAGTTCCGCGAGGTGTACGAGGCCGCCGCCGCCCTCGGGCTGCGGCGGGTCGCGCACGCCGGTGAGGAGGGGCCGCCGGAGTACATCACCGAGGCCCTCGACGTGCTCGGCGTGGAGCGCGTCGACCACGGGCTGCGCTGCCTGGAGGACCCGGCGCTGGTGGAGCGGCTGGTGCGGGAGCGGATCCCGCTGACGCTGTGCCCGCTGTCCAACGTGCGGCTGCGCGCCGTCGAGGTGCTCGCCGACCACCCGCTGCCCGCCATGCTCGACGCCGGGCTGCTGTGCACCGTCAACTCCGACGACCCTGCCTACTTCGGCGGGTACGCGGGCGACAACTTCGACGCCGTGCGCGCGGCCCTGGGGCTCGGCGAGGAACAGCTGCGCGAACTGGCCCGCAACTCCTTCGCCGCGTCCTTCCTGGAGCACGACGAGGAGCGGCGGGCCCGGTATCTGGCGGAGGTCGAGGCGTACGAGTTCCCGTAGGCCTCAGGCGGTCGCGGACCCCGGTGCGGCCGCCGCCTGCCGGGGTCCGGCCGTGCCGTAGGCGTGCTGCTGGGCGGGCATGGCCGGGAGGGCGTCCACGGGGATCTCCAGCACGTCGACGACCCGCGTGGGCCGCCGCGACGCGTGCAGTGCCACCAGGGTCATGGGCACGGCGATCACCAGCAGTCCGGCGGCCAGGACCACGCCCATCGCCGGGAATCCGGCCTGCGCCGACAGCAGGCTGCCGGTCAGCGGACCCGCAGCCGTGCCCAGTGAGGACGCCGAGCCGACCAGCACCGCCCAGCGGCCGCCCGGGTCGAGGGAGGCGGCGAGGCCGATGACGTACGACAGGACGATCGGGTAGAGGGCGTTCCAGGCGATCTCGCCCGCCGCGAAGCTCGTCAGGCCGGTCGCGGACGCGCTGACCACGATGCAGCCCGCGATCAGGCCGGTGCCGACGCCGATGGGTGCCGCGTGCCCGAGCCGGGGGCCGAGCGCTCCGGCGCCGACGACCCCCAGCAGACCCGCCCCGAGGCCCACGGCGAAGACCGCGCCGACGGTGGCCTCGCCGAGGTGCGCCTGGGTGAGACCGATGCGGCCGCTGACACCCCAGAGGGCGTTCTGGGCCATGGACCAGCACGGCATGGTGGCGGCGAGGAGCAGGCCGGAACGCAGGTGGGGGAGGGGCCGGCGGGGACGGCTCACGGCGGGCGCCGGTGTGCGGGCGGGGAGCCGGCCGGTCAGCGGCCAGACGGCCAGCGCGGTGAGGGCGATCGTGGCCAGCGGGAGGCCGTGGCCGGGGCCCAGGTGCGGGACCGTCAGATAGACGGCACCGGCCAGGGCGGAGACGCTGAGCAGACCGAGTGTGGTGACGCGGTGCGGATCGCGCTGGGCGGCGATTCCGGTGGCGGCGACCGCCGTTGCCGTACCGGAGCCGAAGCCGCCGGCCATCGCGCCGGCGACGACCGCGGGGACGGCGGTGGTGAGGGTGGCGCCGCCGTAGCCGAGGACCGCGAGTGCCAGGCCGGCGCGGGCGACGGTGCGGGGGCCGATCCGGTCGCCCCGGGAGGCCAGCAGGAACCCGGCGGCCGCCGAACTCAGCAGCAGGGCGCTGCCGATGGCGCCCGCCTGGGTGGCGGACACGGGAAGGCCGGAGTCCAGCCTGCCGACGACGGTGGGCAGGAGGTAGGGCGCGAGGTACCCGGCCGTGAAAAGGGCGACGAGGGGCCAGGGCGTGGTGGAGCGGGGGGCGAACACGGGCGTTCCCAGGGCATGCGAAAGGACGGCACAGGAAGGGGGATTGGGCGACGACCGTCGACGGACAGGAACGCGCGGGCAATTTGTATCAAGCGGGGGGAGGGCGACGGGAGGCCGGGGTGGGTGATCTGGATCACCTTCTGTTTGGGGGTGTCCTCGCCGGGTAGACGAGCGCCTTCTCGCAGGCTTCCGGCCGGTTTCCGGGCGGCCGGCCCGGCGTCGGCAGCGTGCGGCCATTGACGGCTCACGTTCATCTACCTAATCTCCGTCTCCATACATGGACGCCGGGCGACAGCGACATGGCGACAGCTACAGGGGGGAGAGGGTGGCCGTGAGCCTCGACAGCGGTGTGGCGGCGAGCCTGCGGGCGGGGATGGCGGGCGGCGTGCTGTCGTTCCCGCTCACCGCCTTCCACGACGACGGCACCCTCGACGCCTTCGCGCCCGAGATCGCCCGCGCCTTCCTCACCGCCCTGCGGCGCGGCGACGAAGCGGCGGTGGAGAAGCTGCTGCGGGACTTCTACCTGCCTTTCGTCGAACTGCGCGACCGGTCACCCGGATACGCCGTGTCGCTGGTCAAGGCCGCGGCCCGGCTGCGCGGCCGGCCGGACCCGTCCGCGCCCCGCTCACCGACCCCCGCGCGGCCGACCTCGCCGAGCTGAGGATCCTGCTCACCACCGGACTCGACCTCGTAGGAGCCGCCCTGTGAACCTCACCGTCACGGACGTAACACTGACCCCGATCCTGGTCGCCGACCCGCCGCTGCTCAACACCCAGGGGGTTCACCAGCCGTACACGCCCCGGCTGATCGTGGAGGTGGTCACCGCGGACGGTGTGACCGGCGTCGGTGAGACGTACGGGGACACCAAGTACCTGGAGCTGGCGCGGCCCTTCGCGCAGAAGCTGAAGGGACGGCAGGTCAGCGACCTCAACGGGCTGTTCGCCGTCGCCGACGAGGTGGCCGTGGACGCCTCGCGGGTCTCCGAGGCGGTGGACGTCGGCGGCCTGCGCGGGGTGCAGACCGCGGACAAGCTGCGGCTGTCCGTCGTCTCCGGCTTCGAGGTGGCCTGCCTGGACGCGCTGGGCAAGGCGCTCGGGCTGCCCGTGCACGCGCTGCTCGGCGGCAAGGTGCGCGACGCGGTCGAGTACAGCGCCTACCTGTTCTACAAGTGGGCCGAGCATCCGCCCGGCGTCCAGGCCGAACGGGACGACTGGGGCGCCGCGCTCGATCCGGCCGGGGTCGTGCAGCAGGCGCGGAGGTTCAAGGAGCGGTACGGGTTCTCGTCGTTCAAGCTCAAGGGGGGCGTCTTCCCGCCCGAGGAGGAGATCGCGGCCGTACGGGCGCTGGCCGAGGCCTTCCCCGGGCATCCGCTGCGCCTCGACCCCAACGGCGCCTGGTCCGTCGGCACGTCGGTCAAGGTGGCCGAGGAACTCGGTGACCTCCTGGAGTACCTGGAGGACCCGGCGCTGGGCACGCCCGCCATGGCCGAGGTCGCCGGGCGGACCGGCGTGCCGCTCGCCACCAACATGTGCGTGACGACGTTCGCCGAGATCGGGGAGGCGTTCGCACGGGGTGCCGTCCAGGTCGTCCTCTCCGACCACCACTACTGGGGCGGGCTGCGCAACACCCAGCAGCTCGCCGCCGTCTGCCGGACCTTCGGCGTCGGGGTGTCCATGCACTCCAACACCCACCTCGGGATCAGCCTGGCCGCGATGACCCACGTGGCGGCCACCGTCCCGGGCCTGCACCACGCCTGCGACTCCCACTACCCCTGGCAGTCCGAGGACGTGCTCACCGAGCGGCTGGTCTTCGAGGACGGGGCCGTGAAGGTCCCGGACGCCCCCGGCCTGGGCGTCGAGCTCGACCGGGAGCGGCTTGCCCTGCTGCACCGGCGCTGGCTGGACGACGACGGCGCGCTGCGCGACCGCGATGACGCGGCGGCTATGCGGATCGCCGACCCACGGTGGGTCACGCCCGCCATGCCCCGCTGGTAACCCCCTTCCCCTGCCTGGGACCGGGGCCGCCGCATGACCTTCGGACGCGACCCCGAAGCCATGACCTGCGGCGGGGCGGCAGGGTCCGGGTACGGCGCGCCACGGCGGACCGCGCCGGCCGGACACAGCTCCCCGCGCCTCGGTCGTTGCGGCCGCGAAACCGCCCGCCGTGATGTGGTGCACACTGGCGAGGTCAGTACCACGTCAGGGAGCGCACTGTGATCGGGTCCGCCGGAGAGGGGCCGCTGCCCACCACCAGAGCGATGCCGGCCATCCGGGAAGGCCGGTACTGCCACGCCCATGTCGACCCACTCGCCGCCCTGCGCGGGCCGGGCGAACCGCCGTGGGACGTGTATCTCACCGGCACGGTCTTCCTCGACATCATCTTCACCGGGCTCGACTCCGCCCCGGTGCGCGGGACCGAATCCTGGGCGCGCGGGATGGGGTCGAGCCCCGGTGGCGTGGCCAACATGGCGACCGCGCTGTCCCGCCTCGGCCTGAAGACCTCCCTCGCGGCGGCCTTCGGAGACGACCACTACGGCGACTACTGCTGGGACGCCCTGGAACAGGGCGAGGGCATCGACCTCACCGCGTCGCGCACGGTGCCCGGCTGGCACTCCCCGGTCACCGTGTCCATGGCGTACGAGGGCGAGCGCACGATGGTCTCCCACGGCCACGAGCCACCCCCCGAGGAACCCGCCCCCGACTGCCCCCCACGCGCGCGTGCCGCCGTCGCCTCGCTCACCCCCGGCGAGCGCGCCCCCTGGATCGCGCAGGCCGCGAGCAGGGGCACCCGCATCTTCGCCGACGTCGGCTGGGACGACACCGGCGCCTGGGACCTGGCGGGCCTCGCCGACCTCCAGCACTGCGAGGCGTTCCTGCCCAACGCCGAGGAGGCGATGCGCTACACCGGCGCCACCTGCCCCCGCGCCGCCGCGCACGCCCTCACCGAGCACGTGCCGCTCGCCGTGGTCACCCTCGGTGCGGACGGCGCGTACGCCGTGGACGGGCGCACCGGCGAGAGCGCGGCGGTCCCGGCGATCGCCGTGGAGGCCCTCGACCCCACCGGCGCGGGAGACGTCTTCGTCGCCGGCTTCGTCACCGGCACCCTGGCCGAGTGGCCCCTCGCCGACCGCGTCGCCTTCGCCGGCCTGACGGCGGCCCTGTCCGTCCAGGAGTTCGGCGGCTCCCTCTCGGCCCCCGGCTGGCCCGAGATCGCGGCCTGGTGGCGCAAGGTCCAGTCGTACGACGACCAGGAGCCCGCGGCACTGCGCCGGTACGCCTTTCTGGAGGACCTGATCCCCGCCACGGCCCGCCCCTGGCCCCTGCGCCGCGCGGTCCCCACGATCGGCTTCGGCCGGTCCGCCTGACCCCGTCCCCAAGGTCCCGTGTGCCGCATGGCGCACGGAAAAGCCCTACGGCGATGTCAGTCCCGCGGCGTACTCTGGAAATCGCCAGGCCGCCCTTGTGGCAGGCGAGTCGTATCGAGGAGGACGTGCAGGCCTTCAGCGCCGGCCCATGACTCAGACACCCACAGCTCACACCCCCGCGCAGGGGCAGGCGAGAGCACAGTTCACCGTCCCCGCCCAGCACCCCATGGTGACCGTCCTGGGGTCCGGCGACTCCCTCCTGCGCGTGATCGAGAAGGCCTTCCCGGCGGCCGACATCCACGTCCGGGGCAACGAGATCAGCGCGGTCGGACCCGCGGCGGAAGTCGCCCTCGTCCAGCGCCTGTTCGACGAGATGATGCTGGTGCTCCGCACCGGGCAGCCGATGACGGAGGACGCAGTGGAACGCTCGATCGCCATGCTCCGGGCGACGGAGAACGGCGAGGGTGCGGAAGAGACACCGGCCCAGGTGCTCACCCAGAACATCCTGTCCTCGCGCGGCCGCACGATCCGCCCCAAGACCCTCAACCAGAAGCGCTACGTCGACGCGATCGACAAGCACACGATCGTCTTCGGCATCGGCCCCGCCGGCACCGGCAAGACCTACCTCGCCATGGCCAAGGCCGTGCAGGCCCTGCAGTCCAAGCAGGTCAACCGCATCATCCTGACCCGGCCGGCGGTCGAGGCCGGCGAGCGCCTCGGCTTCCTCCCCGGCACGCTCTACGAGAAGATCGACCCCTACCTGCGCCCGCTCTACGACGCGTTGCACGACATGATCGACCCGGACTCCATTCCGCGGTTGATGGCGGCGGGGACCATCGAGGTGGCTCCGCTGGCCTACATGCGTGGCCGCACCCTGAACGACGCCTTCATCATCCTGGACGAGGCCCAGAACACGAGCCCCGAACAGATGAAGATGTTCCTCACCCGCCTCGGCTTCGACTCGAAGATCGTGATCACGGGTGACGTGACCCAGGTCGACCTGCCCGGCGGCACCAAGTCCGGTCTGCGGCAGGTGCAGGAGATCCTGGAGGGCGTCGAGGACGTCCACTTCTCCCGGCTGTCGTCCCACGATGTCGTCCGGCACAAGCTCGTGGGCCGTATCGTCGACGCGTACGAGAAGTTCGACAGCGAGAACGGCACGGAGAACGGCGCCCACAAGGGCGGCCGTGGCAGGACCGGCGCCAAGGGAACCAGAGGGAAGTAGACCAGCACGACCATGTCGATCGACGTCAACAACGAGTCCGGAACCGAGGTCGACGAGCAGGCGATCCTCGACATCGCCCGCTACGCGCTCGCGAGGATGCGCATCCACCCGCTGTCCGAGCTCTCGGTGATCGTCGTGGACGCCGACGCCATGGAGCAGCTGCACATCCAGTGGATGGACCTGCCCGGCCCGACCGACGTCATGTCGTTCCCGATGGACGAGCTGCGCCCGCCGGCGAAGGACGAGGACGAGCCGCCGAGCGGCCTGCTCGGTGACATCGTGCTGTGCCCGGAGGTCGCCGCCAAGCAGGGGGCCGAGGCCCCGACGCAGCACTCCATGGACGAGGAGCTCCAGCTCCTGACCGTCCACGGAGTGCTGCACCTGCTCGGGTACGACCACGAGGAACCCGACGAGAAGGCCGAGATGTTCGGCCTCCAGGCAGCCATCGTGGACGGCTGGCGTGCCGAGAAGGGCCTCACCGGCCCCTCCCCGGCCCCCACCGTGTCATGAGCATCCCGCTGATCACCGGCGCCGTCGCGCTGGTCGTCGTCGCCTGGCTCGCCGCCTGCGCGGAGGCCGGCCTCGCCCGCGTCTCCAGTTTCCGCGCCGAGGAGGCGGTGCGCTCCGGCCGCCGCGGCGGCGCGAAGCTCGCCCAGGTGGCCGCCGATCCCACCCGCTATCTCAACGTGGCGCTGCTGGTCCGCGTGGCCTGCGAGATGGCCGCGGCCGCACTGGTCACCTATGCCTGCCTGAACGAGTTCGACAGCACCACCGAGGCGCTGCTGATCGCCATCGCGGTCATGGTCCTCGTCTCGTACGTCGCCGTCGGCGTCTCCCCGCGCACCATCGGCCGTCAGCACCCGCTGAACACGGCCACCGCCGCGGCCTACGTCCTGGTTCCGCTGGCCCGGATCATGGGCCCGATCCCGTCCCTGCTGATCCTCATCGGCAACGCCCTGACCCCCGGCAAGGGCTTCCGGCGCGGCCCCTTCGCCTCGGAGGCGGAGCTGCGCGCCCTGGTCGACCTCGCCGAGGCGGAGTCCCTGATCGAGGACGACGAGCGCCGCATGGTGCACTCGGTCTTCGAGCTGGGCGACACCCTCGTGCGGGAGGTGATGGTCCCGCGCACGGACCTGGTCGTCATCGAGCGCTACAAGACCATCCGCCAGGCCCTGACCCTCGCGCTCAGGTCCGGTTTCTCGCGGATCCCGGTCACCGGCGAGAGCGAGGACGACATCGTCGGGATCGTGTACCTGAAGGACCTGGTCCGCAAGACGCACATCAGCCGGGACGCCGAGACCGAGCTGGTCTCGACGGCCATGCGGCCCGCGGTCTTCGTGCCGGACACCAAGAACGCCGGTGACCTGCTGCGCGAGATGCAGAAGGAGCGCAACCACGTCGCCGTCGTGATCGACGAGTACGGCGGCACGGCCGGGATCGTCACCATCGAGGACATCCTGGAGGAGATCGTCGGCGAGATCACCGACGAGTACGACCGGGAGCTGCCGCCCGTGGAGCCCCTGGGCGAGGACCGCTACCGGGTCACCGCCCGTCTCGACATCGGTGACCTGGGCGAGCTGTACGGGCTGGAGTCGTACGACGACGAGGACGTGGAGACGGTCGGCGGGCTGCTGGCGAAGGCGCTGGGCCGGGTTCCCATCGCCGGGGCCACGTCCGTGGTCGAGCTGCCGGACGGCCGGGAACTGCGGCTGACCGCCGAGGCAGCAGCCGGACGCCGGAACAAGATCGTGACCGTGCTGGTGGAGCCGGTGACCCCGGCGGAGCCGGCGCAGGAGGAGACGAAGCCGGAGTGACCCCCCAGGAGCTGCGCGCCTTCTGCCTGTCCTTCGCCGCGGCCGTCGAGGAGTTCCCGTTCGGCCCGGAGACCTCGGTGTTCAAGGTGCTGGGCAAGATGTTCGCCCTGACCGGCCTGGACGCCCGCCCGCTCACGGTGAACCTCAAGTGCGACCCCGAGGACGCGGTGCGCCTGCGCGCCGACCACCCCGGCCTGATCGTCCCCGGCTGGCACATGAACAAGCGGCACTGGAACACCGTCACGGTGGACGGCGCGCTCCCCGCGCGGCTGGTCGAGGAGCTCATCGAGGACTCCTACGACCTCGTGGTGGCCGGTCTGCCGCGCGCCGAACGGCTGCGCCTGGACCGCCCCTGAACGGGGCCGCGTGGCTCCGTATGCTCGGGGCATGACCGACAGCAACGCACTCGCTCCCGAGGACCGCAAGATCGTCACCCTGGCCCGCTCGGCCCGGGCCCGTAACGGCGTCCCCGAGGGGGCCGCGGTACGGGACGAGACGGGGCGTACGTATGTCGCCGGGACCGTCGACCTGGACTCGCTGAAGCTCAGCGCCCTGCGGACGGCGGTGGCCATGGCGGTGGCGTCGGGCGCGAAGTCGCTGGAGGCGGCGGCGGTCGTCACGGAGGCCGGCGCCGCGTCGGCGGAGGACCTGGCGGCCGTACGGGATCTGGGCGGCGCGGGCACGCCGGTGCTGGTGGCCGGACCGGACGGAGCCCTGCGGCTGACTGTTTCCGCGGGCTGAAGCAGGCCGAACCGGCACTGGGGGCTGCCGCCCCCAGGCCTCGCCCCTCGCCCTCGCCCCCAGGCCTCGCCCCAGGCCTCGCCCCAGGCCTCGCCCCAGGCCTCCGCCTGGCCGTACGGAGGCCGGAAATACGCCTTGCCGTCGTGCGCCACTCGCGCATCAATGGAACCGTAAGTTCCGACGGACCGTCAGCTTCCGAGTTCGCGCAGCGCGCCCGCACCCCGCTGTCCGGGTGGTCCGCCGGCGTTCCTCCCGACCATCCCCCACATGGCATTCCCCCGACGGGAAGGGAACCCCCCATGAAAGGCATGCGCATTGCGTCCGGTGCGGCACTGACGATCGGCGCCCTCGCGGTCACCGGCGTCCTCCTCGCGCCCGCGGCCCTGGCCGTCACGCCGGGGTCGGCGACCCTCACCGCCGACTGCTCCAGCTTCGGCGGCGGCGAGGCCACCCTCACCGCCACCCAGGACGGCACGGCGGCCACCATGACCCTGACCTCCACCGCGATCACCGCCCCGATCGGTCTCGGGGCCGACTCGATCGCGTCCACGCTCACCCTGGTCAAGGGCGGTGGCGGCACCACCGTCTTCAGCGGCACGGAGAACCCGGCGATGGCCGCCGGCGACCCCGTCACCGTGGGGCCGCTCAGCGGCACCGTGGCCTCCGGCGACAGCCTGGAGGCCTACGGCGGCTCGCTGCGGATGACCGTCTTCGGCATCACCATCACCTGCACCGCGACGGGGCCGCAGTCGCCGGGCCCGTTCGTGTTCGACTGAGCCCTCGGCAGGGCGCGGCCCCGGACGCGACCGGGCGCCGGGGCCGCGCCCGCCCGGCCGCCGGGAATCGCGGTACGGCGGGGCTTCGGCGATCAGGGAGAATGGGCGCCATGAGCGTTCGTATCCCGTCATCCGAGCAGCCGGCCGAGACTGTCCACCGGGCCGGCTTCGCCTGCTTCGTGGGCCGCCCCAACGCGGGCAAGTCCACCCTCACGAACGCACTGGTCGGGCAGAAGGTCGCGATCACCGCGAACCAGCCGCAGACCACGCGGCACACGGTCCGGGGCATCGTGCACCGGCCCGACGCCCAGCTGATCCTGGTGGACACCCCCGGGCTGCACAAACCGCGCACACTGCTCGGAGAGCGGCTCAACGACGTGGTGCGCACGACCTGGGCAGAGGTCGACGTGATCGGCTTCTGCCTGCCGGCGAACGAGAAGATCGGCCCCGGTGACCGGTTCATCGCCAAGGAACTCGCCGGGATCAAGAAGTCGCCCAAGGTCGCGATCGTCACGAAGACCGACCTCGTCGACAGCAAGGCGCTGGCCGAGCAGCTCATCGCGATCGATCAGCTCGGCAAGGAGCTGGGCATCGAGTGGGCGGAGATCGTGCCGGTGTCGGCGGTGGGGGACAAGCAGGTCAACCTGCTGGCGGACCTCCTGGTCCCGCTGCTCCCCGAGGGCCCGGCGCTCTACCCCGAGGGCGACCTGACCGACGAGCCCGAGCAGGTCATGATCGCGGAGCTGATCCGGGAGGCCGCGCTGGAGGGCGTACGCGACGAGTTGCCGCACTCCATCGCCGTCGTCGTGGAGGAGATGCTCCCGCGTGAGGACCGTCCCGCCGACAAGCCCCTGCTCGACATCCACGCCAACGTCTACATCGAGCGCCCCAGCCAGAAGGGCATCATCATCGGCCCCAAGGGCAAGCGCCTGAAGGAGGTCGGCATCAAGTCCCGCCGCCAGATCGAGGCGCTGCTCGGGACGCCGGTCTTCCTCGACCTGCACGTGAAGGTGGCCAAGGACTGGCAGCGCGACCCCAAGCAGCTGCGCAAGCTGGGCTTCTGAGCCGTCAGTCGGCGCCCCTGATCCGGCGCACCAGCAGTGCCCCCGCCAGGCCGATCCCGGCGGCCACCAGGTACAGCACCCGGTAGCCGCCGAGATGCGTGACGATCGGGGCGGCCAGGGCGGGCGCCGCGACCTGCGGCAGCGCATTGGCCACGTTGATCACGCCCAGGTCCTTGCCGCGGTCCAGCGCCGTGGGCAGCACGTCGGTCATCAGCGCGAAGTCCACCGACGTGAACACGCCGAAGCCGATGCCCAGCACCGCCGCCGAGACGACGGCGCCCGGCCAGGTCTGCCAGCCCGCCAGAAGCGCCGTGGCCACCGCCATCAGCACCCCCGACCAGATCACGAACGGCTTGCGCCGCCCCACCCGGTCCGACCACACACCCGCGGCGACGACCGTGGCCAGCAGCGTCACCCCGTTCACCGCGGTCAGGATCAGCACCCCCGCCTCCGGGTCCTCGTGGTGCAGGCGGTCGCGCAGGTAGTAGAGGAGGTAGAGAAGCACCAGCGCGTTGCTGAGGTTGATCAGGAACCGCGTCAGCCAGGCCCAGCCCAGGTCGTGGTGGCGCCTCGGGCTCAGCCAGAAACCCGCCAGAAAGCCCCGCCACGACCACGGGGGCCGGTCCGTCACCGCGAGCCGCAGATCCGGATGGCCCAGCACATACGGCAGCACCCCCACCGTCACGAACACGGCGCACGCCACGTACCCGGCCCCGACCCCGCCCGCCGCCGTCGCGAGCCCCGTACCGCCGACCACACCCAGGATCTGCGCGGCCCCCAGCCAGCCGCCCACCGCGCCGCGCTGCAGCCGTGGCACCCGGTCCGGCACCGCCGCCGTCACCGCCGCGAACGCCGCGTTCAGCGTCAGCTGCACCAGGCACCAGCCCGCCACCATCGCCCACAGCCCGCCCGCGGCCGCGAGCACCAGCAGCGACAGCGCCCCGCCGGCCGCACCGGCCACGATCCACGGCGTACGGCGGCCCAGCCGGGACGTCGTCCGGTCGGACAGCGCGCCCCACACCGGGTTCGCCACCAGCGACACCGCCGCGCCAGCGCCCGTCACCCACGCCAGCAGCGTCTCCTTGGACATGCCGGTGCCGGGCGCGAAGTCCTCCGCCTGCATCGCCAGCAGGATCTGCAAGGGGCCGTACCAGCCCACCCAGATCGCCCCGTTGGCGAGCGCCAGGGAGGCCGTCCAGCCACGGCCGACGGGCGCCACGGGCTCGGCGAGAGCCGCCGGGACGACCTTCATCTCTGGGCCCGCAGCAGCTCTTCGAACCAGTGGTAGGAGGCCTTCGGCGTGCGCTGCAGCGTCTCGTAGTCCACGTGCACCAGCCCGAACCGCCGCGCGTACCCCTCGGCCCACTCGAAGTTGTCCAGCAACGACCACACGAAGTAGCCGCGCACGTCCACGCCCGCCGCCAGCGCCGCGTGCAGCGCCCGCACATGGCCGTCCAGATAGGCGATCCGCGCCTGGTCGTCGAGCCCCTCGTACGAGCACCCGTTCTCGGTGATCACCATTGGCGGCAGCCGTTCGCCGTACCGGTCCCGGAATCCGGTGAGCAGCTCGGTCAGTGCCTCCGGCACCACAGGCCAGCCGAAGTCCGTGAGCGGTACGCCTTCGATCTCCCGCACCGAGAAGGGCAGTTCGGCCGGCAGCCGCACCCCGCCGAACTCGATCTCCGCGCCCTCAGGCGCCCCGACCCGGGTCGGCGCGTAGTAGTTGATCCCGTACCAGTCGACCGGCTCGGAGATCACCTTCAGGTCGGACGCCACGTCCCCCGGCATCAGCTCCCCGATCCCCGCGGGGTACTCGCCCAGCAGCAGCGGGTCCGCGAACAGCCGGTTCAGCAGGGTGTCGTAGAAGTCCGCCGCCTCCACGTCGGCGCTCTCCCGGGACGCGGGCCAGGCCGGTCCGTGCGAGTTGGCGATCCCGACGTCCGCCGCGCCTGCCGCGCGCAGGGCCTGCACCGCCAGCCCGTGTGCCAGGAGCTGATGGTGGGCGACCGGCAGCGCGTCGAACAGCAGCCGCCGGCCGGGCGCGTGGACGCCGAGGGCGTGACCCAGCAGTGTGTGCTCGGCGGGCTCGTTGAGGGTGATCCACTTCGTGACCCGGTCCCCGAGCCGCTCGGCCACCACCGCCACGTACTCCGCGAACCGTGCCGCCGTGTCCCGCTCCAGCCAGTCGAGCCCCGCGGGCAGGTCCCAGTGGAAGAGCGTCGGGACCGGCCGTACGCCCGCCCCGCACAGCTCGTCCACCAGCCGGTCGTAGAACCCGAGGCCCCCGGCCGAGCGGACCCGCGGCCAGGAGATCGAGAAGCGGTACGCGTCCACCCCCAGGCCCGCCAGGAGCGCCACGTCCTCGCGGTAGCGGTGGTAGTGGTCGCAGGCCACCTGTGCGGTGGAGCCGTCCTTGACCCGTCCCGGCTCGGCCGTGAAGGCGTCCCACACGGACGGTTCGCGCAGCCCGGCCGCGCCCTCGATCTGGTGCGCGGACGTCGAGACGCCCCACAGGAAGCCGGCCGGGAACTGGGGTACGGGGTTCGTCGCCATGCGCGGATCATCGGTACCGCCGGTAACGGAAGTCAACGCCTCCGCGTGAAAGGGGAGTTGTGAGGCAGGCGTCACGCCCCTTCCTTCAGCACCCTGGTGATCAGCCGGCGCTGCTCGTCGGTCAGCCGGGGGTCCGCGCAGTACACCGTCCTGCCGTCCACCGTGATCCGGTAGCTGAACCCGTCCGGCACCCCGGCGGGCGGCGCGCCCCGGCCCGCCGCGAGCGCCTGCTCGGCGAGCGCGTGCCACTCGGGGGCGTCCGGCCGCCCGGAGGTGTCCACCTCGGCCTGCCGCTCGATGCCCGCGAACCCGCCCGTACGCCGCACCTGAATACGCATGGATCCCTGTCTAGTACGAGCCCGGCCGCCGTGGGGAGGGATACGCGCCTACAGCGTCCGCACGCCGACCTGCTCCCAGGCCTTGGCCACCGCCCGCAGCTCGTCGCTGCCGTCGCCGAAGCGTGCCTTCGCGGCGGAGACGGTCAGCGCGGCGAACTCGGCGAACATGGCGTCCTCCTTCAGCTCGCCGCCGGTCAGCACGTCGTACCAGACCTGCCCCGCCCGCTCCCAGGCGTGCCCGCCGAGGGCGGTGGCGGCGAGGTAGAAGGCGTGGTTGGGGATGCCGGAGTTGATGTGGACACCGCCGTTGTCGCGGCCGGTGCGCACATACGCGTCCATCGTCGCGGGCTGCGGGTCCTTGCCGAGCACGTCGTCGTCGTACGCCGTGCCCGGGGCCTTCATCGAGCGCAGGGCCACCCCGCTCACCCGCGGGGCGAGCAGGCCGGCGCCGATCAGCCAGTCGGCCTCGGCGGCGGTCTGGCCGAGCGTGTACTGCTTGATCAGCGCGCCGAAGACGTCGGAGACGGACTCGTTGAGGGCGCCGGGCTGGCCGAAGTAGGTGAGGTTCGCCGTGTACTGGGTCACGCCGTGGGCGAGTTCGTGGCCGATGACGTCGATCGGAAGGGTGAAGTCGAGGAAGATCTCGCCGTCCCCGTCACCGAAGACCATCTGCTCGCCGTTCCAGAAGGCGTTGTTGTACTCCTCGTCGTAGTGCACCGTCGCGTCGAGGGGCAGGCCGCCGCCGTCGATCGAGTCGCGGCCGTAGGCCTTGAGGAACAGCTCGAAGGTGGCGCCGAGGCCGGCGTAGGCGCGGTTGACCGTGGCGTCCCTGCCGGGCTCGTCACCCTCGTCGCGGACCTTCTTCCCGGGCAGGCTCGTGCGGTGCTGGGCGTCGTGGATCGTGCGGTGCGGTCTGCCTTCGGCGGCTGCGGCGGGCGGGGTGACGGTGGGCGCGCCGATGACCGTGGTGAGGCGGCGGTGGGTGCGCTCGTAGGCGTCACGCTGGAGGGTCCGGCGGGCGGGGCCGGACAGGGCCGGGTCCTCGGACCGGGCGAGCTCGTCGAGGACGTGCGGGGGCACGATCGTGCAGAAGACGCGAGTCATGCTCCGCACCTTGGCACCGAGTCAGGGGAGTGTCACTATCCGCAACCTTGATTGGTGAAATGTGGGGATGTGCGGGTGGGGGGTGGTTGCGCTGTGTTATTGGCCGCGGGTATGTGGGCGCTTCTCGCGGCGTTTCCCCCGCCCCGCACATACCGCCCGATCCCGCATACTGATACAGAACCGCACGTTTGTGAGGGGCTCGACTAGCATGCTCTGCATCATGCGTTTCGGGCTGCTTCTTCTTAGCTGCCGCGGCGAGGGCCTGTAGTCGAGGCCGACTCCCTCCCCGCGGAGCTTGGCGTTGCGTCGTCGGCCGTCCTTCCGGACACCGGATCCCACCGGATTTCTCGAGGAGCCCACGCCACCATGGCAAATCGCCAGCAGCCCAGTTCCCTGCCGATCCACAAGTACGGTCGCTACGACCAGGTCGACATCCCCGACCGTACCTGGCCGCAGAACCGGATCACCGCTGCCCCCCGCTGGCTCTCCACCGACCTGCGCGACGGCAACCAGGCGCTGATCGACCCCATGTCGCCGGCCCGTAAGCGCGCGATGTTCGATCTGCTGGTCAGGATGGGTTACAAGGAGATCGAGGTCGGCTTCCCGGCTTCCGGCCAGACCGACTTCGACTTCGTGCGTTCGATCATCGAGGACGAGACCGCCATCCCGGACGACGTCACGATCTCGGTGCTGACCCAGGCACGCGAGGACCTCATCGAGCGGACCGTCGAGTCCCTCAAGGGCGCCAAGCGGGCCACCGTGCACCTGTACAACGCCACCGCGCCGGTCTTCCGCCGGGTCGTCTTCCGCGGCTCCAAGGAGGACATCAAGCAGATCGCCGTCGACGGCACCCGGCTGGTCATGGAGTACGCGGAGAAGCTGCTCGACGCGGAGACCGAGTTCGGCTACCAGTACAGCCCGGAGATCTTCACCGACACCGAGCTGGACTTCGCGCTGGAGGTCTGCGAGGCGGTCATGGACGTCTGGCAGCCGGGTCCGGGCCGAGAGATCATCCTGAATCTGCCCGCCACCGTCGAGCGCTCCACGCCCTCCACGCACGCCGACCGCTTCGAGTGGATGGGCCGCCACCTCTCCCGCCGTGAGCACGTCTGCCTGTCCGTCCACCCCCACAACGACCGCGGTACGGCGGTGGCGGCGGCCGAGCTGGCGCTGATGGCCGGCGCCGACCGGGTCGAGGGCTGCCTGTTCGGGCAGGGCGAGCGCACCGGCAACGTCGACCTGGTCACCCTGGGCATGAACCTGTTCTCGCAGGGTGTCGACCCGCAGATCGACTTCTCCGACATCGACGAGATCCGTCGCACGTGGGAGTACTGCAACCAGATGGAGGTCCACCCGCGCCACCCGTACGTGGGCGACCTGGTCTACACGTCCTTCTCCGGCTCCCACCAGGACGCCATCAAGAAGGGCTTCGACGCCATGGAGGCCGACGCGGCGGCCAGGGGCGTCACCGTCGACGACATCGAGTGGGCGGTCCCGTACCTGCCGATCGACCCCAAGGACGTCGGCCGCTCCTACGAGGCGGTCATCCGCGTGAACTCGCAGTCCGGCAAGGGCGGCGTCGCCTACGTGCTGAAGAACGAGCACAAGCTGGAACTGCCGCGCCGGATGCAGATCGAGTTCTCGAAGATCATCCAGGCGAAGACGGACGCCGACGGCGGCGAGGTCACCCCGAAGGACATCTGGGCGATCTTCGAGGACGAGTACCTGCCGAACCCGGAGAACCCGTGGGGCCGGATCCAGGTCAGGACGGGACAGTCGACGACCGACACGGACGGCGTGGACAAGCTCACCGTCGAGGCCACCGTCGACGGCGAGGACACCGTCCTGTCCGGCACCGGCAACGGCCCGATCTCGGCGTTCTTCGACGCCCTGCAGTCCATCGGCATCGACGTACGGCTGCTGGACTACCAGGAGCACACCATGAGCGAGGGCGCCTCCGCGCAGGCCGCCTCGTACATCGAATGCGCGATCGACGACAAGGTCCTCTGGGGGATCGGCATCGATGCGAACACGACACGTGCGTCACTGAAGGCGGTCGTCTCGGCCGTCAACCGGGCGGCTCGCTGACCCCTCTGACCGGGCGTTTCGGGTCCCGTCCGCCGATTTCCGGCGGGCGGGACCCCGTCGTTTACCGGCCAGGTCACGGAGAGGTCTCGTCCGGGGTACTGACTCCGCCTCACGGATGTGGCTAACATCACGCCAGCGCGGCGATGTTGCCGTGGGGTTACGGAGGTGCGACGTGCTGCCAGTCCGGGGACGAAACGGCCGTGCCGCCAGGCGTGTGCGCGTACTGGGCACCCGTACCGCGTGGACGGCCGTCGGGGACGGCGAGTTCTTCTGCCCCGGGTGCGGGGGCGACCGCAACTACCAGCGGCTGACCGGGCGTCGCCGCTTCACCCTGCTCGGCGTGCCCGTGCTGCCGCGCGGCGACACCGGGCCCGTCGTGGAGTGCGCGGCCTGCCGCAGCCATTTCGGCACCGACGTCCTCGACCACCCCACCACGACCCGCTTCTCCGCGATGCTCCGCGACGCCGTGCACACGGTCGCCCTCGCGGTGCTGGCCGCGGACGGCACCCGCACCCGCCCCTCGCTCACCGCGGCCGCCGGCACGGTCCGCGCGGCCGGCTTCGAGGACTGCACCGAGGAGCAGCTGAACGCCCTCGTCGAGGCGCTCGCCGCGGACACCGGCCGGGTCTGCGGTCAGCCCTGCGGCCCGGGGCTGGCCATAGAGCTGCACGAGGCCCTCGACCCGCTCGCCCCGCACCTGGCCCCCGCCGGCCGTGAGTCGATCCTCCTCCAGGGCGCCCGCATCGCCCTCGCCGACGGCCCCTACACCGCTGCCGAACGCGAGGTCCTCGCCACCGTCGGTGCCGCCCTCACCATCACCTCGGACGAGGTGACCCGCCTGCTGGCGACGGCCCGCACGCCCTCCTGACACCCGCGACCGGTCGTCGCGGCCTGCGGGGGAGAACCGGTGTCCCGGGGAACGATGTGACTGACACAACGTCACCGACCCCGAGGGGCCCGCCCGATGAGTCGTCCCAGACGTGCCTTCCTGACCGCCGCAGCCGTTCTCGTCCCGCTCCTGTCCAGCCCGTTCACCGACACCCCCACCGCGTCCGCGGCCCGCTGCACCTCCTCCGTGCCCTACACCGCGGGGAAGGGCGGCTACGACACCTATCGCATCCCGGCGGCCGTCACGACCCGCGCCGGGACCGTCCTGGCGTTCGCCGAGGGCCGGCGCGGTGGCGCGGGCGACTCCGGCGACATCGACGTGCTCGTGCGCCGCTCCACCGACGGCGGCTGCACCTGGGGCCCGCTGACGGTCGTGGCCGCCGGGCAGGGGGACACCCGCGGCAACCCGGCACCCGTCGTCGACCCGCGCACCGGCGCCGTCGTGCTGCTCACCTCCTACAACAGTGGCGCCGTGACGGAGGCGCAGATCATGCGCGGCGAGGTGACGCCGGCCCAGAGCCGCCGGGTGTTCGTGCAGCGCAGCGGGGACGACGGACGCAGCTTCAGCCCGCCACGGGAGATCACCAGGGCGGTGAAACGGGCCGGCTGGCGCTGGTACGCCACCGGCCCCGGGCACGCCGTCGCCCTCACCCACGGCCGGCACGCCGGCCGCCTGGTGGTCCCCGCCAACCACTCCGCCGCGCCGCCCGCCGGGTCCGCGGACACCGGTCAGGAACCCAAGTACTACGGCGCCCACGCCCTCTACAGCGACAACGGCGGCCTCACCTGGCGGCTGGGCTTCGTGGACGCCTCCTACGACGGCCACGACAACGCCAACGAGAGCACCGTCGCCGAACTCCCCGACGGCACGCTCTACTTCTCGGCCCGCGACCAGCACGGCACCAGCGCCGGCCACCGCCTCGACAGCCGCTCCACCGACGGCGGCCGGACCCTGGACCGGCCCTACGCCGTCCAGCCCACGCTGAGCGACGTGCCCATCGTCCAGGCGAGCGTCCTCCAGCCCGGCGGCCCAAGAGCCCCGTTGTTCTTCTCCGGCCCCTCCGTGCCCACCGCCCGGCAGGCCATGGCGGTGTGGCGCAGCACGGACGCCGGTGCGACCTTCACCAAGGCGCTGACGCTCTCCCGGCAGCCGGCGGCCTACTCCGACCTGGTGCAGGTCGCGACCGGCACGCTCGGTGTGCTGTACGAGACCGGGGTCCGGGGGACGTACGAGCGGATCGAGTTCCGGCTGATCCCGCTCGCCGGCCTCTCCTAGTGCCGCGACAGGCAACGTTCGCCCCGTCGCGACGCCCGGCCCCCGCCCCCCAACAGGGCCAACCATGGCAGTGCCGGGACAAGGGCGGGGGCAGAGCA